>CAXUMK010000302.1:0-6786 GCA_964251885.1 uncultured Segetibacter sp. | reverse complement strand
TTTGCCTTTTGCCTTTTGCCTTTTGCCTTTTGCCTTTTGCCTTTTGCCTTTTGCCTTTTGCCCATTGCCTTTTGCCTTTTGCCCCTTGCCCATTGCCTTTTGCCTTATTACCCAAGTCCTCCTCCCTCCCCACTTTCTTTTAATTTCATTAACACCCTTCTGGGAATACTCCTTTAAACCCGCGTTATCAATCATCGTCTATCTTTTATTATTTATTAAAATTACAAAAACATGAAAAAGATAGCACTTGGCTTAATGGCGGTTGTTCTGGGTTTCTCGGCAATGGCGCAAACAACTGACAGTTCCACCTATAAAAATAATGGTCAGCAAAAAGAGTACAGGCACAAACAGTTTAAAGGCGGTGATGGCTTAAGCAAACTCAACTTAACCGACGACCAGAAAGCACAGGTAAAAACAATCAACGAGAGCTTCAGACAGCAAATGAAAGATTTGCGCAGCCAGGGAAATATTACTGTTGATGAGCAAAAACAAAAGCGTGAAGCGCTGATGAAAGACCACAGAGAAAAGATAGCTGCTGTGCTTACTCCTGAGCAAAAGGAACAAATGAAAGCCCTTAGAAAAGATCATAAAGGTGGCAAAGATGGTGCGCATGCACGCAGCGTTCGGGAACTTACAAAAGACTTAAACCTGACACCCGATCAATCTGCACAAATGTCTTCTCTAAATTCAGCTTTTAAAAATGACCTGCAATCTGTAAGACAAAATACATCCCTTACACAGGATGAAAAAAGAGAGCAAATGAAAAGTATGATGAAAAAACACAGATTAGATGTAGAGGCTTTACTTACAGACGATCAGAAAGCAGAATTAAAGAACCATCAGAAAAATCGTCCTGACCGTACTGCTGTTAAATGATTTGAAAAGTACGAGATATACTCACGTTCTAAAGCAGGCCGTCACCGGTCTGCTTTTTTAATTCTTAAACATTTGTACCTATTACGTATTCTTTTTTTGATTGTCTTGTATAAAAGCGTTTTGCTAATTGTCAAGGCATCGAAGCTCTAATGACCTTCACCACAGTAGTACAAAAGCTTAATTGAAATACCTCGCCGAAAATGGGCTGTTTCATTTTCGGCTGCCTTTTTTGGTTACTTTTTGGGCAAGCAAAAAGTGACAAAAAGATGAAGAAAGAAGAAAAGCTGCAATATTTATTTCATCTGTTGGATGAGCAAAAAGGAGTTTGCCTGATCAGCTTCTAAAGCAGGCCATCACCGGTCTGCTTTTTTAATTCTACCTTCGCCCCGGTATTTTTATTTACTGTTGTAAAACAGCAAGCGTTAAACACAAGCATTATGCCCTCACGCACCGACAACTTCCAGAAGTTTGTAAAACAAAAAAAAGGAAGTGCGATTAAAGAAGAAATCAAGCAACAAAAAAAGAAAGAGAAAAAAGAAAGAGCCGCTGCAATAGAAGAGCACTTCCAAAGAAAAAGAGCCGAAAGACTGCAAAAACAACAACCTGTTGGTACTCCTCCGTCTGCAACACGGCGACCTAATAAATATCCCAAAAAAGAAACACCGGGTATAGAAGTAAAAGCTGTAACTGATAAGGCGGTAACGGCAAGACCACCGGTAGCTAGACCGTCTAACGGCAAAACTGCTCCTGTTAAAACTACTGCAATTCAGCCCGCTACAGAAAGAGGTTCAGGTGAAGTAATGCCCTTAAACAAATACATTGCTCATGGGGGCCTTTGCTCACGCCGCGATGCTGCTGTTATGGTTAAAGATGGAAAAGTGACTGTAAACGGCGCTCCTGCAACCGATCCCGGAATGAAAGTTTCGGCAACCGACATCGTAAAAGTGGGCAACAAAAAGGTAATACCCAGCCGCAACTTTGTATACATACTTTTAAACAAGCCAAAAGATTATATCACCACATCCGAAGATCCGCAGGGAAGAAAAACGGTGCTCGACCTGGTGCGAAGCGCCACCGATGAAAGGGTGTATCCCGTTGGCCGCTTAGACCGCAATACCTCCGGTGTCTTATTACTAACCAACGACGGCGAGCTTGCGCAAAAGCTGTCGCATCCAAAGCACGAGGTAAAGAAGGTGTACGAAGTAAAACTCGACCGTGCCCTCACAAAAAGCGACATGGATAAAATTGCTGCAGGCATTACGCTCGAAGACGGTTTTGTTGCACCGGACGTAATTGCTTATGCCGATGCAAAAGATAAAAGTGTGATCGGTATCGAGATTCACAGCGGCCGCAACCGTATTGTCCGCCGTATTTTCGAACACCTCAAATACGATGTAAAAGGTCTCGACCGGGTCATGTTTGCCGGCCTCACAAAGAAAGACGTCCAGCGCGGCAGGTGGCGTTTCCTGAAAGAAAAGGAGTTAAGGATACTCAAGTTTATGAACCAATCGTTTGTAAAAGTGAGAGAATAGCCTTTTTTGGAGCCGGCATTTGTTCCCTGATTTAAAATCGTTGCGACGCTCCGTTTATCCGCAAATCTTTTATCAGCTTTTCTTAATTATTGTTTTTAAAAAAGCCCCCTTCAGGGGGTTTGGGGGTTAACATGAAGTTTGATATACTATTCGAAAACGAGCATTTTATAGCCATAAACAAACCTGCAGGATTATTATCTATTCCTGACCGATTTGGAAAAGATCCTTCGCTGAAAAGTTTACTACAACATCAGTTTGGAAAAATATATACCGTTCACCGGCTTGACAAAGACACAAGTGGTCTCATCATTTTCGCAAAGGATGAAGAAACACACAAAGACCTGTCTCAAAAATTTGAAGGGCGTGAAGTAGAGAAAATTTACCTCGGTCTTGTTAACGGCACCATGATGAACAGGGAAGGAAGAATAGACGTGCCCATAATGGAAAAGCCTGGTAAAACGACTTTGATGATGACGCACAAAAAAGGCAAACATTCTGTCACAGACTACAAAGTACTTGAAGAGTTTGGATTGTACTCGTGGGTGCAGTTTCAGATACATACCGGGCGAACCCACCAGATACGTGTTCATGCCGCCTATCTTGGCAACACGATTGTGTGTGATGAATTATACGGCGATGGTCAGCCGGTTTTACTATCCTCTATAAAAAGAAGATTTAAACTTAGTAAAAACGAGCTCGAAGAACGACCCATTCTCAGCCGTCTTGCCCTTCATTCTTCTCAATTACATTTCACCGATGCCCACGGCCAAAAGCACGAACTGGAAGCGCCTTTACCAAAAGATATAAAAGCATTGCTGCAGCAATTGAGAAAGAACGTAAGAACCACGAGTTAATGTGCTGATGTGCTAATTCAATGTCGAAGCGGGGTTTTCATAGTTACATTTAAAGAGTTGCGCATTATAACTTGCATTATTCTGACAGTAGCCACAGTTTATTAAAAAGAGAAAACCAATGCATAAAACACTTACTTATCTTATTGCAATAGTTTGGTTTGTAAATGGTTTTTTTTGTAAAGTTTTAAATCTTGTGCGGAGGCACCAGGAAATTGTGGGAAGAATTTTAGGAAATGAACACGCGGCGCTTTTTACTAAGCTAATAGGAATTTCCGAAATCTTTATGGCGATTTGGATCGTTAGCAGAATTAAATCAAGAATCAATGCCATAGTTCAAATCATAATAATTGCAATAATGAATATGCTTGAATTTTTTCTTGTTCCAGACTTATTATTATGGGGGAAGCTAAATGCTCTTTTTGCATTTCTATTTATACTGATTATTTACTTCAACCAGTTTTTCCTTGATAAAAAAACAATAAGCTAATCTAATATGCTTTCATTCCTAAAAAATCACCCATTTGCAATTGAAGCTTTTTTTGAAAGTTCTACAGTTTTGACTTTTGCCGTTCCGAAGGAGCAACTTCAAGATATAATTCCGGAATGTTTAAAATTAGACACCTTTAAAGATAAGTGGGCATTTGTTGCTGTAGCAATGGTTGATACCACAGGACTGAGACCAAAAGGATTTCCCAAGTTTATGGGAAATAACTTTTTTTTGATTGGATATCGCATATTTGTGCGCTACAATAGCAACGCCGGAAAGCGATTAAGAGGTTTATACATTCTTAAATCTGAAACGAACAAAAAGAAAATGGAATTATTAGGTAATGTTTTTACGCATTATAATTACACGACAACAGATATTTTACAAACGAGTGAAAACGGAAATAGAAAGATAACATCAATTCAATCGAAATTCCAAGTTAAAATTGACAACACTGCCCCAGAAATTCAACTTCCAGTCAACTCACCATTTGCAGATTGGAAAGAAGCAAGACGATTTGCAGGTCCTTTACCCTTTACATTCACTTACAATTCAGATAACAAAACCGTTTTAATAATTGAAGGTGTTAGGGAGAATTGGATACCTAAACCTTTAAAAGTTATTAATTATGATTTTGAATTTCTAAATACTTTTAACCTTAAGGATGCAGTTTTAGCAAATGCTTTTATAATCGAGAACATTCCATATCATTGGAAAAAAGGTAAAACAGAGCAATGGATCAAGTAAGAAAACCTTTTCAAGGTGTTTGGAATATTGTGAGATTTAACTGGCATTTCTATATTTTAGCAATTGGATTTTTTATTGGTTTGATTATTATAAACAAGCACATTTCTGGACATTACCATTCTTTAATTTCTTTATTAGTCGTTTTATTATTTACAACAACTTTAATTTCTTTACTTGTTTCATTTTACGTTTATGATATATCCAACTTATATAAACTTAATTGGCTGGGTGACAATAATGACTGCATAAAAGTTGTTAATATACACGCAGGTTTTGATGAAACGAGTTTTTTGCTAAAAGCAAAATTCGAAAATGCAGAATTAATAGTTTTAGATTTTTACAATCCAATAAAACATACAGAAGTTTCTATAAAACGAGCAAGAAATGCCTATCCTTCGTATCCTGATACAAAACGAATAACTACTTCAAACCTTACTCTAAAAGATAATATAATTGACAAGATTTTTGTTACATTATCTGCGCATGAAATAAGAAATGAAAATGAAAGATTAATCTTCTTTAAAGAACTTTACCGAATATTGAAACCAGGCGGACAAATATTTATGACAGAGCACTTGAGAGATGCAGCAAATTTTATGGCTTACAATATTGGTTTCTTTCATTTTCTATCTAAACAAAGCTGGTACAGAACATTTAAATTATCAGACTTAATAATTAAATCAGAAAGGAAAATCACGCCATTTATAACAATCTTTACTCTTGAAAAAAATGGAGCTACAGCTTAAAGTTATCGGTGTTCTATTAATAATGTTAGCTTTGATACACTTCATATTTCCAAAATATTTTGACTGGGTCAATGAACTTAAATCATTGAGTTTAATTAACAGGCAACTTTTCTATGTTCATACCTTTTTTATTGCTTTTACAGTTCTGCTTATGGGAATTTTGTGTTTGACATCTTCTGATGAAATAGTGGCAACTCATTTAGGGAAAAGTATTTCATTAGGTTTTGGTATATTCTGGGGTGTCAGACTTATTATTCAGTTTTTTGGCTATTCATCTGAACTCTGGAAAGGCAAAAAACGGGAAACAACAATTCATATTTTGTTTACTTTACTGTGGATATATTTTTCTGTTTCATTTTTCAGAATATATTTTATCTGATAGAAAAACGATAGAAACAAAAAAGGATTGTGATGGAAACAGTTACCAAACTACTATCACAATCCTTTTTTATTCTCAATCCTTCTATTTCTATTTACTTATTCGGCTGAGGTGTATAACGCAAATACGGCTTCACAATATTTAGCCCTTTTGGAAATTTTTTAATGGCGTCTTCTGTACTTACAGCAGCAACCACAATTACGTCCTGGCCTTCTTCCCAGTTGGCTGGTGTAGCCACACTGTAATTTGCAGTCAACTGCAGGCTGTCAATGACACGCAGGACTTCGAGGAAATTACGCCCGGTGCTTGCAGGGTAAGTGATGTACAGTTTCAATTTTTTGTCGGGCCCAATGATGAATAAAGAACGCACGGTTGCAGTAGCCGACGCATTGGGATGAATCATATCATATAAAGTCGCTACTTTCCTGTCTTCATCAGCAATTATCGGAAAATCGACATTTACATTCTGCGTTTCGTTAATGTCGTTAACCCAGCCACGATGTTTGTCGAGTGGGTCAACACTTAGTGCAAGCACCTTTACATTTCTCTTTGCAAACTCTTCCTGCAATGCCGCCGTGCGACCTAATTCGGTAGTACAAACCGGAGTATAATCGGCAGGATGAGAAAATAAGACACCCCAGCTATCACCAAGGTATTCATACAGGTTTATCTCGCCAACAGTTGAATTGGCAGTGAAATTTGGAACTTCATCTCCTAAATGTAAACTCATAAAAAAGATTTTTTTGTTTTAAGGTGAACGAAGGTAAGTAATATCCCACTAAATTAATAGAGTATGCTTTATTTGAATTTATTTTTAACAAAGGAAAATGATTCTTGTAACCTTGATTCAATTTCATCTTTTGAAGCACATTCATAAAATAATTCTATTGCTTCGTGCAAATTAGCTTTAACTTCTTCTATACTATTTCCCTGGCTTGCCACGTCCAGTTCAGGACATAAAGCCACATATACATCATCTTCCCTTTCTATAATAGCAGTGAAATTTTGAATAGTATTCATCCTTTTACTTTTGTATAAACAATCAATTTTGAAATGCTAACGACAGAGATGAAAACCTTGAAAGGGTTAAATTAAAGTAGCCACAGGTGCAACCCATGGTTCCTTGAAGTATAGTTATAACAACCCCAATGGGTTAATATAATTA
>CAXUMK010000301.1:0-6817 GCA_964251885.1 uncultured Segetibacter sp. | reverse complement strand
CGTTAACACTACTTGCAAGAACGGGCAACCTGTTGATATTTGCTTCAGGTAAAAACTGTCTCAACTGTTTTGCAGCTATCTGTTTTTCGGTAGATAAAACAGAAATTTGCTCTGCAATATTCTTCAACTCTCTCACATTTCCCTTCCAGGGATAGTTAATTAACAGGTTTTTAGCCTCCTCATCCAACTGTACCGGCGTGGTTTTATATTTTTCTGCAAAGTCGATTACAAATTTTCTAAACAACAGTATAATGTCTTCCTGCCTGTCTCTTAATGCAGGCACTCTTATTGGCACAGTACTTAAACGGTAATACAGATCTTCCCTAAATTTTCCTGTTTGTGTAAACTCAAGCAGTTCCCGGTTTGTTGCAGCGATTACCCGCACATCCGTTTTTTGCACTTTGGAGGAACCTACCCGAATAAATTCACCGGTTTCCAGCACACGTAAAAGCCTTGCCTGTGTGCCTATGGGCATTTCGCCGATTTCGTCGAGAAAGATGGTGCCGCCACTTACTGTTTCAAAGTATCCTTTGCGGCTGTCAACAGCGCCGGTGAATGAACCTTTTTCGTGCCCAAATAATTCAGAGTCAATTGTGCCTTCGGGGATTGCGCCGCAGTTAACGGCTATAAAAGGATTGTGTTTTCGGGATGATAAGGCATGTATAATGTGAGAAAAGGCTTCTTTACCCGCACCGCTTTCGCCCACTATCAGTACGCTTAAGTCGGTACCAGCTACCTGAACAGCTACGTTTAATGCAAGATTTAAAGCCGTACTGTTGCCTATAATTCCAAACCTGTTTTTAATTGATTGAAGATCCATTTATTGAAGCAAAAGTGCTGTTTTAAGTTTTTGATCTATTATTTTGTTTTGCAGTCTTCAATCGTGTATTCCTGCTCTCCTTCTTCAAAAATATATTCCAATGCTCCACTTTTTATGGCAGTAGCATAAAGGTGATTAGCCTCATCATCAGGCAATATCTCATCTTCTAAAACTGTCAGAATTACTTTTGGCCCCCAAAAGATATTTTCTAATGTCCTTCTCCATAAATGATAATCTTATCCCGGCTAATGCTATTTATTAAATAAGGATTAGTAAGCCTTTCTTCAGGAACTAAATCAATATTTCTTTTTAATAAATCTTCCAGACTAAATCTAAAATCAAAATAATTATCCGCATATTTAGCAAACTCAATCTTCTCTTTGTCAAAAGCATACAGAAAGTTAATGTCGCTGTTGTGTGTAAAATCAGTTGCTCTTGCAGCAGAGCCGAAAACATACACGTACTTTAGCTTATGCTTGTTGCAGCTTGAAATTATTCTTTCTTTATTTTCAGCAATTAACGGTGCCATACTATTTATTTAACCATAATTGTAGAAGCAATTTTGATACAAACTTTTGTTTTTTAATTAAACATCGTTGCGTCGCATTTCGTTCATCCGCAAATCTTTTGGCGACATTCTCCCGTAGTCTTTTATCAATTATATTCAAACCGTTTATTCAACAATTTCTCCGATCAATGTAGCGCCGGTGGCGCTGGTCACTTTCACATTTGCATAGTCGCCTTTTGCCATGTTACAATTTCCTTTAGCAAAAACCACTACTTTATTCTGGCTGCTTCTGCCTGCCCAGTCGTTTTCGCTTTTCTTGGAATTGCCTTCGATTAATACTTTGAAAGTCTTGCCAATATCTGACAAATTGCTTTGCTGCGACAACCTGTTTTGCAGTTTTACTATTTCATCCAGTCTTCTTTTCTTTATTTCAATTGGAACATCGTCAACAAAGCGGCGTGCTGCAAGTGTACCCGGCCTTTCGCTGTAAAAGTACATGTAGCTCATAGCATATTTGCTGTACTCCAGCATGGAGAGCGTATCCTGATGGTCTTCTTCTGTCTCGGTGCAAAAGCCAGCAATAATATCGCTGCTGATACTGCAATCGGGCATGATTTCTTTTATCCGGTTAACTTTTGCCATGTACCATTCACGTGTGTACGTCCGGTTCATCAATTGCAGCACACGGGTACTACCGCTTTGCAACGGTAAGTGAATGTACTTGCAGATATTTTCGTACTTCGCCATCGTGTACAACACTTCATCTGTTATGTCTTTAGGATGCGATGTGCTGAAACGAACCCGCAGCAAAGGACTTACCTGTGCTACCATTTGCAGCAGCTTTGCAAAGGTTACTATGACATCTTTCTGTTCATCTACCCAGTAATAGCTGTCTACGTTCTGGCCCAGCAACGTCACTTCTCTGTAACCGTTGTCAAATAACTCAGTGCATTCATTGATAATACTAAAAGAATCACGGCTGCGTTCGCGGCCTCTTGTAAAAGGCACCACGCAAAAACTGCACATGTTGTTGCAGCCCCGCATGATGCTTACAAATGAAGTAACCCCGTTGCTGTTTAGCCGAACAGGAGAGATGTCTGAATAAGTTTCATCGCGGCTTAATAAAACATTTACTCCTTTTTGACCGGTTTCCGCCTCCTGTATCAAAGCCGGAAGGGTTCTGTAAGCATCTGGTCCGACAACTAAATCAACTAATTTTTCTTCTTCGAGCAGTTTGCCTTTTAATCTTTCTGCCATGCAGCCAAGAATGCCTACCAGCATTCCGCGCTTTGCCTGTTTAGCCTTTTTAAATTCAGTTAGTCTTTTTCTAACCGTTGCTTCGGCTTTTTCTCGTATAGAGCAGGTGTTTACCAACACAAGGTCTGCTTCCTCAAAGTTTTTGGTGGCACCAAATCCTTCTTTGCTTAGTATAGATGCTACAATTTCGCTGTCAGCAAAGTTCATTGCACAGCCATAACTTTCTATATAAAACTTCTTCTTTAAAACATTGGGTTCAACAGCTAAAGGAGCAAAAGCTTCTCCCTGCCGCAACTCATTATGCACTTTACCTTTTAATTCGAGGGTTTCCATGTAAAGAGAAAAAAATTAAGGGTGCAAAAATAGGATATTTAGTTTTGATTGTGTCAGTTTGGCAGAGGAGTAATTGTTAAAAGACAAACTTTAGAAAAGGTAAGAAATGCAGTAATTAAAAAAGGAAAATAACTATAAGCTTTATCATAAAAGGTAAAAACACCTTCTTATCAAAGTTATTTTCCCATTTTAGAAATGAGCGTTTAAAAATATCTTCGCTACTGTATTAGTATTAGCCTGAATTGCTTTTTTTTAAAAGTAGTGTCAAATTAAAGCTGGAAGAACAGATGCTTCATTTCAAAAACTTGCAAAGCTGTTGAGTATGATATATATTTATTTGATAAACTTTAAAAATAAAAAAATGACTAACGAATTAAAATTTGACGTCCAGTTTTCCAGGAAGCAGATTGAAAATCTCCTGAAACTCCACGATGTTTCTACTATCGTTTTTTCGGGTTCTTATTCATTCAATCCCGATGCAGGAAGCAATGTTTGGAACATGCATGCTACTGCAGAAGGTTATAGCCGCAATCACCAAAAATTAGCATCGGCTGAAAGAGGGTGCCCAAGACCATGTTACACAGTTGCTCATTCTACCGAGGATGAAAATCTAAAGGACAACAATTATTCAGGTTAAAAAATATTAATTAAAGCCGCTGACTTGAAAGATTTTTTCAAAGATTTTCTTGAACCGTTGTCTTATTTGATGTATGCTGTTTTAGTCTTTTTAATAAAAAGCAGACAAAAATCAACTGAGAGAACGGTTCTTTTTTTTTATTATTTATTTGCAACGCTAATATTGTTTGTAGCATGCTGCCTCAGCGAAAATAACTTGCTTTACAATATCTTTTTTTTTATAAGCAGTTGTACTTTTCCTTATTATTTTCATGCGATACTTATAAAAAGAAATAACAAAAACACAGTCGTTATTTTGTTTGTCATAAACGTTCTTCTTTTTATTTATTATGACGTGTTGTTGAAGCAATTGATGTACGAGAATAATTACGTCAGGGCATTTTGTTTTTTCAGTGTAGTTATTTATTCGCTTCTTTATTTTTTTGAGACTATTACAAATGTCAACGAGATTAATATCTTACATCAGTTTGATTTTTGGCTCGTCTCAGGATATTTAATTTACTTTTTAGGTTGTTTCTGTATCATTGTTTATTATAAGTATCCAACGCCAGAAGAACGTGCCGTATTTTGGACAGTTCAGAACAGCATACTTTTTACAAGCTCCATTATTACATTAACCGGAGTCGTCTGGTTAATTAACCATAAGAAGTTTCTATAATGGACAGTACTCCTATTTATATCATTACTTTTTTTTTGCTGATTGTTGCGATTGGAATAATTATGCTTGTTCTTTTATACCAGAAAAAGCAACTGCAATACCTGAGAGAAAAGGAACAGCTTAAGGTAAATTTTGAAAAAGAAATTCTTGAAAGCAGGCTCGAAATTCAGGAACAGACCTTGAAAAACATTTCTCTTGAAATTCATGATAATATTGGTCAGGTGCTAAGTCTTGTAAAACTGACTATCAATACAATGAATTGCAATGAGCCGGTTGCATTGCAGCAAAAAATCAATTCTTCGGCAGAACTGGTAGGAAAAGCAATTCAGGATTTACGTGATCTGTCTAAAAGCCTTAATACCGACTTTATAAACGATATGGGTTTAATGAGATCTATAGAATATGAATTTGAACTGATCAGGAAGACAGGCAAATACGAAACGATTTTAATAGATGAACAAAACGCTTTCCATCTTTCCCTTCACCATGAATTAATACTCTTCCGCATTTTTCAGGAGGCCATAAATAATATACTTAAACATGCAAATGCATCTGTTATAACTGCACATGTTTCGTATAACCAGGGTATTTTTTCATTACAAATTTCGGATAACGGACAGGGCTTTGAACTTTCGGCTATCAACCCCAGTATTGGCGTCGGCCTGGGATTGCGCAACATCAAAAACAGGTCGCGTATCATAGGCGCTGAGTTTGCAATAAATAGCGAATTGGGAAGAGGCACCACGTTAAAAATTTGTCTGCCTGTTTCCGGGAAGGAGTGAGAGAATTACTTATAGTTGTCAAGGGATATGAGTAACTCTTTGGCTATAGTTGAGTAAAGAATGAAAGTATAAGAGTGCGACGCAACAGTTGACTCATAGTAGTAATTAAGCCCGGTTCAAAAAACTTCTATTCACCTTTTTATCCGTTGCGCAGTATTGCCGGTTAATTAAAATGCACAATTCCGTTCTTGATAGCAAACAATACCAATCCTACCCGGCTTTTTGCGTTTAGTTTTTGAAACAATTCATCTCTGTAACCATCAATAGTACGAGGGCTAAGATTCATTTTTAACGCAATTTCTTTGTAGGTCATTTCGGTGCATACCAGTTTTAGAAATTTTATATCTTTTTCACTTAAATCCAGAACCTGTTTCTTTTTATTATCGTCTTCATCTTCATCCTGGATAGAATGTATTAATCTTCCTGAAACCAAATCGGAGTAATAAAATCCTTTTGACATTACCGACTCAATGGCTTGTTTCAATTCAGTAGGATTCGTATCTTTTAAAATATAACCTCTTGCCCCGTTTTTAATCATTCTGATAATCGCGTTCTCATCATCGTACATGCTTAATGCTATGACGTTTACCAAAGGAAAATTCTTTTTTAGCCATAGCGTTGTTTCAAATCCATCCATTTCGGGCATGTTTATATCCATCAATATCAGTTCCGGTAAGTTGTTTTTATTAATCTTATCAATAAGCTGTTTGCCATTACTGCATTCATACAAAACTTCATATCCCAGGTTGGTTACAAGAGAGGCAAGCCCGTTTCTAAGCAAGGCATGATCATCTACCAAAACAACATTTGTGCTTTTATTCATAAAAAGACAATTTTAAGGGTGATGTTAGTTTTACCGCAGTTATTCCCGTCTTACTTTTAGATATGTTGAATGTACCTTCAATAAGTTCTGCTCTTTGCTGCAGTGTTAAATCAGTATCTGCCGCATTGCTTTTGATTTCTTCATTCAGCGCTATTGCTTTGCCGGTATAATTTACTATAAAATTTACTCCTTTTTTTGTGTAAGAAATAACCAGGCTCAGAAATTCTTCTGAAGCCTTTTTAATTGCAATTAATATTTCCTGTATCATTTTAAAAACAACCAGTTTCAGTTCTGGTTGCATATCTTTTCTTACCCCTTTTATTTCGACTGCAGCATTTGTATTTTGATAAAGAATTTTAATGGAGTTTTCAAAAGCAGCAGTGAGTTCTTCCTTTGCAATATCTGCATCGGGGTAAAAGCTTTTGCACATTGCCCTGAGGTCTCTTATTGACTGCCCTATAAGTTGTTCGGCAGATTCAATGCTTTCATCTGCCTGTGTATTGTTACCCGGGTGTGAGAGGGCAAGCTGCATTTTTACAACACTTAGAACCTGGCCCACATTTTCATATACCTCTTTGGTTATGTTTTGTAAAAAAAAATCGCGTATAGCTAATCTTGAGCGAAGTACTTCATATTTAAACAGACTTTCCTTATCGGCTGACAGCAATTTATTCATCAGGCAATATTATAAAAGGATTTTGGCGTACAACCCGTGAAAAACACGGTATTTTATTTTAATCGTTTTTCTGCAGAATGAATGTTTTACCTGTTTTTCATTGTTTTATCATTCCTGCTATTTCTCTTCTTATACTTCCCACCGCATAAAAATGAGTGACTTTTTTTGAGCCGGGCTGAATTACTACTATTTTACATCGTTGCGTCGCACACTTGAGACGTTTTTTTAACTATTCAGCAAGACCTCATCCTACCGCTCCTTCTCCTCGTGGAGCTACCGTTAGTACACAAGTAGAGATTATTTTTGCGGAAAAAAGAATGGATA
>CAXUMK010000300.1:0-6820 GCA_964251885.1 uncultured Segetibacter sp. | reverse complement strand
TTACTTTTTTCCTTTATTGGGCAAAGTCACTAATTTATCCCTTGCGAAGTATAAATTAAATGAAGTGCTTTTGTAAATGCAGAACTCTTAGTAAAAAAATTCCTGACTTATAATTTTGCCATCAGCTATTACATAATGCGCCATTTCTTTCATTTCCATGCGGCCCATTCCTTTCATGGTGGCATCCATACCCATTTCAATGAAAACATGGTTTCCAAATACGCTTGGAGGGTTCGTATAACCGCCATGCATTTCTTCAAGCATACTCTGAAACTGAAGAGCTTTTTCTTTTATGGCGGTCATGCCTTCTACGGTTTCCATTTCTCCCCCTTTAGTCATGTTGGGTTCGGTGCTGGTGGCATCTTCAGAAAATAATTCTTTGTACGCCTCGTCACCCTTACCTTGTTGACATAGCTCATACAGGCGCTGCGCAATTTCTTGATTTGACATTTTATGTAAAGTTTTAATTAGCTTGAAAAGTAATGTAAAACAATGACATTTAAAAGCTACCTGGGAATATAATAACCATATTTAAAGCAACTACGGTTGCAACCCCAGTTATTTTAATTTAACCCTTTCCGGGTTTTCATTTATATCATTTGAACGTCAAAAAAAGAATTAGCCCAAATAGTTGGTTTACTCTTATATAATTCTATATCATTATCTTTGAAGCAATAAGCAAAACGATGAGTACAGTACAAACTTTAGAGATGTATAAAATACTTAAAAAGTATTTTCAGAATGAAGAGGATGCAACAAAAGTAGTTGTTGATCTGCAGTTTGTGATTGATAAGAAGTTTGAAGAAAAGAAAACCGAAATGCCAACAAAGCAAGACATAACCGAACTAAAATTAGAATTGAAAGATTTACGGGCAGAACTATTTAATAAAATGAACGATCTTTTTAAATGGACAATCGCAACAATGATTGCTGTAGCAGGTATTATTATAGCAATTATTAAGCTAATGTAGCATTTAGATTAGTAACCTGCGGCTTATAAATCCATTATAAAATGGAGATAACAGTTAGCTTAATTCCCTCTTACCTTTTCCTCTTTCTCATCAAAACTAAAAGCCCAGGGACCATTACCTGCAATCAGAAAATAAATCAGTAAAAGCAATACCAATATAGAAATGATTAATCCTGAATAAGGTCTTAGTATATCATTAGAAAAGTTGACAAAAAGGACTGCACCCAGTAAAATAGGTATTTGAATAAGACAGGCAAACCTGGTAAAAGCTCCCAGCGCCAGAAAGATACCGCCAAGTATATGAGCGAAGACAATATAATGACCAAGCATGATAGTGAAGAAAGAACCATAAGAAATGTGTCGCGATATCAGGTCATTCATAACGCCCATATTTCGGAGAAAATCAATTCCTTTATAGCAAAGAAAAATACCCAGCGCAATACGGATGATGTCGAGCCATTTTGGGTGATGCGTTTCTCCCCAGTGCTCGATTTGTTCAATTTTACTCATATAGGGATGTTTAAATTTTAAAGAATGATACTAATGTACTTGAATTTTCGGGCAATTCAAATAGGAAACAGCTTTTCAATGCTATTTTAATTATCAAAAATTTTGATTTTATAATTTCGGCTTTTTGTTATATTACCCTACTTTTGCAGCCACTTATAAGAAATTTAAAAAATTGGTGTCTATTTAAACAATTCGAGATGTCTTTAACAACTGAAAAAAAAGCAAGCATTTTTACTGAATTTGGTGGCGGAGCGCAAAATACAGGTTCTATTGAAGGTCAGGTGGCTTTACTAACCGAGCGGATAAGCCAGATTTCAAAGCACTTACAAGAAAACAAAAAAGATTTTTCTACGCATCGTGGTCTTATGCAACTTGTGGGCAAACGTAAAAGTTTACTTACTTACCTACAGAGACACAATCTGCAAGGTTATCGGCAATTAATAGAAAGATTAGGCTTAAGAAAATAATTTGTCCCTATGATGATAGTATTCCCAACTTATTTACAAATACAGTTGGGAATATTTTTTTTGTTTGTACTGTATTGTTCAAACATTTTTACTAATTACCAAGCTTAAGTACATCTTGTCCCTCTCTTCTGTACTTCTGCATAGTACTCAAATATTGTTATCTATATGTTATCTCAACCTATTAATGTTACTTTCGGTATTGGCGGTGGCCGCGAAATAACAATTGAAACCGGAAAATTAGCCCGGCAGGCTGACGGCGCTGTCACCGTTCGCCAGGGCAATTGTATTTTATTAGCTACAGTAGTAGCAAACCGTGAAGCCCGCGAAGGACAGGATTTCTTTCCTTTGTCAGTTGATTACCAGGAGAAGTTCGCCTCTGCCGGACGTATTCCAGGCTCTTTCTTCAAAAGAGAAGCAAGGCTGAATGATTATGAAATACTGACAAGCCGTTTAATTGACCGTTCATTGCGTCCGCTATTTCCAGAAGATTATTTTTGTGAAGTGCAGGTGTTGGTTAGCCTGATCTCAAGCGATACTGAAGTGATGCCTGATTCATTAGCCTGTCTTGCGGCCTCTGCAGCATTGGCTGTTTCTGATATTCCTATCAAAGAAATCATCAGCCAGGCAAGAATTGCTAAAGTAGATGGTGAGATTGTAATCAATCCTACCCGCTCTGAATTAGAAAAAGCTGATTTTGAATTTATTATTGCTGCTACCGACAAAAACCTGATGATGGTTGAAGGTGAGGCCAAAGAATGTTCTGAAGAAGATTTGGTAAGTGCTTTACAAACGGCGCATGATGCTGTCAGGTTGCATATCAAAGCACAGCAGGAATTAAGAGATAAGGTAGGTGTAACGGGTAAACGCGAATACACTAAACCACATCAAAGCGAAGAAATCAAGAGCAAAGTATCTGAATTTGCTAAGGAAAGAGTTGGTTTGATTGCAAGAAGCGGCTCCAGCAAACATGCAAGAAGTGAAGCTTTCAGTACTGTAAAGGAGGAATTAATTGCAAGTTTAGGTGAAGATGCCACTGACTCAGATAAAAAGCTGGCTAAAAAATACTATGCTGACCTTCAATGGGAAGAAGTACGGAATATGATGCTCAATGACCGCGTTAGGTTAGATGGCCGTGGTTTGGAAGATGTTCGTCCATTATCAATGGAAATTGATCCGCTTCCAACTCCGCATGGTTCTGCGTTGTTTACAAGAGGTGAAACTCAGTCTCTTACAACAGTTACTTTCGGTACTAAATTAGATGAATTGCTGATTGAAAGCGCTGCTAAATCAGATTATAGCAATTTCATTCTTCATTATAATTTCCCCCCTTTCTCTACAGGTGAGGTTAAGATGATGAGGGGTGTGGGACGCCGGGAAGTAGGGCATGGCAATCTTGCTATGCGCAGTTTAAAGCAAATGATGCCGGGTAACGACTATCCTTATACAGTACGAGTGGTAAGCGATATTTTGGAAAGTAACGGCTCATCTTCAATGGCAACGGTTTGTGCCGGTTCTCTTGCTCTTATGGATGCTGGTGTTCCTGTTCCAAAACACGTTAGCGGCGTTGCTATGGGTTTGATCACTCGTGAAGATGGTAAATATGCTATTCTTACTGATATTCTGGGCGATGAGGATCACCTTGGTGATATGGACTTTAAAGTTACCGGTACCCGTGATGGAATTTGTGGTGTGCAAATGGATATTAAAGTAGATGGCTTAAGCATGGAAGTAATGACCGAAGCATTACACCAGGCACGTCGCGGTCGTCTTCACATTCTTGATGCCATGTATGCCTGCATGCCTGCTGCCCGTCCGGAGGTGAAACCACATGCACCAAGAATGGAAAAATTGTTTATTGACAAAGAATTTATCGGCGCAGTTATCGGGCCACAGGGTAAAGTGATACAGGAAATTCAACGCGAAACCGGTACAACTATCAATCTTGAAGAGGTTGGCAATGTAGGTGAAGTAAGCATATTCTCACCTATAAAAGAAGGTGTGGATAAAGCTGTGGCCTGGATCAAGAGCATTGTAGCTGTTCCGCAGGTAGGTGATGTATATGAGGCAACCGTAAAAGGAATAAAGGAGTTTGGTGCATTCGTTGAATTTATGCCGGGCAAGCAAGGTTTATTGCACATAAGTGAAATAAGCTGGAAACGTTTGGAAACAATGGAAGGTGTATTGAACGAAGGCGATGTGGTAAAAGTTAAGCTGATAGGACTTGACCCTAAAACCGGTAAGTTTAAACTTAGCCGTAAGGCGCTTATGCCAAAACCGGAATTTAAACCAGACTTTAAGCCGAGAGAACAGGAGCAAAGACCCGGTTCTGATACCAGGAGATAATATCGACGTTTACTAATATAAAAGATAAGGCCTTTACAAAACTATTTGTGAAGGCCTTATCTTTTGCAGCAATTTGATGTTTGTTTTATTTCTATTACAACGATGTTTTTGTGTACTTTCTTCAAAAGCTGCCATAAAAAGATACGGCACAAGTGTGCGACGCAACCGGAGTTGCCATGAAATACAACTGCTGGTTACCAAAAGACAACAAATACTAAAACTGGGCAAAGTAGAATTATATTTATTCTTCAATACTGCCATTATGATAAAAACCCTACTTTCTTTTTTAACCTGCTGTTTAATTATTTGTAATGTTTCAGCTCAGCAAAACCTAAAACTCTGGTACCAGCAACCCGCTGCAGTATGGACAGAAGCATTGCCTGTGGGCAACGGTCGTTTAGGAGCGATGGTTTTTGGAAAAGTAAGCGAAGAATTGATCCAGTTGAATGAAAGCACTCTATGGAGCGGCGGTCCTGTAAAAATTAATCAAAATCCAGATGCGCATACCTACTTACCAAAAATAAGAGAAGCTTTATTGAAGGAAGAAGATTATACGAAAGCCTGGTCTCTTACCAAAAAAATGCAAGGACTGTACTCCGAGTCGTATATGCCTATGGCTGATCTTATAATAAAGCAAAGTTTCAAAAATGCGCAGCCTTCTGCTTATTATCGTGATTTAGATATTCAAAATGCCACTACAACCACAAGGTTTACAATTGATGGAACTACCTATCAAAGAGAAGTTTTTGTGTCTGCTCCCGATCAGGTGATCGTTATCCGTCTTACATCAGATAAACCTAAGCAACTAAATTTTTTGGCTGCTGCCAAAAGCATTCTGCATTATCAGACTGAAGTAGTTTCGAACAACGAACTGCTTTTAAAAGGTAAAGCTCCCGCTCATGTTGATCCCAGCTATTATAACGAAGCTGGCAGAGAACCCATTATTTATACTGATACCACCGGGTGTAACGGCATGCGCTTTCAGTTACGCTTAAAAGCTGTAACAAAAGATGGAACGGTGCAGACAGATACAGCGGGCATTTATGTAACCGGTACGACCGAAGTTCTTTTGTTTTTATCAGCAGCTACCAGTTTTAATGGTTTTGATAAATGTCCTGACAAGGATGGAAAAGATGTAAACAAACTTTGCGGGCAGTATCTTGAGAAAGCCGCCCAAAAGCCGTATCAGGCACTGCTGACCAATCACCTTGCGGATTATCATTCGTATTTTAACCGGTTTTCTTTTAGTTTAAAAGATACGGCCAACAGCGTACAAGTAGAAATGCCTTCAGACAAGCGTTTGATAGCTTACTCCAAAGGCGGTTACGATCCGGGAATTGAAACAATGTATTTCAACTATGCACGTTACCTCTTGATTTCCTGTTCAAGGCCGGGCGGTACACCCGCTAATCTGCAGGGTATCTGGAACAATGAATTGCGGCCACCCTGGAGCTCCAACTTTACTATCAACATAAACACGCAGATGAATTACTGGCCTGCAGAAGTAACGAACCTCTCGGCTATGCATGAGCCTTTATTTGAATTGATAGAAAACGTTGCCACAACAGGCAAAGGCACGGCAAAGGAATTTTATAATATGCACGGATGGGTCGCCCATCACAATACTGATATATGGGCTATGTCGAACCCCGTTGGCGACAATGGCAAAGGCGATCCCAAATGGGCGAGCTTCGCTATGGCTGCTCCGTGGTTGTGCCGTCATTTATGGGAGCATTATCAGTTTACCGGAGACAAAAAGTTTTTGAGAGATACGGCTTATCCGTTGATGAAAGGCGCTGCCTTGTTTTGTTTTGACTGGCTGACCGAAGACAAAGACGGCTATCTTGTAACTGCTCCTGCTGTCTCGCCGGAGAACGATTTTTATTATGCACCCGGTAAACAAGGCAGCGTGTCTGTCGCAACCACAATGGATATGTCCATCATCTGGGATTTATTTACCAACCTGATTGATGCATCAAAAGAACTGGGCATTGACAATGGTTTCAGGGCGCAACTGATTGCTAAGAAAAACAAATTGTATCCGTTGCATATTGGTCACAAGGGCAACCTGCAGGAATGGTACAAAGACTGGGAAGATGTAGATCCGCACCATCGCCATACCTCTCACTTGTTTGGGCTTTATCCGGGTTACCAGATTTCTCCCATCACTACCCCGGGGTTTGCAGCCGCTGCAAAGAAAACTCTTGAGCTAAGAGGCGATGGCGGAACCGGCTGGAGCAAAGCCTGGAAGATCAATTTCTGGGCAAGATTGCTTGATGGAAACCATGCTTACCTGTTGCTGCGCCAACTGCTGCATGCAACAGGTGATAATAGTACTGATTATGCCAATGCCGGCGGTACGTATCCTAATTTCTTCGATGCACATCCTCCATTTCAGATAGACGGAAATTTTGGCGGAGCATCGGGCATGGCAGAGATGCTAATTCAAAGTCATTCGGGCGAAATACACCTGTTGCCCGCTTTGCCCGATGCCTGGAAAGAAGGCTCGGTAAAAGGCTTGCGGGCAAGA
>CAXUMK010000299.1:6532-6829 GCA_964251885.1 uncultured Segetibacter sp. | reverse complement strand
TGCAGAACCTGCATGTAAGTGAACGCACATTACAAAAATGGAGAAGCATCGGTTTATTACCTTTTTACCGGGTAAAGGGAAAGATTTATTACAAAAGTTCTGAAGTGGTTGATATGATTGAAAACTGCAAGTGTACAGGAGGAACGCAAAAAATTCTTTCATCTGTCGTAGCCCTGGTATACATGCTGTTGTCAAACTTCGATCTGGAGTTGGTATAATCAAACCCCTAAATCCAAACCCCTAAATCCCCTAAAGGGGACTTGAAAAAACCCCTAAATCCCCTGAAGGGGACTTGAA
>CAXUMK010000299.1:0-6522 GCA_964251885.1 uncultured Segetibacter sp. | reverse complement strand
TAGAAGAATAACCCAAAACCCAACCCCTAAATCCCCTGAAGGGGACTTGAAGAAGCAAACCCCTAAATCTCCTAAAGGGGACTTGAAAAAACAAAGTCCCTAAATCCCCTAAAGGGGACTTGAAAAAACCAAACCTTTAAAGGGGGGAATGATGATGATATTTTAGCTTCCCGTTTTCAATCCCCCCTTTAGGGGGTTAGGGGGCTTCCCTTTAGGGCGGGGGCTACGTAGCTTTTGTCTTAAAGGTTAACCTTTAATTCTCAAATCCTTCATTGTTATTGTTTGAGATGATATATATTTGTCCCAAATCAGGAATGATTACAGGAGCGTAAGCAAGAGTATCGTTTCTATTATTTAATCCAATTTGTACTCTCATGTAAGAAATGGGGGTTAGGTAGGCGAAGCTGTCACCTCACCCCGACCCTCTCCACAAGTGGAGAGGGAGAAATACTCAATACGTCCACAAAGTGGAGAGGGAGTAAGTTCCAGGTCTTGTATTTGAAACTAAGTTTCAATATTGTCTTTTTAGCTCCCTTTAGGGCGGGGGGTAACTAATTTATTCTTAATGAAGGTAACCACACCGGTTTTAGTATTATTACTGTTTCAATTTCTCATTTCATGCAATTCTTCGAGGCGGATAAATCACGACTTTAATTATTTACAAAGGGGATTAGACAGTATGGGTATTGTACAATTTAAAGACCCTTTGATACAAGCAAATGACCTGTTATCTATCCAGGTGTATAGTAAAAGCCTTAACCAGGAGCAGGCGATGCTCTTTAATTTACCTAATACCGCCACGGGTGGCAGTAGCAGTGGAGGAGCAGGCGGTGGAGGTGGAGGAGCAAGTGCTGGTGGAAATGCCGCCGCAAGCGGGTATCTTGTCGATATGTCGGGTGATGTGGAGGTAGCGCTGATCGGAAAAGTAAAAGCTGCGGGACTAACAAGGACACAACTAAATGATGTATTAATTCAAAAGATCGCTCCTTATGTAAAAGACCCGGGTATTATAGTTAGATTTCTGCAGTTCAGGGTAAATGTGTTGGGGGAAGTAAAACAGCCCGGAACAAAAAACTTTCAGACGGACAGGGTAACGGTTGTGGATGCTCTCGGCGCAGCAGGTGACCTAACCGACGCCGGTAAAAGAGAAGACATTACAGTGATCAGGGAAGAGAACGGGAAAATAAAATATTATACAATCGATCTTCGCTCCGGCACTTTTTTTCAATCTCCCGTTTTTCAGTTACAGCAAAATGACCTGGTATATGTTGGAGCAAATACAAATAAATTAAAGGTATTGAATACCAATCCCGATGTGCAGCGCGATATTGGTTTAGGCTTGTCCATTGCCTCGTTTCTGACGCTGCTCATTAGTATTATAAATATTACAAGAAAATAAAATTATTTATTGGACAACACTATTATAGACGCAGGTAGTTCTGCATCCAGGACAACACCTACAGAGGTGCTGTTTAAATTTTTGGCATACCTGCCATTATTTATTGTTTCACTGGCACTGTTTGTAGGGCTCGGCATTTTGTACGTGCGATATCAAACGCCGTTATATAGAGCCTCCGCACTGGTTTTGGTAAAAGCAGACGATAAAAGCGCCTCCCGTACTTCTGCAAGAACCGATGTCATTGAAAACGCCATTGGCGGACAAAAGGTGAATATTGACAACGAGATAGAGCTAATGAAGTCTCGCAGTATGATCGAAAGGGTGGTGGCAAAAAACCATTTCAACATCGATTATTATTTTAGGGGTAATATCAGGGCAACCAACCTGTATGCAGATGCTCCCATTGAATTGATCCCTCTTTCCATAAAAGACTCTTCCAGGGCTTTTAGTGTAATGGTTAGTAAATTAAATGATGCCGGGGGGGCCTATTTCTTCAATGAAAAAGACAAACCAAAACCTTTTTTATGGGAAAGGGGGATACAGGTAAACGGCTGGGTTTTTCTATTTAAAAAAAGGTTTGAAACGCACGCCAATGAATCTGCTACATACATCATTACCTGGAACCCGATTACAACTGCCGCCGCTGGCATTCTTGGCAGTCTTACAATAGCGCCTTTAAACACCAAAACAACGATCATCCAGTTGGTCGTGATGCTGGACAACAGTACCAAAGCCTCCGATTTTCTAAATGCTTTTATCGACGAGTACAATGCAAAGGGGATTGAGGAAAAAAATATGGTTTCTCAAAATACCATACAATTCATTAATGACCGGCTTGCCCTCGTTACCAATGAACTGTCGGGTGTTGAAGGAAACCTGGAAAGCTACAGGGGAAGCAACCAGATGATAGATGTGGAAAAGCAATCGCAGATGTTTTTTGAAAACACTAATGTACTGCAAAACGCTGCCCAGCAATTGTCTATAAAAGCAAGGGTAGCCCAAATGATCTCAGATTATGTAAGCAACTCGAAAAACAATAACAAAACCGTACCATCCAGCCTGGGAATTGAAGACCTTACTTTAAGCGGGCTGATTGTAAAGTATAATGAGCTGCAGTTAAGAAAGGAACGTGAAACACCTATGGTAACCGGGAATGGCCTTGTGCTGCAGGACATTAGTAACCAGTTGGAAGATGTAAGAAGAAGTATATTAGAAAATTTAAAAAACATCATTAAAAATTACGAGTTCCAGATCAGAGATTTAAATGCCAGGACAGGCCAGAATAAAAATTATATTGCTGCGTTGCCACGAAAAGAAAGGGGGTTGCAGTCCATCAAGCGTCAGCAGGGGGTGCAGGAAGGGTTGTATTTATACCTGCTGCAAAAAAGAGAAGAAACGGCGATTTCTTCGGCCTCCACGGTGTCTAATTATTCGCAGGTTGATCCTGCTCTCAGTTCCAACAATCCGGTACAGCCCAATACATCCAATATCAGGCTGGTGTCTCTATTATTGGGAGTGTTATTGCCTGTCGGGTTTATTTATCTAAGAGATCTTTTTAACGACAAGGTAACGGTGCGTACCGACATTACCAAAACCACCGTTGCGCCCATTATAGGGGAAGTGGCACACTACGAGGAAAAGACCCGGCAATTTATCATAGGCGGGAAAGACAGAAGCATATTATCAGAACAATTTCGCATCATCAGAACCAACCTGCAGTTTTTAATAAAAGACAATTTACACCCGGTTATCATGGTTACCTCCACCATCTCAGGAGAAGGTAAAACTTTTACGTCGATGAACATAGCGGCAGTGTGGGCTGTTGCAGGTAAAAAAACAGCCATTCTTGAGTTGGATCTGCGAAAACCCAAAATCACCCAATCTCTGAAGATAAAAGAACCGAAAGGAATAACCGGCTTTATAATGGGTAAGGCAGCAGTCAATGAAATTGCAGTACCGATTGACGGCACTGAAAACCTGTTTTTAATTCCCTCAGGCGCTGTTCCGCCCAATCCATCAGAAATGTTATTAGATCATAAGATGGAGGAATTGTTTACTTATTTAAAACAGGAATATGATTGTATTATCCTGGATACTGCGCCTGTAGGCCTGGTAAGTGATTCTAAAATTCTCAGCCGGTTTGCAGATGTCACTTTATATGTGGTTAGACAAAGATATACTTTAAAGAAGCTCCTTAGTTTTGTGAATGACCAGTACGAAGAACAGAACTTGCCAAACATGGCGCTGATCGTTAATGACGTAAAGCTCAGCGGGGTAAATTCTTATTATGGTTATGGTTATGGCTACGGCTATGGGTATGGCTACAGTTATGGATATGGCTACGGGTATGGAAATGAAAGGAAGGTAGGCTGGTGGAATAAGCTGTTGAGGAAAAACCCCTAAATCCCCTAAAGGGGACTTGAAAGCTGTAAAACCCCTAAATCCCCTGAAGGGGACTTGAAAACTATAGATGCTAAAGGGGAATCAAGAAGATTTTAGCTCCCTTTAGGGCGGGGGGCAAGACCTCACCCCAACCCTCTCCAAAGGAGAGGGGGTAAAAAAAGCAGAAAATGTTAGCGCATAGCTTGTTTTTAATCTGCTGCAAGGCCTCCTTCTCCTTAAGGAGAAGGAATGAGGATGAGGTTAAACTGAAGTAAATTAGGAGTTCTCTGTTGCAGGACGAAATTATTTGAATGTATATTCTCCTAAAGTTGTGTCTTTGTGTATAAAAAAGAATTTGCGGAGCAGCAAAGGACACAAAAAACATAAATTCGTAAAAAATGAGTATAGAAGCAGAAAAGATAAGATTAGTAAGAATAATGCTTGATACTAATGATAAAAAACTTATTAAGGAAATGAAAACATTAGTAAGTAAGCATACAGTTTTACCTGATTCTGAAAAAGAAAAAGAAAAGTTTAGTAACATGATGAGTGATGCAATGAATGAAATAAAGCTTCATCGGGAGGGGAAAACAGATATGCAAACAGCCAGCGAATTTCTCAATGAGCTTTAGAATAATTGTTACAGCTTCTTTCAAAAAAGAATTTAAACATCTTCAAAAGAAATATCCTTCTATAAAAAATGATCTTGCTGTTTTAATAGATGAATTACCGGCAAACCCGAACATGGGAGAGCCCCTGGGCAATAGTCTCTATAAAATAAGACTTTTAATACATAGTAAAGGAAAGGGGAAAAGTGGAGGGGCAAGAGTAATCACTTACGTTCTTATACAGAAAGAAACTATATATCTTGCTGCTATTTATGATAAATCAGAATTTTCAACTATTGATGAAAAAGCAATTTTGAAATCACTTTACGCTACCGGGATCATTTCATAGAATAAGATGACAGCCATCGTTTTCGCATAGGACACAAGGGCTATTATAGACAGGAAAAATTAGCACGTTAGCAAACGGACTTTCTTCATTTTCACATTTTCGTATTTTTGAATTAGCACATTATCACATTAGCAAATCAGCATATTGGCAATTAAATGATACAGGAGGAGCAAACGTGGGATTTACAAATCAGGCCGCAGAAAAATGTATTCGACCTTCATTTAAAAGATGTTTGGGCGTACAGAGACTTATTATGGCTGCTGGTGCGGCGTGACTTTGTTTCATTTTACAAACAAACTATTTTAGGTCCTTTATGGTTTTTTATACAGCCGCTGCTGACTACCGTCATGTTTACTTTTGTGTTTGGCAAAATGGGAGGATTTTCAACTGATGGTTTGCCAGGGCCTTTGTTTTATATGGCGGGGATAACAGCGTGGAATTATTTTGCCGACTGCCTTACTAAAACCTCTACAGTGTTTAAAGACAATGCGAATATATTTGGTAAAGTATATTTTCCCCGGCTCATTATGCCGTTAAGTATTGTGGTAAGTAACCTTGTACGTTTTGGCGTACAGTTCCTTCTTTTTCTGCTGGTAATGGCTTTTTATGCTTTTAAAGGAACAAGCTTTCATATAACCTTGGCAATCAGCTTATTTCCTGCTGTAGTAGCGCTGATGGCGCTGATGGGTTTGGGTGCAGGCATGATCATATCAGCCATGACCACAAAATACCGTGACCTTGCTTTCCTGCTTACATTTGGTATCCAGCTACTCATGTATGCCACTACGGTCATTTATCCCTTGTCCGCTGCAAGTGCAAAATACAAATGGCTGATCGCTGCAAACCCCATGACTGCATTAATTGAAACTTTTCGTTTGGGCTTTTTAGGAAGGGGCACTTTTACCTGGTCTTCTTTTGGTTATTCTGCCGTGCTGACTTTTGTTTTGCTGATTTTTGGAATAGTGATCTTTAATAAAGTGGAGAAGAACTTTGTGGATACGGTGTGAAGACAATTAGCTAATTCGATAATTAGCCAATTAGCCAATTTCAAACGTACGTTCTTCATTTTCAAATTTTCACATTTTTAATTAGCACATTAGCATATTATCACATTGGCAAATTTTCTTCATTTTCAAATTTTCAATTTTTTAAATTAGCCCATTAGCACATTCTTATAAATAAAAAATGACAAATCCAATTACTATATCGCCTAAAATTCAAAGTGGCGAACCTGTTTTTACTAACACAAGAGTCCCTTTAAAAAATCTTTTTGACTATTTAAAGGCAAGTCATTCCATTAATGATTTTATGGATGATTTCCCTTCAGTTGAAAAAGAACAAGTGATCCAGGTTATTGAACATTTTGAAAATATTCTGAATTTCGCGTCTGTTTACAATGAAAAGAGTATTACTTGATGAAAATTTGCCGGTAAAACTTAAATACCGTTTACGAGATGTGTGTAATATATATTCTGTAAAAGATAAAAATTGGAATGCATTAGAAAATGGAGATCTCATCACCGCTATGGAACAGGAAGGCTTCGACTACCTGATAACATCTGATAAAAATTTACAGTTTCAGCAAAACATTTCTAAGTACTCTATAGGTTTTATTATATTAAATGTCGTTAATAACAACTATGAAACAATCTTGCCATTAATAGAGAGAATAAAAAATGCTTTGATTGATGAAGCTCAAACTAAATTGATAGTAATTGAGGGACTAAAGGATAAGTAAAAAGTGAACTTCACGAGAAAAATGTTGTGTGTGATTTTAAGTCTGA
>CAXUMK010000298.1:0-6845 GCA_964251885.1 uncultured Segetibacter sp. | reverse complement strand
TTAAGAAGGTAGAAAAAATTAATACTTCATAACTATTTAGTTTTCGCACAGTCTGACGATGTACCACAAAAAACCAATGTCCATCCACAAAAAACTCTTAAGTTGACGCCTATTCGCCTTGGCGGGGAAGATGCTTAATAGTAGTAATACTGTCCGGCTCATAAAATGTCTTGCAAATTTTCATACGGCTTTAAGTATAGTTTACTGTACGTTTCAACTTATGATTAAATTCTTCATATAGAATGCGAATTAAAAAGGGCTATCTTTATCAACCCCCCTTTAAATTTAATTATAATATTTTTATGAAAAGTGAACAATACATCATTGCTATTGGCGCTTCTGCAGGAGGGATGAACCAGATAAATACCTTTTTTGACTTCACTCCTTTAGACGGTGTTTCTTATATTGTTATTCAGCATTTATCGGCTGATTATAAAAGTATGATGGCCTCGTTGCTTAACAAACACAGTAAGCTGAATATAGTGGAAGCAACCAACAATATGACTGTAGAGGCGAACAAAGTTTACCTCATCCCCAGCAAAAATGTAATGACGATTAAAGACGGCAGGCTATTGCTGACTGATAAGCTGAAGGGAGTAAATTTTACCATTAATACCTTTTTTAAATCACTTGCAGAAGAAAGAGGCGATAAAGCCATCGGTATTATTTTGTCAGGAACAGGGTCTGATGGCACTGAAGGGATGGAAGCGATAAAAGAAGGCGGCGGACTGCTGATAACCAGCGATCCGCAATCATCAGAATATGATCAAATGCCTGCAAGCGCTATAGCTACCGGCCTGGTAGATTACATTATTCCTCCCGAAGAAATGCCCAAGGTAATAGAGCACTATGTCGAAAAGAAAATGAGTGGAAAATATACAAAAACGGATGAGGAGGAGGAAGAAGAAAAAAATATGGTTGCCATTACCAGTCTTATGAAAGATAAGCTGCCCGAAGACTTTTCGGGCTATAAAAAAAACACGATACTGCGCAGAATTAAAAGAAGGGCTGCCCTCTTTAACTTAAATGATCTTGACAGCTATCTTGATTTACTTAAACACGATATAGTTGAACTGCAAAACCTCGCTAAAGATTTTTTAATAAGTGTTACTTCATTCTTCAGAGATAAAGATGCTTTTGAGGTTGTAGAAAAAAGTATCATTCCCGAATTGATACGAAGCAAGGAAAATGAAGAAATAAAAATGTGGGTGGCAGGCTGCGCTACAGGCGAAGAAGCCTATTCTTTGGCAATGCAGGTAAGGGAGCAGTTAGACGCAGCACAAAAAAATAATACTGTAAAGATATTCGCAACAGATATTGACAACGAAGCGCTTCAGTTTGCAAAAAAAGGATGTTACAGCAAAAGCATTGAAAAAGATATTTCTGCGCAAAGATTAGAGCGGTTTTTTATATGGGATAACAATTGCTATAGAATAAAACCATTTATTCGCGAAATGCTTATTTTTTCGCACCACGACCTGGTTAAAAATCCCCCTTATTGCAATATGGACTTTATCAGTTGCCGCAACCTGCTGATATATATGAACCCTGCGTTGCAGAAAAAAGTAATCAGTATGCTGCATTTCGGATTAAAATACAAAGGTTATTTATTCTTAGGGCCGAGCGAAAATATTGCAGACATTAGTTCTTCGGTGGAAGAGATCGATAAAAAATGGAAGATTTATAAAAACACCGAGGCAAAAAGAATATTAAATTTTGAAACCTTTATAGCTCCGCCTGTAGTAGAGGGAAAAAGATTGCTGAAACCTCAAAAAGGAATTGACAACCAACCAAAAGAAAGTTCGGCCTCCGGGGAAGATACTACTGTAAGCCTCTTAACCGAATTGGGTTATGCCGGGCTAACAGTAAACGAAAATAACGAGGTATTGAGTGTCTTTGGAGACACCGCTGATTTTCTGCTGCAAAAAATGTTTGTTCATCACCTGCCCGAACTGCTGTCAAAATCCCTCCAGGTTGCTTATGGCACTGCCTGCATAGAAGCAGACAAAACAAATACATTAACAGCGGTAAAAGGCATTCATGCAGAAGGAACTGGCACATCGGTTTCCCTGTTTGTAAAACCATTGACTGCAAATGAACAAGGCGAAGTAAAAAGGTGGGTCCTGTTTTTAAAAGAGGATGCCCTAATTGCAGGAAAGCAGACGATGGCGTTTGATGAAAATTTTTATACAAATAAATATACTGTCAATATAGAAGAAGATCTGAGGGTAACCAAAGAAAAACTTGCATCCGCCGAAGAACTCTTACTTGCTTCGAATGAGAACATGCAATCCTTTAATGAAGAATTGCTTTCTGCAAATGAGGAAATGCAAAGCACGAATGAAGAAATGCAATCAATAAATGAAGAACTGCAAACGATTAATGCTGAGTATCATGCCAAGATCAAAGAGCTTTCTGATCTAAATGATGATTTGAATAACTATTTCCGCAGCAATGTAAACGGGCAGATCTTCGTAAACAAAAATTTATTGCTGATGAAATTTTCACCGGGGGCAGCAACCCATATAAATGTACTGGAAAGCGATATTGGCCGTCCGTTAAGTAATATTTCGACAAACATTTCTTTTGAAACCATTGATGAAGACATTAAAGAAGTTTTGCTCAACGGAGGGATTATTAAAAGAGAAATACAGGCAATCAATGGTAAATGGTACCAGGTAATGACAATGCCCTACCTGCGTAAAGACAATAACCAGACAGACGGCGCTATCATTACCTTTAACGACATATCAGAACTGAAACAAATACAGGAGGAGCTGGCACAAAGTAATAAAAGCCTAAAAGCGATAAATGCCGATCTTGATAATTTTGTGTACGCTGCCTCACACGATCTTTTAAGTCCGTTAAATAATATAGAGCACTTAATTTATTTTATTAAGGAAAAAGGAACAGCAGACGCTGAAACGACAGAATACCTGAATATGCTTTCCACTTCTGTAACCAAATTTCGCGAAGTAATTAAAGAGATGGCGACAATAGGTAAAATTGAGAGCGAAATGCTGAATGTGGAAACAATTCGTCTCGATGAAATGATCCCGGAGATTTTATCAAGTATACAATCTAAAATTAGTGCTGAGAATGCTAAGATCGAAACGGCATTGGCAGTTAAAAGCATCTCGTTCTCTAAAAAGAACTGCAGAAGCATGTTCTTTAATTTAATTAATAACGCGATTAAATTCAAAGCTCCCGGCCGTAATCCCGAAATTGTTATTTCAACACACGATTTACCTGGTTTTACGCTGCTGTCTGTAAAAGACAATGGCATAGGAATTCCTAAAAATAAAATTGAAAGCATTTTTAAAATGTACAACCGCTTAAATACAGAGATAGAAGGACAGGGATTAGGATTATTCCTGATCAATAAAATGATTGACGCATCCGGCGGAAGAGTAGAAGTTGAAAGCGAACCGGGCAGGGGAACAGAGTTTAAATTATTTATTAAAAAGTAATTGACAACTTTAAAATCGACAGTATGAAAAATGCAGCTAAGTAGACTATTAACGCTAAAAAAAATTATATGTCAGCAATTAACCGAACACAGCTTCTCAATTCTATTATCAAACATGAAACGTTAACCATTCTTGACATGGCTAAAAAAGAAAACCTCGGTATGATACCCGATAAAAGTCACCTGGCTTTTCTATTAGATGAATTAACCGAAAGCGGCTATATTAACATCCTCAACAACGTAACACCTTGTACATACACAATAACCGACAAGGGTATCAAAGAAGGTTCAAGGCTGAATGAAAAAGCATAAATAGTAAAAGCATAGAACTGCATTAGGTTGGTAGTGCAGCCCCCTAAATCCCCCGAGGGGGACTTGAAGAGTTCTTATTTAATTATAAAGCAGCCCCTAAATCTCCCAAGGGGAACTCAAAAAATGCCCATGAAATACAAATGAGGAGTTGATATAGCTCCCTTTAGGGCGGGGGGTTATCTATTTTGCTTTTATCTTTACTGCTATGTCCGAAATGTCAATTGGTGATGCTATAAAAGCCTTTCTTAAAAAAAGCCGTTTAAAAAATGGTATCCAGGCTTTGCAGATCGAGCAAATATGGGAAACAATGATGGGAAAGACCATTGCAAAATATACCGACAAAATACAGATCGTTAACCACACTCTTTTCATTCGCACCAACGTAGGCCCGCTAAAGCAGGAACTGATGTATCAGAAAGAAAAAATTATTGAAAGGGTTAACGAAGCGTTGGGCGAAAAAGTGATAAAAGAAGTGGTTATTCAGTAAGAGATGACAGTTGTTAGATGACTGATGACAGAAACTTCTCCGTCAACCGTCAACAAACATCTGTCAACTTCCTGCTGGCAGAATAGTGAACAAAAGTACAAGAGTGCGACGCAACGATGACTCATAGTAGCAATGCAGCCCGGCTCAAAAAAACACTACACATTTTTATACAGAAGAAAGTATAGCTCCGTTTAGAGTGAGGGGGTTTAGCTCCCTTTAGGGCGGGGGTTTATCTTACATTTGCCTTACTCAACAAATTCATCCTGACATGAGAATACTATGGTGCCTTGTTCTTTTTATCGCCACCTCCTGTTTTGCGCAGGCAGATAAATATACTTTACTGAAAGCCGACCGTGTTTTTGATGGAGAAATGATGCATACCGGATGGTCGGTATTGGTAAAAAATAATATGATTGAACAGGCCGGAGAAATTCAAAACGCACCTGCCGGTACAGAAACGATCAACCTGCCGGGTACTACATTGATGCCGGGTATGATAGAAGGTCACTCTCATCTATTTCTGCATCCTTACAACGAAACCGCATGGAACGACCAGGTGCTGAAAGAAAGCCGTGCAGAGAGAACCGCAAGAGCGGTTAACCATGCAAAAGCAACATTGCTGGCAGGATTTACAACCGTAAGAGACTTGGGAACCGAAGGTGCGATGTACGACGACGCAGGATTGAAAAAAGCCATTGAAAAAGGAGTTGTGCTGGGGCCGCGAATGATCGTAGCCACAAGAGCAATCGTAGCCAAAGGAACCTATGGACCTAAATCAGAATCTCCTGATGTGGTGTTGCCGCAGGGCGCAGCAGAAGTTGCCGGCATCGAAGACCTGACCAACGAAGTAAGAACACAAATAAGCAAAGGCGCAGACGTAGTAAAGATATATGCTGACTACCGGTGGGGCAAAGATGGTGAAGCCATGCCCACATTCAGCGCGGAAGCAATCGGCTGGGCGGTTGCCATTGCAAAAAGCGGCGGACGCGAGGTAGTAGTACATGCAACCACTGCCGAAGGTATGCGCAGAGCCATAGCAGCAGGTGTATCAACCATAGAACACGGAGACGGCGGAACAGCAGAGGTTTTTAAGCTGATGAAAGAAAAGAATATAGCACTCTGCCCTACCCTTGCAGCAGGTGACGCAATTTTGCAGTACAAGGGCTGGAAAAAAGGAAGCGATCCAGAGCCCGCATCTATTATAAACAAAAGAAGGTCTTTTCAGCTTGCATTGCAGGCCGGTGTTACCATTTGCATGGGTGGCGATGTGGGCGTATTTGCCCACGGCGACAATGCACGTGAAATGCTAATGATGGTTGATTATGGCATGAAACCGCTGGATGTACTGCATTCGACAACTTCGGTAAATGCAGATGTTTTTGGGTATGCCAAAACAATCGGCAGAATTAAGAACGGTTTGTTTGCAGATATAATAGCTGTTAAGGGCAATCCTGCAGAGGATATAAAAAATGTGACAAGTGTCACTTTTGTAATGAAGGACGGAAAGATATATAAACAATAACATGCAGGACTGGATGAAAACCAGTTATACTGCTTAGTAATTTTTTTGGTACCAGCAGAAGAATAAGCATTAAGCATCGTCCCCGCCAGGGCGGGGCTCACTTATACGGCATTTTCGCTATTGGCCTTTGCGCAACTTATCCTGCCTGAAGTATAACGACCTAAACATGGTTTGCATGTTACAGGTGATAACACCTGCAACCGCGAAAAGCAATAGCAGACACGACGAAGGAATGAGATCCAGTTAATTATCCTGGTTCCTTTAAAAAATTATTGAGTGCTGATGGTTTTATATTTTATTTGTATAAATAACAAAATCATGAAGAAAATATTTCTACCGGTAGTGATGTCACTGCTTGCTTTTACCACTATCGCCGACGACTGGAAAACAGTTACCCTTATTGATAAAGTAACCGTAAGCCTGCCCTCAACCGCAGCCGAAGACAACAGCAAAGGATTACCTATGCAAAAAGCTGTGTTATCAGACAGTACCGAAATCGACGCCTTCGCCCTTGACTACACAAAGTTTGGAATGACCGAAGAAATGCTGCAGAAAATGGCAGGCACTGACGAGTTTAAACAACAAATGGAAACCGGCATATCAATGCAGCCCGGCGTAAAGCTTATAAAAAATGAGGCAGGGAAATATGCCGGCAAATATCCATCTTACAATATGATCCTCGATGTAGATAAAGACGGCATGAAAGGAACCGTTAACCAGCAAACGGTTTTCTATAAACAATATGGCATTACGATGATCTACAGGCCGGGCACGAAAGGAGCAGACACAACATTGAGAGACAAACTGTTTCATTCTCTTAAAATAGCGGAATAAGCCCAATAAAAACATTCTTACAAAAGCCGTCAGTAGTATCCTGCCGGCTTTTGCTTTTATTAACCCTCATCTGATTTTCGCTTTAAAAATTCTTTTGCCAATTAGACAATCCAAAAAAGAATACGCATGAAAAATAAATGCTGAAGCCACAGTAGTACTAAAGCTCAATCAGGGAACGATGAAAGGAATGGGCTGTTATCATTCCTTTCTTGAATTTTCTT
>CAXUMK010000297.1:0-6893 GCA_964251885.1 uncultured Segetibacter sp. | reverse complement strand
AACCTTTGATTGTCCAATAATGAATAAAAAGTACAAGAGTGCGACGCAACGATGACTCATAGTAGCAACCCGGCCCGGTTCAAAAAAAATCTACTCACTTTTTTATCCCTTTAGCGATATAAGAACCTTTTGTTTAAGCCCCTTCAGGGGTTTGGGGTATGGTTTGGGGCTTCTTTCTCATCTTCCAAAATTGGATAATAGCTGTCACTGAAAATATTCCTCCGATGACCCAGTTTAACATATTTTGATTTGCATTCAGTTTTTCAACGATCAACTGACCTCCAAAAATAAAAACGCAGGTTCCTGAAAAAGTGCCTAAGCCGATGCCTGCTATGTACAGATTATAATGGCTGTTTAAAGGAAGCAATACTTTTTTTGTAAATAATACTGTGCTCCAGCCAAACCAAAAAGGAATTTGCATAGGATTTAGAGCGCTCATGATTGCGCCCAACACAAACTTTGGCATGCCCGAAGACAACAAAATACTTTTAGCATGCGGATTATTTTTAGAAGCAGCAATAAACGAAGAAACTGCAAGGGCAACAATGACAAACAGAGTGATCCATTCAAGAATTTTCATAATTCTTTCCTGCTTCCGTATTTTGTCCATTGCCACTAAAGAGATTCTTACGTACACCATTTCTACCAGCAAAACACCCATTGCAAACCATATTGCTTCTGTATAACCCTCAGAAATGGATACTTGCATTGCTGCAATATTTAACGTTCCCAAAGGCAGCGAGCCGAGAAAACTAACTAACATTCCTGTAAAAAAAATCCGGATAAATTGTTTCATGAAAAATACGATCGGCTACATTCTTTTGCCATAACCTCTTACCGTTATTGTAAATTTCTTTTTCACTGCACATTGTAATTTGAAGTCTTTCTTTATAATGGGGAAGGTGAAACGAAAGTCGTACCCTCCCACATTGACCGTGGCAGTAAATGGAAAAGTAATGTCTTTGCTGATGCCTTTTACATTCAATGTTCCTGTAAACTGGTATCGGTTTGGCGGGGCAAGTTTTGTAATGGCTGTTGAGCTCAGCTCAATTTGCGGAAACTGAGAAGGATTAAAGCACTGTACCTTCATTAAATTTGGGCTCAATGTGTAATCCTCTTTTATAATTGTCGAAGTAGCAAAAGCGAGCTTTAAAAAGGAAGCAGCCAAATTATTGGAGTCAAGAAAAGCGCTGCCATTTACGCCTTTAAAAGCACCTTCCAGATTACTTACCAGATGTCTTGCAACAAAAGTAACATCAGTGGTTTCATCAGTCATTACCATATTTTGCGCCTTTGCATTAACTGCAGCAAAAACAATTGTGGCAAAAAAAATCTTTAGCATAAAGAAGCGTTGAAATGGTACGATTATGTAAACCGGCTATCGTGCTGACGGAGGGTATGAAAAAACTTTGCCGCATTTTTCAGGTAGCGGTATCCCTTCATAAAGCTCCAGTAAGGTATCCCTCTCTTCCTGTTTATTTTTCCTATTTCATATAAATCTTTCCAATGTCCCGCAATTTCCTTCAACGCCTGCGTATAGCTCTTTCCGCAATCGTATATGTGATTTGGTTCTGCTCCTGTTCCGTTAAATTCGAGGATCAGAAAATTTTTCCCTGCTTTTAAATCTTCAAGCGAAGTACATTTTACATCGTAACGTCCATAATAAAACTCCTTTGCCTCGTTACTTATCTTATCGAAAACGTCGCATAGTTGCTGGTCTATCTGCTTATATAAATTAACAAACCTTGCCCCCCGGTTATGGTTTCCTGCAATGCTTAAAGTATATTTTTCTCCTTTTGCCAACACCTTTTTGAGGGTTTGCGCATGCTTTTTCCGCATTTCATCTTCCCTATCCTGTGCCTTTGCATGTGTCTGTATTAACTGAAGCAAAGTTGACTCTCCGTCTCCTTCCACAAACATGTATTCCTTTAAAATAAAGCCTGTAATTTTTCCTTTTTCTTTTCCGGGATAACGGATATGAAACACGCTAAACTCTAAAGGCAGATCTATAAACTCCTGTATGAGATAATCTGCAGGAATGAAATGATGGTAATCATATAACTCTTTTTCCTTTTCAATTTTTCTAAAGAGAATTCCCTGCATGCCAATATCTGGCTTTACAACAAAAGGGTATTGAATATTACTGTTTCGTAAAGCAGTTAACACAGCATGAAAATCAGTTCCGGCTTTTATGAAAATCGTTTCGGGGTAAAGGTGTACAGGCAATTGCTCGTACATTTCCATTTTGGGCTCTCCTTCAAAACCTGAAAACTCGATGGTTGGATTTACATTTGAAAAAAACCAGAAGGCACGTGCCTTGATAAAATAATAAAGCCACAAAAAGCCAAATGGCGCATACATCACTTTAAAAGGCCATTTCTCCCAGTTCCATATCCTTTTCCAGGTTCTTTTCAATCGTCTGTTTTTACCCCCAAAAATACAGCGGCAACTTTAACTAATAACGGAGGAACTTTTTAACACTTAAACTACTTGTGTAATTAATTTTTTTGGTGTCGGCGGAAGAATAAGCATTAAGCATTGTTGTGTCACTCACTTGTACGGTAAATCTTCGTGCATCTTTTTCTTGAACCACTAAGGCACAAAGACAGGAAGTTACACAAAGCTTTGTGCTGCTTTGTGTCATTGGTGTCTTAGTTGTTCTATTTTTCCGCTTTGCACAAACTTATTCTGCATGATGTATAAATGATCTAATGACTATTGACTTATTCACCATTGCCCATTCACTTGGCAATTTCTTTTACTTTACTTTTGATAAAAATGAGTATAAATGAATGTTCCTGTAATGGCAGAAATGGCAGCAAATGGTGAAACACCTGAAATTTTATTTTGGGTAGGATGTGCAGGAAGTTTTGACCAGAGAGCGCAAAAAATCACCAAAGCATTTGCAACTATTTTAAATCATGCAGGCATTCGGTATGCAATACTTGGCAAGGAAGAAGGCTGCACCGGAGACCCTGCCCGCCGTGCCGGAAATGAATTCCTTTTCCAGATGGCTGCTTATAATAATATCCAGATTTTAAACGGGTACCAGGTTAAAAAAATAGTGACTGCCTGCCCGCATTGCTTTAATATTCTAAAGAATGAATATCCTGAATTGGGCGGTACTTACGAGGTTATTCATCACACGCAATTACTGCAGCAACTGATAAATGAAGGCAAAGTAAAAATGAAGGAGGGCGGCAGTTTTAAAGGTAAAAAGATAACGTATCACGATAGCTGTTACCTCGGCCGCTCAAATAATATTTATGAAGCACCGCGAAAGGTTCTCGAGGCGCTTGATGCAGATCTGACAGAAATGAAACGTTGCCGCAGCAATGGATTATGTTGCGGAGCAGGCGGAGCGCAAATGTTTAAAGAAGAAGAAAAAGGTGACCGTTACGTAAACGTAGAACGAAGCGCTGAGGCAATAGGCACAGGCGCAGAGATCATTGCCGCAGCCTGCCCCTTTTGCAATACCATGCTAACTGATGGTGTAAAGAATAAGGAAAAAGAAAATGAGGTAAGGGTGATGGATGTGGCGGAATTGGTGGCAGCTAGTTTGTGAGTGATCAGTAGTCAATAGTCAAATAGTCAAAAGTCAAATAGTCAATAGTCAATGGTCAAATAGTCAATAGTCAAAAGTTAAATAGTCAAATAGTCAAATAGTCAATAGTCAATGGTCAAATAGTCAATGGTCAGTGTAAGTGGTCAGTTGTCAATGGTCAATGGTCCATGGTCAGTTGGCGGATAAAAAAACAATCTTTTAAAAAAACAATCAAATGAATTTAGAATATAAACATCTTATTCCGGAAAACTTTCATCCTTTGTCCCGTGTGTGGATTTACCAGTCGAGCCGGTTGTTTTCTATAGGCGAAGCGCTTGAAATAGAAGATATGATAAATGATTTTACAGAAAACTGGCAGTCGCATGGGGCAAAAGTAAAGGGTTATGCAAACCTGTTATTCGGGCAGTTTGTTGTATTGATGGCAGATGAAACGCAGGCTGGTGTCAGCGGCTGCAGCACCGACAGCAGTGTACGTTTAATAAAGAGCATTGAGCAAATTTGTAAGGTGGAAATGTTTAACAGGCAAAACCTGGCTTTTGTAATAAAAGATACAATTCAGTTGCTGCCGCTGCCCCAGCTTAAATATGCTGTTGAAAACAATTTTATCACTCCCGATACCATTTACTTCAATAACCTTGTGCAGACAAAAGAAGAGTTGCTTTATCAATGGATGATACCGGTAAAGGATAGCTGGCTGGCTAAGAAAATTCAACTAAAGCAAGTGGTTTAGTTAATGTCATCTTCCATTTTCAAATTGTCGCATTTTCACATTTTTAAATTAGCTAACCATTTCAATTTCATAAAACTCCATTACAGGATTAGCAAGCAGTTTTTTACTGGCTTCCTCGGCAACCTGTTTTGCTGCTTCTTCACTTTCTGCGTCAATCTGCAAAGTAATGTGCTTACCAATGCGAACTTCTTCCACCTCTTTTAAACCGAGATTAAGCAGTCCGCCTAAAACCGCTTTTCCCTGTGGGTCGAGTAAATCTTTCAGCGGCATTACTTTTATTTGAACGTTATATATCATGAAACAAAGATAAAACCCCCTGCCTTAAAGGGAGCTAAAATCTCTATTAACTTTAAGCTTATTTATTGCCCCGTCCTTTAGGTCGGGGATAAGTTAGGAATCGTAATCGGGCTTTAGCCCAACAATTGTGTGCTAAAGCCGGAAGAAATTAAACACCATGGTCGCTGGTAAGATTCACGCTAACCGGACAAGTAGTGCATTTGCTGAATGATAAAAAAAAGTACAAGAGTGCGACGCAACGATGTAAAATAGTAGTAATGTGCCTGGCTCCAAAAAAATTTACTACACATTATTGTGCGTTGGGAAGTACATATTGCCAGTCGTCAGTGGTCAGTAGTTGTATCTTTTGTGCTATTTTTCCAAAATCCGCATCGCCTTTTAACTCTGAAAACTGTATCCATTTACTGTCTTCAGACTCTTCCAAAGAAATTTTGAGTGGCAGTGAATTGGAGCATTGAAACAAAAACCGCACGTCATGATGTATATGCTCCGGTTCCTGCTTTTTTAGGTTTGCGGGAATGGTGTGACTGTCAATATCAAAAATGGTATTTGATAGAGGCTTTAAAACATCAGCGGAAAGTCCGGTCTCTTCGGTGGCTTCGCGAAGAGCAGATGCGATAAGAGAATTGTCGATAATGTCTACATGACCTCCGGGCTGCAGCCAACGGTTTAAAGATGTATGTTTAAGCAGTAGGAGCAACTCTGCCTTTTCATCTGTAATAAATGCGCTGGCAGTTATATGTCCGTCAAAATTGTTTCTGCTAAAAATCGCTTCACCTTCATGATCCTGTATAAATGAAATAATTGGCTTTGCATCTTCTTCAGGAAATTTTACGAGATATTGATGAACCAGGTCGAGAATTTCTTCTTTTGACTCCATTAAAACAGATTGGCTTGATGTAGAAATTACTTAAGCAACTGCAGGCAAACAGGCATAGAAACTTTTATTTGTTCACCCGTTTCATGCAGCATTCCTGTTTGTTTGTTTCTTTTAAAAATCACCACATTTTCGCTGTCTTGGTTAGCTGCCAGCAAATAATTTCCCGAAGGATCCATGATAAAATGGCGTGGAGCTTTTCCCATTGAAGACTGATAACCTTTTAACTCTAATTTTCCGATAGTCTGGTTAACCGAAAAAATAGCAATGTTGTTTTCGTCGCCGCGGTTAGAGGCATATAAGAATTTGTTATCAGGAGAAAGTTCAACTTCCGCGCTTCCGATTGCACCTTTAAACCCGGCTGGATGTGTAGCAATATGTTGTAACAACGTTAGTTTGCCATCGCTGTATCTGTACACACCAATGGTTCCGGTCAATTCTTCTATAAGGTAAGCAAATTTTCCGTTGGGATGAAAAGTAATGTGCCGTGGTCCATCGCCGGGGGTAACTGCTTCATACGGCTGATCGGCCCGGGTAAGTGGTTTTGTATCAGCAGAATTGAATTTATACACCACTACTTTATCCGTTCCTAAATCTGGTGTAAATAAATAATCCTCTGCAGGGCTAAAGACCGTTTCATGTACGTGCGCTTTCTCCTGGCGCTGTTTGTTTATACTGCTGCCTGTATGCTGTATCAACTCGGCGTAGGGTTGCAAAGAACCATCCTTATTGACGGCAAATGCAGCTAAACTGCCTCCGCTGTAATTTGCGACCGTTACCCATTTATTGTTTTTAGTGATAGCTAAATGGCAAGGGTCAGCCCCGCCTGTTGGTTGCATATTTATGAAAGATAATTTGCCGGTAGTTTTATCAAAAGCATAAGCGCTAACCATTCCCGGATTCTTTCCTGTTTCGTTTACTGCGTAAATGTGTTTTTTATCTGGTGCAATAGCCAGAAAAGAGGGACTGGCAGCACTGTCGGTATTGCTTACCCACTCTGCCTTTCCGGTCGTGGAATTGAAACGATACACATAAATTCCTTTACTGCCTTTTTTGGTATAAGTTCCAATGAACAAATAATAGTTTTGAGCTGAGCAGCAGAAGGATAAAAACAAGGCAGTAATGAGCAGAAATTTTTGCATACATGAATAGTTAGAGCCAAATATAACAATAGATTTCATCCTGCCATAAAAGGCTTGCAGGCAAATGAATATTTTTTTGCTGTTTTTAAAATGTCGAAGGAAGTACCTTCTGAAGAAGATTTCACGCAAAGTCGCAAAGTCAAGAAAAAGTACCTTCAGAGTAAAGCCGTGGGTATTGTCTGTATAGCTGTATTTTTGTACTTAGCAGAAGGATTACTATTAAACTTTTTGTAACACTTCAGGCATGAAAAAAAGTGGATAACATAGATTACTCACTGATTA
>CAXUMK010000296.1:0-6916 GCA_964251885.1 uncultured Segetibacter sp. | reverse complement strand
TCACAGGCAACGGGGCTTAATTTTGGGGCTTTTCGTCTACTCCACTTAATGTTGTAGGCAGCGCTTATATGTAAAAAAGGTTTTCCGAAACAGTGACAGAATATCCATAATTAAGGCTCACTATATCTTTTAGTGCAGTTTTAAATTGATGAAACTTATCAGGCTCAATCCCGCAATTTTTCCCTAACATTATTTCAGAAATTTTTAATTGAGGTCTCGTTTCAAAATAATCTATTGGTAAATCCTGGGTTCTATCAAGTTCTTTTTTAAAGCTTTTTATCCTATGAGAATTATTGTCAACCCAAATTGGTAATTCTATGTAATGGGTAACTCTATTTCTTTTATGGTCGAGCCTAAAGTCAGTTTTTGAATATTTGAAATATTCTTCCAAACTTTGATATGGATAATAAGTAAGTATTCTTACCTCACTTTCCTCATTCCAACTTGGCATTTTGTGAAAGGCGATAAGTTTACTTAAATCACAATGAGCAGTTATTCCATATTTCTTTTCCAATGCCTTAATCTCTTCAAAATAAGTGCTGAAATGATTCGGTTTTTCATACTTAATATTAGACATATGAAAGTTAACCCAGTTTTTGGGGTCGTTTATTACCTCAAATCGTATTGCAGCACCTTGAAAATTATGCCCATAAATTTCCCAAACCTTTTTATTATTTAATTCTGTCATAGGGCAGAATGAAAATGTGTACAAATATTCTTTACTATTCTCTATTTGAGCCTCGTTTAGTTGCAGAAGATTAGCAGCATACCTGTATTCTTCTGCGTCTTTTGAGCTATTAAGATTATAAAATCTAAATGCTCTAGAATTTAATATTGATAATAGATTTTCAATAGATGTTAAATGGAAAAATTCCAGCTTCCCAGTAAAAAAGTAATCTGTAGTCTCAAAAAAACGATTCTTTGGAGAAATAGTCGCATGAAAATTAGGACCTGAATTACCTTGTCCATCAATCATTAATCCGTTGAAATATTTAAGAATTATCTGTTCGAATTCTTTATCAACTTGATGAAAGAACTTTATATCGTCGTTAAAATTTGCCATTTTTTTTCACGCATTGCTTACAACGTTCGGCGTATTGCTTGCAGGCGGAGCAATAGCGCCGTGTCAGCCGATACCAAAGCTAAAGTAATGTTTTTTACTAATGTTTTTTACAACCAACTGCTATCTGCGTTACGTCATACTGGAACTGAAACTGAACACGAAACTACTGCTGATGCTGCTCCGTGTCAGCCCCACTTGCAGCAATACATGTGTTGAACCAAACTTGCAAGCCGTCAACTTTTGTAATTTGCTCTGTTAGCAAACCTTTTAAAAACAGACTCCATGATTAAAAGTAGTTAAAATAAGAAATGGTCTACTTTGTACCCTATAGTAGAAAACGCTTCCGTCAACAGGGAGTAGAACAAAAAGCCCCGCTACCTCATAGGCAACGGGGGCTTAATTTTTATGGCTTTTCGTCTACTCCACTTGATGTTGAGCGTTCGCCCTCCTTTTAGGTGTGTCCAAGAAGCGTGGGAACAAGGCAGGCTCTTTTGTAAGTTTGGCTTCTGTGTTGGCTTTGTATGCCTTGCAAAATGTGTGTGCTTTTGTGTTAAGGCAAAAGTCCTAAAAAGCCAAGTTGATCTCTGGAATTTGGCGAACCATAAAGATTATCATCTCCATCCCAAATTAAATGAATATTCCTATCAGTTTCCATATAATTTAACATCCAGCCTTCTGGATGTGTTAGAGGATTTTCTACAACCAATATTAAAATAGCTTCAGGCTTATTTTCTAAATATCGATATTCATACAATTGACTAATTCCTTTTCTTATTTGAGCAGTAACATTTCCTGCCGTTGTTGATTTCATTTCAAATATGTAGTCCCTGTGGATTGTTGTAGCTAAGTCAATAAATTGATTTGATTTAGGAATTCCTCCGGCATTTCGTATCCTTTCTGCAACAAGATTGACCAACGCTATATGTGCATTATTAGCCCTTTCTAACCTTGCGGAGTTTTTATAAACAGTAATTATTTCATTAGCACTGGTAATTCTTTGATTAATGTTTTGATACTCATCCAAATTTCCAGATTGAGGAAGTATTGGAAGATTGTCGTCTGTTACTTGAAAAGTATTTGTTATTGGCGACACCATATTTTGTATGGTAAAAGTATTTCCAACCTTTGATACAATATTAAGCTCTCTAAGCCATGCTAATAAACTGCTAACTCTTCTATCAATTGTGGAGTAAGAAAGCGGAACTCCTAATTCAATAAGATAATCCACAAGATTTTGATGCGTAACACCTTCTCTTATTTCAACGAATGGGAGAACTATCTGAAATATTCGCATACTCAAAATGCCATTGATTAAATATGGATTTTGTATGGTGGGTTCGTTGTAAACTTGTAGCCCTGTTTCTGTTAGGGTAGCATTGTTATGAACGTTATTTACTAGCCCTAAAAGTTCACCAATTAACCGATAATAACGCCCTTGTCTGTCTGTACTAATATTTGGAATGTTTTGAATGATTTCTTCATCTGTCCTTGCCCCGTTGCCAATATTGATAATTGCTTGAACAACTGATGATAAAGAATTTGCCTGTGGTACTTCTTTGCTTTCTATAATCATATTCCGATAAATAAATACTCTTGTACACGATTATTTTGATTGCCAATTTTATGGTTCTGGTTGCCAAAAGAATAGGTATGGTCTATTTCATGAACTATAACTTCTGACTTAAATTTTAATAACATTTTAGTGAGCTCTTCCTTATTCGGAAAACTATTTGATGAATAGGATATGGCAATAATTGTATTTTTATGAGTTTCAATTAAATGTTTAAAGGCAGAATAAGCAGTTTCTTTTTTAGCAAATGGAGACACATAGCTTTTAAACTTTTTAACTATTGAATCCTCCTGAATAGTTAACCCTTCCCAATTTTTTACCAACCCTTCAACAAAATGATATCTTCTCGCATAATCATTGTCAGATTTTGGAGTAAAATATGGGGGGTCAAAATAAACTAAATCAGTTTCCGTTTTTAAATTTTCTGATCTTTTATTTAATGATTTATTTTGCTGCCCATTATCAAAAACTGCTTTATTGAAAATTTGAATGCTTTCTTTAAAATGGTCTTCAATTGTTCTTTTCATATCCGATCTTCCATCGTTATAACGTTCACCTACAAAAGTAAAAATACCCCGTGACCTTTTTTTTACACAAGCTCGGACTAAAGATGAAAGTGCTAATGCTTCTTTATATTCATTTTGGAGTTCTGAAATATTTTGCCGTACTCTATCAAGAAATTGATTTTCTTCTAATGAATAAAATATGTCCTTGAATGTGTTTTCAATGAAGCCATTATTTTTATTATTTTTAAGTAAGAATTTTAAATCTGCTTCGGTAATTTGTTCAGAGGAATTTTCAATGATTGCTTTAGAAGTTATATAGCTAAATGACATGAAGTCATTTGTAATAACTTTTTTACCTTGACATTTTAAAAAATAACCCACAACATTACTTCCACCAAAAGCGTCTAAAGCGCTTTCAAATTCTATTTTATTAAGTTGTTGCCAAATTTCATAAATAATTTTATTCTTACTTCCCATGTATCTAGTACCTGGGAAATATTGAAATTGATCTTCTAATGTTTCAAATGATAGTTGCATATTTAAAATCCGCCTAAAACAATTATGTCTATGCCGGTTCTGGTATTTGGATTACTACTTATAAGTCTTTTTGTTTCAATGGTCTCAATATGAAATTCTTTATAAAGATCAAGTATAAATGGATGGTCAGAGTTAGTGAGTATCACATAGCAACCTTTATTTGTAAGATCTTTAAAAATACTGGCTAATTCAATTTGATCATTTTCATAAAAGAACTCCTTTGTGTATCTTTTAAAATCTGAAAACTTTCCGATTGGTTGATAAGGTGGATCTAAGAAAATAAAGTCACCTTTTTTTGCATACCTTTTTAAAGTTTCTTTATAATCCAAATGATGTATTTCTGTTTGCTGTAAATAATCAGATGCGCCCAAAAGATTTTGTTTATTTAAAAAAGAACCGTTTCTTTTTCCGTAGGGAACATTGAACTCTCCTTTTTTATTTACTCTGAAAAGCCCGTTAAAGCAAGTTTTGTTTAGATAAATTAATCTGGCAGCTCTTTCACTATGAGAAAGATCAGTGGTTGAAGCAGAACGAATTTTATAGTAAAACTCTTCAGTATTTTTGTAGGTATTCAAAATATCAATTAGCTCTTGTACATTTTCTTTTACTTGTCGATATGTTATTACAAGTTCTTCATTTAAGTCCGAAATAATTGATGCCTCGTGATTAAGATTAAAATATAATGCCCCACCTCCAATAAATGGTTCAATGTATTTATTGAAATTTTCTGGCGCAAATTTTAGTAAGTATAAAATCATTTGTGTTTTACCACCTGCCCATTTCAAAAAAGGCTTTTGAATGCTTGGTATAGGAAATAAAGTTTGAACCCTACTGCGAGACAAAATATTTATATTGGTTATTGGTGCGAAGTTATTTTGCATTAGGTTTCTTCTTTGATTGTATTATGTAACTGATTTTTTCCTCAGCAACCTTTAATATATCAATGGAACTTTCTTCATCTAATAATTCATAAACTACTTTATCACTTACAAAACTTATATGGAGTTCCTTTTTGTCTGTTTTAAATATTTTTGAAATTTTATCAATCAAATCAGGATTTGCTTTTCGTTCATTTCTCTCTATTTTACTTAAAGTTGATTGATCTATGTCCAGAAGTGCAGCAAGCTTTCTTAAAGGCATCTCACTTTCCTCTCGAAGCTTGCGAACTGTTTCACCAAAAGTTTGCTGTGCCATAGTAACTTTATTATGTCTTGACAATAATTGTCCAAATTTACATGCTGTTACTATATTGAGCAAAGATTTGTTACAGAAGTTTTCAACATACTGTTGAGGGATATTTGTCAGTCGGTGAGTGGGATGTATGTTGGCATTTTTAGCTCTTTTGCAGGGTTGGCTTGTATGCCTGCAAAATGAGCTAAAAATAGCGTGGGTAAGTGTCGGCAAAGTCCTGCAATGTTTGAATTAGCAGGAGTGTCCAAATAGGGTGGCGGGCAACACGAAAACTGCAATTGTTCCAACACAAAAACCGCAAGTCTGATTTTTAAATGAAGGAGATTGCTTTCCGCTTTTGTTGAGGAACAAGCTGTGCCTGCCAATGACGGGTGTCTTTTTGCCGAAGCATTGTCTTCAGTACAAGTGTGCGACGCAACAATGTTGCTATGAAAACTAATGCTGGTACCAAAAAAAACTTACATGCCTGATATTATCCCGAGCGCCTTAACAATCATATTTTCAACGGCTGCGTTTCCATCTTTACTGAATTCTTTTTTTATCCTGTTTGCTACGATGGTACTTAAACTGAGGCATTGATGACCCAGCAATTTTCCCAATCCATAAATGGCGCTTGTCTCCATTTCAAAATTGGTAATTCTGTGCTGGCCAAATGTAAACTCTGTGAGCCTGTCTATGAGGTCGGGATTGGTAAGCCCTAAACGCAAAACCCTTCCCTGCGGGCCATAAAAACCAGGGCAGGTAATGGTAATGCCATGATAAAAGCCTTCTACAAAATGCTTTAAAACGGCCGAACCGGCAGTGCTGATATAAGGCTGTGAAAATTTAGAGCTGATTTGCGTATGAGCAATAAACTGCTGAATGATCTGCATCTCTTCGTCGTTGTTGCCGTGCTTATAATAGTTAAGCAGGTTGTCGATACCAAGCCCGTGCGTAGAAGCTACAATACTGTCAACCGGTATGTCGGCCTGCAACGCTCCTGCAGTGCCTAAACGAATAATAGTGAGCTTAGTTAGTTCGGGTTTCACTGTTCTGCCGGTAAAATCTATGTTTACCAGTGCATCAAGTTCGTTCAGAACAATATCGATATTGTCGGTTCCAATGCCGGTAGAGACAACAGAAAGTCTTTTATTGCCAATCGTTCCGGTGTGGGTTACAAACTCACGATGCTGCCGTTTGAATTCGATGTTGTCAAAGTGTTTGCTTACTTCATTTACCCTGGCGGGGTCGCCTACTGTAATGACGGTTGCGGCAAGTTCTTCGGGGCGCAGATCTAAATGATAAATAGCTCCGCGGCTGTTAATTATCAGTTCACTTTCAGCAATTTTGACCATCGTTTTGTAAGTTGTTTATATGGGCAAAAATAGGCAGTTAAATAGGAATAGATGTTTTATGACAAAAGCAGTGGTTCTTTTGTAAGTTCTATCGTTCGTCATTGCGAGGCACGAAGCAATCTGCGTTTTGCTCATCGAACGGTTGAATAAATATTGAAGCTTTTCTTCTTTCTTCATCTTTTTTTCTTTTTTGCTTGCCCCCCGCCTGCTAAGTAGAACCTTTAAGCGGGGCAGGCGACAAGTAACCAAAAAAGGCAGCTAAATACAGATTGCTTCGTTCCTCGCAATGAAACAGCCCATTTTCGGCGGTATTTCAATTAAGCTTTTGTACTACTGTAGTGAAGAGCGTTAGTTCCCTGATGCCTTTACAATGTGCAAGGTGCTTTTATACAAAGCATCCAAAAAAGAATACACATAAAAAATAAATGCTGAAGTCACAGTAGTAATGAAGTTTAATCTTGAAGATTTTAGCTCCTTTAAGGCCGGGGGGTTATGCAGGGTAAGCTTTTTGAATACAACTTGTTAAAATTGAATTATTATGAAAAGCAGGGCTAGCATAAAAAGTCATCCCATACATCCCGTACTTGTAGGCTTTCCTATTGCATTTTATATAGGCACTTTGCTGTTTGATTCATTGGCTATCATAAAAGATGAAGTTGCTTTTGGACTGACTGGACAATACCTTCATTCTGCAGGAATAATCGCCTCCGTTTGC
>CAXUMK010000295.1:0-6922 GCA_964251885.1 uncultured Segetibacter sp. | reverse complement strand
ACTGGATTCGAACCAGCACATCCTTGCGAACGCTGCGACCTGAACACAGTGCGTCTACCAATTTCGCCACTTGGGCATGCGTTTGCGTAAATAAGCAAATCAGGATTGCAAATATAGAAAAAGATGTAAACGAACAATTAATTAAAGATTATAGCAGGAAAAACAAGTTTAAGAAAATATAGATAGAGAATCTTCAAGTAAAAGAGAGTCTTAAACTTTATCTGCAAATTTGGAAAACTGGAATTTAGGAAGGCCAAAGACGAAAATGAAATCAAACCGCATCATGCAATATTTCGCTGAGTTGCTACAGTTAACTCAGGGTTTTCCTTTAGCTGCTTTTTCCCGGTCATTTTTTAATTGTTCGTCTACAGCTTTTAATGCCGTCTGTGCAAATTCTTTTTCGGTTCTGGTAGTGGATAACCTGATCACTTCCTCAAAAAAGATATGAGCTTGCTTGTAATCTTCATTTTTAACAGCCAATTGGGCGCTGTCTATTGCAGCATTTAGAAGTCTTTTATCCTTTTCACCGGTTATATTAGCCTTGCCTGTATTTGTTAGCCCAGTGGTAGCCTTTGTGGTATTTGATGTATAAGGATTAACCGCTTTTTCATTAACCGAAGTTTTTATAGCTGGTAAAGCCTCTTCTGTTTCTTTTTTTTCTATAGCTTTTTTCCTGGCTTCCTGTAGTTCCGGCTTAGGTATGTCACCCTTATTTTGCAAAAGCTCTTGCCTTTTTATTGTATCTGCTTTTTGAGCCAGTTTAAATGATTTAGTTCCATCCTTTGCCGACTCCGGGTATGGTTTTATGTTTGTATTCTCATTTTTATTTATAGCTAAAGCTGGAATATCTTTAACGGCAGCGGTTAGATTTGTTTGGCCCGTAGTTAGAACAGGTGTTCCTGCATTAGTTGCCTGCACTTTCAGTGGTACCTCTTTAGTTAAAGGTGCTGCTGGTATTTGGGAAGACTTTCCTAATGCCCGGTCAATCGCTTTAATTTTCTGCTTTGCAAATTCCTCCTGCGATTTTATGGGATTTAAAGAAAGAATACGGATGTATAACACAAGTGCGCTATCGTAATTCTTATCGAATATCTCCTTTGATGCCTCTGTCATCAATCTGCTTACTTCTGCTTTTCTTTTTATATCCAATTCATGAGCCTTCCTTTCTTCTATGCTTCTTATAGCATTTTCTGCATTTTTTAACATTTGTACAGGATACGAATTTTCAGGCTGCAATACAATTGCCTGTTCATAGTATTCTTTTGCCTTGTAAAACTCCTCTTTAAAAATTGCTGAGTCTGCTTTATAAATAATAGAATCATAAGTGCCTTTCGAAGATTGTGTTTGAGGCGTTGTACCTCCTTGTGCCTTCTGAGCTATTATTACGCTTACAGGCATTATCAATAAAATAAAAACTATACTTTTTATCATTGTCATACATATTGTATTAATAGAATTTAAAGTTAACTACACCTGGGCATAGAAACCCATATTAAAATAGTTATACTTTTCAAAACATAAAGGATTTTTATGAAAACATATTGAGCAGACATGGGTTGTATTTTCATCTGAACCATTATACTTCGGCAGCATAAAAGTAAGCAATGAATTTTTATGAGCCCGGCTGTATTGCTTCTATCAACATCGTTGCGTCGCACACTTATACGTTTTGTTCAATGAGCAGCAATACACTACTTGTATCGTTAGCGGGAAACTTACCAGGCTCAAAGTATAGTTTCTTAAAACATGAACGATTTTGAATTTTATTTGGCAATAATCCGAAGGCTGAAAAGCGTTTACCCAAATCAGGGCGATTGTGCGTAGATGGAAAAATAATAGCAAAACCCATTCATTCGTAAACGGGACAAGTTGTGCATTGCTGAGTATGGAACAAATAGTTGAAGTGTGATCCTTTTCTTTCCTTTCACCGGAAGAAAAGAAAACGACAAATCCATGATTGCAACGATGTAAAATAGTAGTAATGCAGCCCGGCTAATAAAAATTCATTGCACATTTTAATACGGCGGCAAGTATAATACTTTAGTAAACGCTTATATTTATGCATTGCCTTATGAATCATGAGTAACCACAACGAAAAGAAAGGACTTGTTTCAATTATTGCCGCCTCATCTCTCGGTACAATGATCGAGTGGTATGACTTCTATATTTTCGGAAGTCTTGCGACCATCATATCTACCAAATTTTTTCCTTCCGGTAATCCGACTGCTGCTTTGCTAAGCACCCTTGCAACTTTTGCCGCGGGTTTTGTGGTTCGTCCGTTTGGTGCACTTTTCTTTGGACGGCTGGGAGACCTTATTGGCAGAAAATATACTTTCCTGGTAACGCTTGTTATCATGGGACTTTCAACTTTTTTAATCGGCTGTGTGCCATCTTACGAAACAATTGGTTTTTTTGCTCCCCTGCTTGTGCTGCTGCTACGCCTGCTGCAGGGTCTTGCTTTAGGTGGCGAATACGGAGGCGCAGCTACGTATGTGGCAGAACATTCGCCTGTGAACCAAAGAGGTTTTTTTACTTCGTGGATACAAACCACTGCTACCTTAGGCTTGTTTATTTCGCTGTTTGTGATCATAGCCACCAAAGGTTCGATGGATGATACTGCTTTTAATGACTGGGGATGGAGAGTTCCCTTCTGGATATCGATATTGATGGTGGCTGTTTCTGTATTAATAAGAATGAAAATGCAGGAGTCGCCGGTTTTTGCAAAAGCAAAGTCAGAAGGCAAAACATCCACAAACCCATTAAAAGAAAGTTTTGGGAACAAGCTGAATTTTAAATTTGTGTTGCTTGCATTATTCGGAGCAACTATGGGTCAGGGTGTAGTGTGGTACACAGGCCAGTTTTATGCGCTTAGTTTTATACAAAATACTTTAAGCATTGATTTAACCCAGGCCAGTAAAATGATGATGCTTGGCCTGGGGCTGGCCACTCCTTTCTTTTTGGTTTTTGGCGCTCTGTCTGATAAAATAGGCAGAAAATGGATTATGATGGCAGGCATGCTGATAGCTATTTGCAGTTACAGGCCAATTTATTCCGCCATGCACGATGCAGCAGATTTACAAAATAAACAGGAAATACCTGCCCTTGCAAAAATTGAAGTTACCGACCGGCTGCACGCAGGTGCAGGTGGGCAAACTTTAAAAACCACCATCACTACCACCGTATTCTCAGACGGAACTTTGCTGAAGCAATCGAAAAAAGAAACCCTCTTTTCAGGTAGTGTCAAAGCGGTTCCTGCAACTGCGGCAAAAGTCACAAAGTCAATTATTGTAACTACGCCTGCTTTCTGGAGAATGGTATGGCTTATATTTATACAGGTCATATTTGTAACAATGGTGTACGGGCCAATTGCAGCATTCCTGGTAGAGATGTTCCCGGTGAGAATTCGTTATACCTCTATGTCTCTGCCCTATCATATTGGCAATGGCATCTTTGGAGGACTGCTGCCTGCAATTGCCACTTTTTTAGCCACAAAGGCAACACAGGCAAATGAAGTTGCTGCCAAAGCAGGCGCAAAGCTTCCTTATGATAAACCCTTTCTTGAAGGGCTTTGGTACCCGATTATTATTGCAGGCGTTTGTTTTATTATAGGTGCACTTTACATAAATGGAAAAGACAGGAAAGTGGAAGATTAAACTTATACCAATCAAAATAATTACAAAGAGATGAATACATTAAGAAGAATGCTTGGAGTGCTGTGGATAGTTTTAGGATTAGCGGGTGGATACTATCTCATCATTAACCAGGCCATTCCAAAATTTAAAAGTGATAAAAGTGAGGATCTAATCCCGGCAATTATTTATGCATTTATCCTTACGCCCATTGTCGTTGGCGGACTTTTGATATTTGGTAAGTATTCTCTTCAAGGTGAATACGACCAATAGATGCTTACTAACATCACAAAATATCCATTTTCATCTTTTGGTATAATTTTTATAAAAATTACTGTAGTTTTTATAAATTATATTAATACGTTAGAAGAGACATCTTTTTTATAGAACTTATTGCGGCTGCTGACGTTAGTCCTAAATCATTATGAATTTCCCTTTTCTCTTTCTGCCTGTTTACTCGTAAGAGTAGTATTAACAGATATTCCGAAACAGTAATAAAATTTTAAACAGTAAGTTTGTCCTCATTTTTTAGGAAAAAACTTTTCAAGATTACCAGGAACAAAAGATGCTGATAGAATTAATAGCCCGATATTATAAATTATTGTGGGTTTTGCTGATTGCCATTGCCTTACTCAAAATAATTCTCTCCTACTCGTTTAATGGAAACCTGGAAGGAGTTAACGGAGTGTTATATGCGCTGTTTAAATGGTATGGAGAAGAAGAACAGGAGATGGAAGATATAGAGCCAAGAAGAACAATGATGCGTTTTCATAACATCATTACTTTACTCATATACGGAATGATTGTCGTGATTGTAGCAGCCACTCTTCTGCACCAGATCTTAGGACGCTGATTTTTAACCGAAAAAAATAACGGTAGTTTTGGATGAAAAGTAAAACAGATGTCTATTGTTGTTAGCGAACTGACAAAGATGTACGGCAATCAAAAAGCCGTAAATAAAATATCATTTTCAGTGCAAAAAGGAGAGATTGTCGGTTTTTTAGGTCCCAATGGTGCAGGTAAATCAACCACCATGAAGATGATAACCGGTTATCTTTCTGCCGACAGCGGCGTAGCAACCGTAAGCGATATTAATGTGGCTGCAGACCCTATTGCTGCTAAAAAGAAAATTGGATACCTGCCTGAAGCCAACCCTTTGTACTACGATATGTATGTGAAAGAATACCTGGATTTAATAGCCGGAATACACCAAATAAAACACAAGAAGCAAAGGATACGGGATGTAATAGAACTTACGGGTTTAAGTATTGAACAAAAAAAGAAAATCGGCCAGTTATCAAAAGGGTATAAGCAAAGAACCGGCCTTGCTGCAGCCCTTATTCACGACCCCGAAGTGCTGATATTAGATGAACCTACCAGCGGCCTGGACCCTAACCAGATAATTGAAATACGAAATGTAATAAAGGCGCAGGGGCAGAATAAAACAGTTCTGTTTTCATCGCACATTTTGCAGGAAATAGAAGCAATTTGTGACCGGATAATTATTATAAACAAAGGAATTCTTGTAGCGGATGATAAGCTTGCTAACCTGCAGCAGAACCAAAGTTCGGATGTAGTGAAAGTGACTTTTAAAGAGATCGTAGAGGGAGAATGGCTGCAAAGACTGGCAGGTGTGAGAACTGTAAATAAATTAGATTCGCATAGCTGGCAAATAGAATCATCAAATGCAAACCAGGTAAAAAAGCAACTGCTGGAACTAAGTTTGCAACATAATCTTAATATCGTTTCTTTGCAAACCGAAGGTGGAAGCCTCGAAGAAATCTTTAGATCTCTTACAAGTTCAACAAAAGAATAAACAGTACAAGAGTGCGACGCAACGATGCTGAATAACGATACAATGCCGACTTCCAAAAAAAATTAATAAAACATAATCAATAAACCAATGAGCTACATTTCAGACATTCATGCCAGGCAAATTTTAGACAGCCGCGGTAATCCTACAGTTGAAGTAGACGTAATTACCGATAACGGAATCATGGGTCGTGCTGCTGTGCCAAGCGGCGCATCGACGGGCATACACGAGGCGGTTGAACTGCGTGACAATGATAAAAGCGTGTATGGATGCAAAGGCGTTTTGCAGGCTGTAAAAAATGTAAATGACGTAATTGCCGACCCTCTTTTAGGCTGGGCTGTAAATGATCAGGCAGGCATTGACAAAAAACTGATAGAACTGGATGGGACCGATAATAAAGGAAACCTGGGCGCAAATGCTATGCTTGCAGTGAGCCTTGCTGTTGCAAAAGCTGCGGCGGAGGAAAGCAGTCTTCCTTTGTTTAAATACGTTGGCGGCGTTAACAGCAGCGTTTTACCTATTCCCTTAATGAATATTTTGAACGGCGGCGCACACGCTGATAATAAAATAGACTACCAGGAATTTATGATTGTGCCTGTTGGCGCAAATACTTTCAGCGAAGGTCTCCGCTGGGGAGTAGAGGTGTTTCACCAGTTAAAAACTGTATTGAAAAAGAAAGGTTACAGTACAAATGTGGGCGATGAAGGCGGTTTTGCCCCAAACATACAAAGCAATGAAGAAGCGATTGAAACTGTGCTGATTGCAATTGAGGCTGCAGGTTACAAAGCAGGCGAGCAGATAGGTATTGCACTTGATGCGGCTACTTCAGAAATGTTTAAAGACGGTGTTTATCATTTTCATAAAAGCGACGGTAAAAAGTATGGTATTGATGAAATGGTGAACTATTGGGTAGAATGGGCTAATAAATATCCAATTATAAGCATTGAAGACGGAATGGCTGAAGAGGATTGGGAAGGTTGGAAAAAACTGACAGATGCCCTGGGCAAAAAAGTACAACTGGTAGGTGATGACCTTTTTGTAACCAATACAAAAATTTTACAAAGAGGCATCAGCGAGGGAATTGCCAACAGCATCTTAATTAAGGTGAACCAGATAGGTACATTAACAGAAACAATCAATGCGGTGCAACTGGCTCAAACCAATGGTTATACAACTATCATGAGCCATAGAAGCGGCGAAACGGAAGACACAACCATTGCAGACCTTGCAGTTGCACTAAACTGCGGACAAATAAAAACCGGAAGCGCAAGCCGTACAGACAGAATGGCTAAATACAATCAGTTAATACGTATTGAAGAGATGCTGGGAGACAATGCTATTTATCCCAAAGGACGTTTCAAGTTCATAAAATAAAGTTCTGATATTATTATGCAATTGTGAAGTGTTACATTAACTTTATGGGTAACGTTTTTTTAATTCAGATGCAAAAAATAGGAGTTGTCTTTAAGGCTTTTAGAAA
>CAXUMK010000294.1:0-6947 GCA_964251885.1 uncultured Segetibacter sp. | reverse complement strand
AAAAATTTATTTTAGGAGCTGATGTAAAAAACGAAAAAATTGCTGTCGCAGGCTGGCTAGAAACAACCAATATCTGGATTTATGATTTTATAGAAAAGTATATTAGTAAAGGCGTTCAGCAAATATTTTGTACCGATGTAAGTAAAGACGGCAAACTTGAAGGCCCTTCGACAGAACTGTATAAAAACATTGTTTCAAAATTTCCCGATCTTCATTTTATAGCAAGCGGCGGAGTTAGCTCATTGGCAGATATTGACGAATTGCAGGAAATCGGCTGCAAAGGTGTAATAATTGGCAAAGCCATTTATGAGGGAAAGATAACCCTGCCTCAACTCGCTCAATTTTTTAAACCCTAAATCCCCTAAAGGGACTTGTGAAAACCTGACCATGTTAGAGAAAGCTGTAAAGAGTATTGTAAATTTGCTGTATGGCAGAAGCTAAAGACATTATCCAGTTATCAAACCGCGCCTTTTGGGATGTTGATATGAGTAAGTTGGATTATGAAAAGCAGGCAAATTCTATTATTGTCAGGGTTTTTGAAAGAGGTAGCTGGGAAGATATTCTTGAAGTATGCGCATTTTATAGCAATAAAAAATTATCAAAGCTGTTATTAACGCACCTTATCTTATGCAGAAGACTTTGCTATTTGCTTCCAGCCTCTTTAATATTTCACCATCTCTTTTTAAATGTTATACTACCAGACAGTATCACCCGGTTTAAAGAATGTTTAAGGGAAAGTTCAAAATCCCTAAAGGGAATTGAATCCTGACCACGTTAGAGAAAGCTACAAAGAGTATTGTAAATTTGCTGTATGGCAGAAGCAAAAGATATCATCCAGCTATCAAACCGCGCTTTTTGGGACGTTGATATGAGTAATTTAGATTACAACCGTCAGGCAAACTACATTATCAGAAAGGTGTTTGAAAATGGCAGTTGGGATGATATTTTAGAAGTGACAGTTTTCTATGGTATCAGTAAAGTTGCCGGCGTTCTTACATCAGCAACTTATCTTAAAGAAAACACACTCTATTTTGCCAGCTTGTTCTTAGATATTCCCCGTACCCAATTCGCATGCTATACCTCGAAACAATATCACCCGGTACATTAAATCTTTTAAAAAAGATAATGTCACTTCAGGAGCTGAGTTTTTTTCGTCTTGTAGGCGGAACTTCTTTATCTCTTCAGTTAGGACATCGTATTTCGGTTGACCTTGATTTTTTTTCAGAAAGGTCATTTGATATAGACAAGACTACAAGACTCTTGAGCAATGAAACAAAGCCTTTTGAATTGCAAAGCATATCAGGAACAGGATTTACATGTTTTATACAAAATATAAAATGTGATTTTTAAAATTGGAGTGTGCCGTTTATAAGAGAACCATTGATTGAAGATGAAATTCGGTTAGCGGGGGTAGAAGATATTGCAGCTTTTAAGCTCGACGCAATTATAAGACGAAAAGAGAAAAAAGATTTTTGGGATATTGACGCTCTGCTATATGTTTTCTCACTCAAAGACATGTTTGCTTTTTACAGGCAAAAGTTTGTGTACAACGATATAAAAATTGTATTAGATGCCTTGTCTGAAATTGACTTAGCAGATGAAAGTGAAGAGCCCATTATAGTCCGTGAAAAAACGTGGGATGAAGTAAAGCAAAATATAAAAAAAAGATGGAAAGAGTTTCAATTGCAAAAATTAGAAGAAAAAGAACAGGAAAAACTCAAGAGGCTTCAAAATGCCGAGAAGTTGCTAAAAGACAAAAAGGACAGGAAACCCTAAATCCCTGAAGGGACTTGAAAAAACTATACAATAAATTTTATGGTTAAAAAATCTGCAAATAAAATCACGCTCTTACCGGTTCCCCCTTCAGGGGGCGGAGGGGGTCTCACCAAACGCATCATTCCTTGTCTCGACATAAAAGACGGGCGAACTGTAAAAGGTATCAACTTCGAAAATATCCGCGATGCGGGTGATCCTGTGGAGTTGGGAGCATTGTATGCAAAACAGGGAGCGGATGAACTGGTCTTTCTTGACATAACAGCAACAGTCGAAAAGCGAAAAACCTTAAGCGAACTGGTTAACCGCATTGCTCATAAAATAAATATTCCCTTTACTGTTGGAGGCGGAATAAGCAGTGTGGAAGATGTAAGTGTTTTGCTACAGAATGGTGCTGATAAAATATCGGTAAACACAGCCGCATTCAGAAACCCGGATTTACTTGACCGGTTATCAAAAGAATTTGGTTCGCAATGTGTGGTTTTGGCCATAGATACAAAGCAGGAAGAAGACGGAGAATGGTATGTATATCTAAATGGCGGAAGAACAAAAACAGACACCAAGTGCTTTGACTGGGCAAAGGAGGCGGTAGAAAGAGGCGCAGGTGAAATACTTCTAACATCGATGAATAATGACGGAACAAAAAAAGGATTTGCTTTGGATATAACTGAAAGACTTTCCATTAGTTTACCAGTTCCCGTTATTGCATCGGGCGGGGGTGGAACGATGGAGCATTTTGTTGAAGTGTTTGAACAGGGAAAAGCGGATGCAGCGCTGGCAGCGAGTATTTTTCATTTTAAAGAAATACCAATACCTCAATTGAAAGGATATTTAAAGGAGAAAGGGATTACTGTAAGAATGTAAAAGGATTAAATTTGTGTAAAAATGATTTTATGGAAAATGATTATATAGCTGAAAAAGTTGCCAAACTTCCTACAAATTTAAAATTACAGGTTAATGACTTCGTTGATTTTCTTTTGGCAAAATCACGTACAGATACAAACAAGTTCAATAAACCGGTTTTTGGAAGCGGAAAAGGTATGATTGAAATGAGTCCTGATTTTGATGAGCCTTTAGAAGATTTTAAAGATTACATGTAAATGAATAATTTACTTGATACCCATACATTAATTTGGTTTATTACCGGAAACCCTGAAATTTCTGAAAAAGCCAAAACAGAAATTGAAACAAAGCAAGGTGATATTTTCGTAAGTATTGCTTCTATTTGGGAAATGGCTATTAAAATCAATGTTCAGAAATTAAAATTGGAAATAGCTTTTGAAAGTTTTATAGAGAAAATTCTACAAAATTCTTTTGAAATATTGCCAGTTACTCTTGATGATTCTATAACAGTTTCTACACTTCCATTGCTCCACCGTGATCCTTTTGACAGGATGATTATAGCCCAGGCGCAAAATCTACATCTTCAAATTATTACAAAAGACAGCGTTTTTAAAGATTATAATGTTTCTGTGCTATGGTGAAAAAAGCCCAATAAAAAAACCCAGTACAAGTGTGCGACGCAACGGCTGACACAACAGAATTACAAATGCCGGCTACCAAAAAACAAAACAAAGTGGATATAGACTTTTTAAAATATAGCGATGGGCTGGTTCCTGCAATTGTGCAGGATAACATAACCGGCAAGGTGTTGATGCTGGGTTTTATGAACCAGGAAGCACTTGACAAAACGTATGAAATTGGTAAGGTTACATTTTACAGCCGCAGCAAAAAGAGGCTTTGGACAAAAGGAGAGGAGAGCGGTAATTTTCTGGTTCTAAAAGAATGCCTGCCCGATTGCGACAACGATACTATTCTTATAAAAGCCGAACCCGTTGGACCCGTTTGCCACACCGGCGCAGATACCTGTTTTAATGAAACAAACCGTTCTGAAAATTTTCTGCCATACCTCGAAAGTGTGATAGAGCAGCGCAAAAGTCTTGAGCCGGAAAAGTCGTACGTTTCTTCACTTTTTCATAAAGGCATTAATAAAATTGCACAGAAAGTAGGTGAGGAGGCTGTCGAAGTAGTTATTGAAGCAAAGGATGATAATGAAGAACTTTTTTTAAATGAGTCCGCCGATCTGCTGTTTCATTATTTGATTTTACTTAACGCAAAAGGCTATAAATTGCAGCATGTTATCGAGATTTTACAAAATCGCCACTCTAAATAGTATGAAAAACCTGTTACCTCTTTTGCTCTTACCTTTTTTTTCTTTAGCTCAAACTACGGCTACGTCTGCTGCCGGTGGTGACTTTACAATTACCGGAAACATAAAAGGTCTTCCCGATAGTACAATGGTTTTTCTTGCCCGTCCGGGACAGCCGGGCGAGGTGTTAGCCACCGCCTATTCTCAAAAGGGTAAGTTCAATTTGTTTGGCAAAGTGTCTGATGGAGACATTTACCAGTTGTCGTTTATCGGTCATCCCGAGATGGCTGAAGTCTTTTTAACTCCTGCTAACTTAACTGTGTCAGGAGATGTAAAGGCACTGAAAAATATTGCTTTTACCGGTTCTGCAGCACAGCAGGATTACCAGTTATACAACACCCGTTTCGATGTGCTGAAAGAAAAGCTGAACAGCCTTGTAAACACTATCAATAAAACAAAGGAAGGGACTAAAAGAGATTCTTTGATTAAGGTTTTTGAAAAGAGTAAGCTGAAAGTATTGCAACAGGTTGATGAATTTGCTAAAGCAAAGCCTGCCTCGCCTGTTACTCCGTTTATCATTTATGTTACCAGCCCTGTAAACAACGATATGACCGCCCTTGAAAAGCGGTTTAATTCGCTGAAGCCGGCAGCACAGGGAACTTTTTATGGCCGTGAAATTGCTAAAATGATTGCTGCCCAAAAAATTGGATTGGAAGGCACACAGGCTGTTGATTTTACTCAAAATGATACATCCAATAACCCGGTAACACTTTCTTCGTTTAAAGGAAAGTATGTGTTGGTAGATTTTTGGGCAAGCTGGTGCGGTCCCTGCCGTCACGAAAACCCTGCAGTTGTTACCGCTTTTAATGCATTTAAAAATAAAAACTTTACCATCTTAAGTGTGTCTCTCGATCAGAATAAAGACAAATGGAAGCAGGCGATAGAAGCCGACAGTCTCACCTGGACACATGTCAGTGACCTTAAATACTGGCAAAACGAAGTTGCCCAATTATATCATATCAACAGCATTCCTGCAAACATGCTGATAGACCCAAACGGAAAGATCATAGCCCGCAATCTCCGCGGCGAAGATCTATACCAGATGCTGCAGAAATTGTTTAAATAAATCGGTTTACAAAGATGTGCCACACCTGAGAGGTGTGGCACATCTTGCTTTTTTTGAACCAGGCAGTTGTTTTTCAATTAAACATCGTTGCGTCGCATTTCGTTCGTCTTCAGTGCTTATGGCAACACTTAAAACAACTAACAGATAGATGTCCCACACCTCACAAGTGTGACGCATCTTGTCTCTCTAAGCCCCTTCAGGGGTTTGGGGTTTTTGGGGTAATATTGATTTAATCGTTCTCAACGGAATAATCACCCAGCTAGGCCTGTTTTTCAATTCATAGTTGAGGTCATGCAATGCCTTCTCGAGCATGTACACTTCTACCATCATTTTAAGGTCTTCTTTATCAGCAGGAATAAAGGCACTTTCTTTTACAGTTTCAAGATAAGCTTTCATAAAAAAGCCAACCATGAAGTGCGCCCATATTCTTGCAAAGGGAAGTAAACTATTCAGGTTCTCTTTTTCGGCATGAGTGGTTTTCAGAAATCCTTCATAAGCAACATTTCTAATGGAGCGTATCATTGAAGCTACATCGCGAAGTGGGGACCTTTTTAATCGCCTGTTACTAAAACTCCGGATAGGGTCGCCGCCAAAGTCTGTAATCACCATGTCTTTACCTGTCAATAAAACCTGGCCTAAATGATAATTGCCATGAGTCCTGATTTTTACAACATCTAACTTTTTTGCATAAATGCGTTTCAACATTTTTAGTATCTCCTCTTTCCTTTCGAAGAAGTCCTGCAAATCTTTTTGAATAATTTCAGGATACGCATCTATTCTTTGTTTTTTGTTTTCATAGATTTCCCTTGCTATTGCCTGCATCGATGAAAACAATGACCGCTGGTAGTGCAGTGAAAAACCTTCGGGAGCAAAGTCTTTTGAACCAATGCCTGCAGCAAGCGCAATATGCATTTGCCCCGTTCTGACACCAATCAGTCTTGCCTGTTCACTGGCTGTTGCTCCCAACAGCAGTTGTAAATCATTTGACAAATCTTCATATCCTGCCGGAGCCGTCAGACTTCCTTTTAATTCAATCGCCTCAGGCGTTTTTCTATCACCCGACAAAACTCTTTCTATATAGTTATCTACATGGGTCAACATAAAATTATAAGCATCGCCGTGATTTTCAATCAATACCTGCAGCATTCCTAATGCTATTGTATCATTCTCAAATTTCCATTCAATAGAGCCGGCAAAAGCAGGAACGTACTCAAATTTTGCCTGTTCAGAAAGATAACGGGTAATTTCAAGGTCAGGATTAGTAGTAGGGTCTATTTTGCGGTACATCTTTAAAAAGAACCCGTTGTCATACTGAATTGCTGTAAAGCCATCTTCGGTGTTCACTTTCGATTTTACTTCATCCAACTGCTGCAAACGGTCTTTTGACTGCTGGTTGCTGTTAAAAACGATATTGCTGTTTTTCAGGCTGATACTTTCATTTCCCGCTATCATAAGAAGAAGCAAACGCTGCAGTTCGGGTGTAAACAATGCATCCACCAAAACACCTTCCTGATCACCGACTTTTACATTAGCAATAAGAGATTGCGGACTATTGGAACGCAGCGTTACGGCAAGCTTATCTGTAGCAAAAGCTACAGGTAGCTGGTAAGACTCTGGTAGTCCGCTTTCATATTGCACTTCAATTATAAACAGAAAGCAGGTACTTTCTCCGGCAGGGATTTTAGCATGATTGGTTACAACAATATTATTTATTGCCTTGCCTTTACCTGCAAACCAATCTGTTTTAGACAGGTAACTTCCCAAAACATTGTTTTGCAATTCCGCAATCATCCTGCTTCCTGCCAGTTCATCCCAGGTGTTGATTTGTAATGTGGGCAAATCAGCCTGCTGCTCAATATGTGCACTGGCGTTGTGAAGAATAAACCATTCATAAGCATG
>CAXUMK010000293.1:4907-6970 GCA_964251885.1 uncultured Segetibacter sp. | reverse complement strand
TCAGCTTTTAACCCAAAATCTACTTGCCTTACTGTCAAAAACTGCATCAGTTCAAGCATTTTTTCTTTAAGTTGACGCCAATGCGTTCATACGGGATTTTTATACGGCGGGAAGTATAACAAAGCATAATTAAAATGAGAAAGCAAATGGCGGATAGTTATAAAAAGGAGTTGGTAAAAAATATGAGGAACAAACAGGCTTTAGACTGGTGGTTGCTTTTCTTCATTACAATAGTGATTATATTGCTGGTGCTATTGCTTAGCTACCGATGAGCACAAAACAAATATTGCTGATATTATTATGTAAAGGCTGCTTTTGTTTGCAGCCTTTATGGTTGTTTGCACAGCCATTTAACTTTACTGTTTACAGAGAAGCAGATGGCCTGCCAAGTGGTTATGTGCAAGCCGCATTTGAAGATAGCAGGGGCTATTTATGGTTATGCACTTTAGGAGGGCTTAGCCGCTTCGATGGAAGAAACTTTAAGAACTACGACATTACAAATGGATTGTCAGACAACTTTTGCGATGAAGTTTGTGAAGACAAAACAGGAAACCTGTGGGTAGCTACAAGAGCCGGTTTGTGTTATTTTGATGGTAAAAAATGTAAGAGCATTCCATGCCCGGCCAATCTTACATCAACTTACTTCAGCGCTTTAAAGGTGGATGAAAACAACCATCTCCATTGCATACTTAATGCACAAAATGCAATTGTGTCTAACGGAAAATTTCAATACATAAACTTGTTGGAAAATGTATCTGGCTTACCTGCCAAAAAGTATGTAGCAGACACACTACACGATGGAACAAAAATCGTAAATACAGACAATGGTGTGTACTTAGTATCTAAGCAAAAGAAAGCCCGGTTAATTTCTGCTTATAATAACCTTCGTACTTATATAAAAATTGATGCTGTTGAAAAAAATGCCTTTTATCTTTTTAATGAAAACGGATTATATCACTGGCAGGATGGCAAATTAAAAAGTCTTACAACTATAGATTTCCATAAGCAAATAGTTACGGCATTATTTGTTGATGCACAAAAAAGAATATGGTTAAGTGCAGAAGATAAAGGTGTTTGGATAATAGATAAAAATAAAACAAGCTTTATCGATAAAAGTGAATTGCCCGGTTATTTAATACCAGCTGTTTACCAGGATAAAAGAGGTGTTATATGGATATGCACCTTTCGCGGCCTGGTTAAGCTCACTAACCAATTTGCTACACATTATACTACCGTAACAGGTCTTGATAATGAAGACATCCGTTTTTCAAATAAATTAACTGATGGCAGCATTTGCATGCAAACCAGCCTTATAAAAGATGGCAATGTGATCTCGTTGCCAGGCAATTTATCAAAACTGCTTGCTCATAACCAGCTTAACGCTTATGTAAGAGGCTTGCAGGTTGATGAAAAAAACAAGTGGTGGATCTTTGCGACGGATAATAATATTTATACCTGGCAAAACCAACACGTGGCTAAATCTGCGCTCAGTATTAATTACTCATCAGGCCCTGCAAATTTGTATGATATAACAAAGGGGGAATTGTGGTTTACAAAAGATAATGTCGTGTATATTGCTAAAGAAGGCAAGCTTGTAAAAAGTATTTCTGTACTGTCAGACGGCACTTTGCTCAACCATATAATATCTATTAACAAAGATTATTTTGGTCATATCTGGGTAAGCGAAAGGGGCAGGCTCTTACTAAATACTGACAAGGGTTTTATTGATTTTACCCCCAACCTGCAATTGCAGAAAAAAGTTTTTGCAGAAATAGCATGCAGCAGCCAAAATGGTATTTGGTTTAAAACACATGGCCTCGGCGCCATTCATTTTTCGTTTGTAAATAATCAATTTATAAAAGATAAAATCATTAATACCGATAATGGCTTGCCTAATAACTTTATTCATGATATTGAAGTGGATAATAACAGCAATGTATGGATCGCAACGTTAAGCGGGCTTTACAGGTTTACTGAAAAACAACATTCACCCAACACTTATAACATAAGAAATTTTACCAGTTCAGACCGCATAGATGTACCCAACTGGAACCTTGCTTTTT
>CAXUMK010000293.1:3519-4897 GCA_964251885.1 uncultured Segetibacter sp. | reverse complement strand
CGTTGCTAATGGCATTTTCAAAATAAATACGCTTGCCATTACTGAAACAGCATCTGCCCCATCTGTATTAATTGATAATGTAACCGTACTGAATGATAACAATGCTGAAACCTTTAGCAGCAAAGGCTTTCAGCTCAATTCCAGCCCTGCAGACTTCGATGCAGGGCAAAACGACATTGCATTTCATTTCAATGGCATCAACCTTAATAATAATTTTATAAGGTATGCTTACATTCTCAACAGCAGAGATAAAAACTGGGTTACTAACCAAACTAATAACGAAGCCATTTATTATAACCTGTCGCCGGGCAAATATTCGTTTATAGTAAAAGCGATTAACGATGCAGGCATAGAAAGTAAAACTGCAGAGTATACATTCACTATTGTTCCGCCCTTTTGGCAACGGGCATGGTTTCGTACGCTGGTCGTTTTAGCAGCGATCGGGGCTATTTACCGGTTCATAAAAAGGCGCGATGCAATAAAAGAAAAAGAAAACCTGGCAGCATTGCAAATGAGCGAATTAAAGCTGACGGCGTTGCAAAGCCAGATGAACCCGCACTTCATTTTTAATTCACTTAACAGCATACAAAATTATATACTGCAGCAAAAACCTGTGGAAGCCGCAAAATATTTAAGTAAGTTTAGTAAATTGATGCGCAGGATATTAGACCAAAGTTTTAATAATCTTACGCCCCTTTATGAAATTGTAGAAACACTGAAGATGTATATGGAACTGGAAGCATTTCGATTCAGTAACGAATTTAGGTGGGAAGTAATCGTAGCCGATGTTGAAAGTATAAGTGATGTAAGGCTGCCTCCGCTGCTGCTGCAGCCTTACGTTGAAAATGCAATCATTCATGGGTTAATGCCTAAAGAAGGCGATAAAAAACTGCTCATTCATTTATATAAAAAAAATAATGAGCTGCATTGTGTAATTGATGATAACGGCGTTGGCAGGTCAAATAAATTAAATGGTACAGAAGGCCATATTAGCCACGGGCAAAAGCTTACAGCCGATATGCTTGTAACTATGAAGCAGCTACTTCATACAGATGCACAGATACAAATAACTGACAAAACCGATTCGCAACACAATGCCGCAGGCACAACTGTAGATTTAATTATACCATTAAGCTTTTAATTGTTCTTAATTCCAGTTTTAGATGAAATGTATAATAACCGATGATGAGCAAAACAGCCGCGAAACGCTGCGGCATTTGCTGGCTGCTATTGCACCCGATACAATTGTATTGGCCGAGGCAAACAATACACAACAGGCTAAGCATTTTATTGATGTACTGCAGCCCGATCTGTTATTTCTCGATATAAATATGCCCGGCCAAACCGGCATAGAATTTTTAGAACAAAACAGTCCGCT
>CAXUMK010000293.1:0-3509 GCA_964251885.1 uncultured Segetibacter sp. | reverse complement strand
TTCTTGAATATTTTTTTTTAAAATATTTAAATTAACTTCCATTATAGCTAAAAAAAATACCGAATAAAAACTTCGACGTCATTTTTACCACTGCTTACAACGAGTATGCAGTAAAGGCTTTTCGGCTAAATGCCATTGACTTTTTACTGAAGCCTATTGACCCCGATGATCTGGAAGCTGCTTTAAAAAAGGTGAAGCAGCAAAAGCAATTACTGAACAAAGAACAAATAGAAGGCGCCAAAACTTATTTAAGCCATAAGAATGACAATCATTTGCAAAGGCTTGCACTGTCAACTGCAGAGGGTGTTTATTTTATTAATTTAAAAGACATTGTCTGGATGGAAGCTTCCGGCGCTTATACCAAATTTAAAATTGCAGGGCAAAAACCAATCGTTGTTTCAAAGCTTTTGAAAGAATATGAAGACCTGCTTGCAGACCTCGATTTTTTACGCGTTCACCAAAGCAGCCTGGTAAATATGCACCACATTACCCGGTATATAAAAGGCGATGGAGGGCAACTGCTTATGAGCGATGGTACCGAAATAGAAGTAAGCAGACGAAAGAAAGATGAAGTGGTGCTGGCATTAAAAAATATGACGCTTAAATAAACTATACTTAGAGCCTTGTAAGAATGTGCAATACATTTTATGAGCCGGGCTGCATTGCTACTATTAAGCATTCTTGCGTCGCACACTTGTACTTGTATAGCTTTATGCCGCTTTTTTTGAAAAGAACTAATGTATCTAACAATAGCAATATACAGAAAGTGATTGTATCACTTTATCTAAACAGCGGTCACAGGGAGTAGAACAAAAAGCCCCGCTACCTCACAGGCAACGGGGCTTAATTTTGGGGCTTTCGTCTACTCCACTTAATGTTGTGTGCCGTTCTAATCCTTCGGTTTAATTCCCATATTGTAAAACATAAAAGAAAAAATATCTGTCGTACTTTCAATGCCTTTCTTTAGTGATGAACCAGATGCACCATGCCCTTGATTTGTATCTATTCTTATAAGCACGGGATTAGTTCCACGTTGTTTCTCTTGTAGGGTGGCAGCAAACTTATAGGAGTGCATCGGCACAACCCTGTCGTCGTGGTCGGCAGTTATTATTAACATTGCAGGATAAGCAACATTCCTGATATTATGCAAAGGTGAATATTTGTACAAGGTAGTAAACTGGCTTGCACTATCGCTGCTGCCAAACTCGGCCGTCCAGAATACACCACTGGTAAACTTTTGGAAACGCAACATATCCATCACTCCAACCTCTGGAAAAGCTACTTTGCATATATTGGGGCGTTGGGTAATCACAGCACCTACCAACAACCCGCCATTGCTGCCTCCCATGATGGCAAGCTTACTTCTTGAAGTGTATTTTTCGGAAACCAAATAGTCAGCCGCTGCCATAAAATCATCAAACACATTCTGTTTCTTATTCAGCATTCCTGCCTTGTGCCAGGCTTCGCCAAATTCTCCACCTCCTCTAATGTTGGGTATTGCCAATACTCCATCATTATTCAATAATTCAAACATTGATGACCAAAAATACGGAGTGATACTTATATCAAAGCCCCCGTATGCATACAACAAGGTGGGGCGATTTGCATTCTTTGTAATTGCTTTTTTACTAATAATAAACATTGGTATGCTTGTTCCATCTTTACTTTTATAGAAAACCTGTTTGGTTTCGTAGTTGGTTAAATCAATACTGAAGGTAGATTGTTTGAATATGGTTGACTTACCCGTTGCTAAGTCATATCTGTAAATACTGGGTGGAGACGTAAAGGAGGTGTAATCATAAAAAACGTATTGGTCGTCTTTGAATCCTCCAAATCCACCCGCGGATCCAAGACCCGGTAGTTTTGACTCAAACTTCAGTCTGCCTTCGCTATTATATTGGTAAACTTTGGAAGTGGCATTTACAAGATAACCTGCAACTATGGTTTTTCCCGTCATATTTGCAAAATCAAGCTTTTCTTTTTTCTCCGGTACCACCTCCACCCAGTTTTCTTTTGAAGGGTTCTCAAAGGTTGTCTTTATTACTTTAAAATTGCCTGCCCCGTCGTTAGTATTTACAAAAAGGGTGTCTCCAATGTTGCCAATAATGCCATATTGATAATCCGGGCTATAAAAGAGTTGCTTAAAACCAGCTGCTGGTTGGTCTAATCTTTTTGCAAGCCATTCTGTTCCCACGGCATTGGGGATGCTTTTATAAATAACAAGAAACCTTTCGTCTTCTGAAGTGTAAGCTCCTACCCAAATATCAGGCTTGCTGGTATCACTGTAAATAAATTTATCGTCCTTCTGACTGTCGCCCCACTTATGAAAATATACTGCTGCATTTTTTGGTACAGCGGTTAGTTCTTTTCCTTTCGCCGGGGTGGGATAGCCCGTATAATAAAATCCTCCTTTTGCCCAACCTATGCCCGCATCCCTTCGCCAGTCTATGCTGTCAATTAGTTTTTTGTTAGTGGCGATGTCCACAAAATAACTGGTGCTCCAGTCACTGCCATTTAGATTTACATGGTATGCCATAATCTTTTTATCATAGGAAGCCGCGTCTAATACAATGGATACGGTGCCATCTTTTGATAACTTATTAGGGTCAATAAAAACCTGTGGTACCCCGTTAATTCCTTTTTGATAATAATAAACCGACTGGTTTTGTAAACCGTCATTCTTTGAGAAGAAAATATAATCACCCACCTTAAAACCAGAGAAGTACCTGGGATAATTCACGAATCTCTCAACTCCCTTTTTCACCAATCCCCTGAAAGGGATTTTTGATAAGTAGCTTTCGGTAAAGTTTTGTTCTGCTTCAACCCATTCTTTAGTGTCGGCGACTGTATCGTATTCCAGCCAGCGGTAGGGATCACTCACTTTTGTCCCAAAATAATCATCCACGTGGTCTATTTTTTTAGTGACCGGATAATTTAATTGTCCTGATGCATTCGTTAATGAATTACAAAGTAAGTACAAGGTTACGATAGTGAAACTGCTTCTTTTATTCATAAACTGTTTTAAATTGAGTTAATCGTAATTTACGAATTAATAATGGTTACTTTAAGGAATGGTAGTTTGTCAAAGGAATGGCACACAACGAAAAAGTATTGCCGATGGTGGGGAAGTTGAAAAGCCTCCACCTGGCAACCGAAGCCGAATTGAAAAACTTCTGATGAAGATAAAAACAAAAAGCCAAATAGCAAACGTCCAGCCCGAACAAAGCTGACAAGCGATTTGCCGCCGATTTCTCCAACGTCCAGCCCCACTATTGGCAATACTCTTGTTGAACCGAACCGGCGAAGCCGGAAACTTTTGTAACATGCTTTCTGTAAGCAAACGTTTTAAAAACATATTTATTTTGATTTACAAATAGTTAAAGCATGAACGGCCTACTTTGTACCCTAGCTTAAAACGCTTCGGTCAACAGGAAGTAGAACAAAAAGCTCCGCGACCTCACAGGCAACGGGGCTTAATTTTGGGGCTTTTCGTCTACTCCACTTAATGT
>CAXUMK010000292.1:0-7000 GCA_964251885.1 uncultured Segetibacter sp. | reverse complement strand
TGTGTCTGATACCAGATACCACCTCTTTTATCCACGTGCGACTCCTGCTTGCCCCGTGGAATATCGGCATACATAGTATCAGCAATGCGAACCGTAAGGCGGTTTACGGGCTGCAGAATTTCTTCGGGCAACTCATAAGAAAAGGAAGTGTACTCGCCAAAATGCACCGCTTCGCCTTCAACTGTTTTTAATAAAATTCCGTTTAGCCACACCTGTGTTTGATACCCGCAGGCGCCAAATGTCAGCAGCAGCATCGAGTGTGCGCTGCCGTTTCCGTTAACCCTCACGGGCAGAGGAAAATTCCTTTCGTACCAGGCAACCACTTTATCCTGCCATGCTTTCACGTTTTGCTCCTTGCCTTTTGCAATGTGTTCTTCTATCGAACCGGGCCAGTGCGCTGTCTGTTCATAATGGTGACCGAGGTTCCAGTTTTCCTGCAAACCCTCATCGTTTGGATCCAAAGAAAAATTCCAGTCGCCATCAAGCAGTATGGGAGAGTTTGGCCTTACTACAGCACGGGGCAAGGGATTTATAAAATTATCTTCGGCAAAAATCTCTTCTTTACTTTTCGATGTACTATAATTAGGATGTGTTTCCATATCTTCTGCAAATACTTTTTAAGTTCTTAAGTTTTTCTATTACAGCATTATGAATGCTTTTTTGGTGACCATCTTTTGTTTTCTATAGGTAACATCGTTGCTACGCTCAGTTCATCTTTAATTTCTTTGGGCAACGGTTCTCATCATTTGCTAACCAACTGTTCAATTGAAGCATTCGTACTGTTTTCTCAAACTATTCTAAATGACATAATCTTTTTTACGTCAAAGTTTTAGCGGCTGCAATATTGATTCCAGATTATCAGGAAGAGAAACAAAAATTGTTTTTAGACACGTAAAGTTTTGAAATGAAAAATTATTCTTGAGGCATCATATATTTTTCCTTAGGTTGTAGTCCTGTCTTTTATTTGTAAAGGAATAAGCCCACCAAATTAAAGGAATCTGTAACGGAAGCCTGATAACAGCAACCCAAATGCGGGGATTATTTTCATGAATATAATTAACCAGCATTTGAATATTTGCAGGAAAAACTGCTACCAGCAGAGCAACAATGCCCCAGGCACCAAGGTTTCTTGTTTTATTGAACAAAAGCAATATTCCCAGTCCAGACTCAAAAACACCGCTTATGTAAATGACTGCAAAAGGATAAGGAATATAAGGAGGCATTATTTTATAGTAAAACTGCGGAGAGCAAAAATGATTAATTCCGGCAGCAATATATAAAACTGCCATCACGTACAAAGAAATTTTATGCAAGGTTTGCGCTGAGATAATGCTGAGTTTACTTTTTGAAATAGTATTTAAACATACGTTCTTTAGAAACTGCAAGAAGTGAATTTTTATAAAAAAAGTAACAGCAATAAAAGTAGTATTAATAACAATAGTTTTAAATATTACCGTTGCTTATCGCTTTCTTATTTGCTGCTGGTTCTCGAAACGAGCAATAACCCGATGTTAAAAACCTCTGCTGATTATGCAAACCAGTATTCACATAAAAACGAAGGGTTCAATACGATTTGTATTGAACCCTTAGCTTAAGTGAATGTTGAATTTGAATTATTGGGTATTTTTTACAGCATTTCTAACAGTTCTTCCGGGCAAATAAATCTGGAAGCCTACGTTAAGATTTAAAGCGCTTGTTGTTGAAGTAGTTCCAAACCCTAAAATGCCGTCATATTTCAATAGTCCTTCAAGGCCAATATTAGGAGTTATAAAATAAGCAAGTCCAGGGCCAATACCAATTCCGAGCCCATTTGTACTGGTCTTATTTCCACCAGTAGGGTTTAAATTGGTTCCTTCAATACCTACATTACCTTCAAAAAATAAACGGGTATGTCTTACAGCGCCTACTGCATTGCCGCTCAAATATTCACGGGCTAAAGCACCCACTCCGTAAGAAGTATTTGTACCCGCGTGTTTTACTGTAGCAAGAGAAAAAGCAAGATAAGCACCTACAGCAGTATTATCTCTAATAAACCAAGCTGCTTTTGGACTTATATCTACATTAAAAGAGCCACCATTGCTAAGAGTTAAATTAAAATTAGCGAGGTCTGCTCCCATCAATACATTTCCTCTCTGGATTTGAGATTTCGCTACAAATGCTCCCGTTGTCATCAGCAGCATAAGCATTAATACATTTTTTTTCATAAATTTAGTTTTTGAGTATTTTTTAAATGATAGATAAAATTTATGCCACCTTGTTCGGCTTTACTTGCTGTTACATCAGATTAATATAGTAGGCCCACAAAGAAAATGTTAAAGATTCTTTTTCAAATCTAAAAGGGGCATTTCGAAAAGTTGTAATCATATTCACTTTTAGCCGCTATTGTTTAATATCGTCCCAATTTTATCCACAGCAATCGTATCTAAGCCGTGGCAAAGTTTATTTATTGTCGTAGTTTTCATTAAAATACTTTTTTAATAGAACATTCAATCTTCTAATTATGATACAGACAAGTAAAACCAATGAGCTTATAGAAAATTCACTAACTGAAATGTCAGCTCCAATTGAAACTCCCGGAGCAGACCCCAAAGAAAAACCTGAAATAGAGCCCGAACATTTACCAAAAGAAGACCCCGGCATTCAGCCGCCAACCGAGCCCCAAAAAGAGGATGACGACGACGATGACGATGATGACCCGTTTACAGAAACTGAAATTGGCGACGACCCTAATGAGATAACAAAGAAGACAACTATTATGAGGTTGTAAGTGAGAATGATGGAACCAGGATTATCAGGATTAATTAAGATAGTGCGGATGTATCTTATTCAATCCTGATAATCTTAAAAATTTCTGTTCCATTAGGGCAAGTGTAAGTGAATGCTTCAATTGAGAATGCTGCTAATTCAATTATGAAATCTCCACTTTTTACTTCATTATCATTTTTTACTCTTTTCCTTTTAATTACATCTATTCCTTCTTACAGTCAGTCGGGCTGTACAGATTCTCTTGCTAATAATGTAACCCCCGGAGCTACCATAAATGATGGAAGCTGTAAGTATAATATCACCACTTACACTCCACCTGTAAAAGTTAGCGCTATAAGTAATATTATGATTGAAAGCAGTGGATTACAATGGGCTGATAGTTCATTATGGAGCTTTAGCGATGGGGGAGGTGCGGCTGCTATTTACAGAATAGATACTCTTTCAAATGCTTTGCTTCAAACTGTACAATTAGCTGGTGCAACAAATATCGACTGGGAAGACATTGCCTTTGACGGAACTTATTTTTATGTCGGCGATTTTGGCAATAATGCAAATGGAGCAAGAACAGATTTAAAGATTTATAAATTTCCTTTGAGCGCAATCTCTCCGTATTCCTCCAAACCCGTTGATACCATTCCTGCCTCGCAGATTGATGTGATCAGTTTTAAATATAGTAACCAGCAAACCCCAGTGGCAACCAGGGCAAACAACACAAAATATGATTGCGAAGCCATGATTGTTGATAGTGGCAAAATTCATTTGTTTAGTAAAAACTGGATAGACCTCAATTCAACGCATTATGTGATAAGCAGTACACTGGCCGGTTCTTATACAGCAGACTCCATTGAAACACTGCAAACAAATTACCTGGTAACTGCTGCAGATAAAGCGCCGGGACAAAACATGATCGTTCTTCTTGGATATCAAACCACAGGTTTTGGAAATCATTTTATACATATCTTAAGTGATTATAACGGCGGCAGATATTTTAATGGAAATAAGAGGAGGATCAATTTACCCAATGCATCGCAGATGGGACAGGCGGAAGGCATTACATTTAGAAATACGAGGTACGGCTATATCAGCAATGAGAGGTTAAGAGTTGGTCCTTTCACTGTACATCAAAAACTGCGTTCTTTCGACATCAGCCCTTTTGTAAGCGCTTCTGCCGGTACTATCTTGCCGTAGATTTTATGGGTTTTCTTCAAAAGCTGCAATAAAAAGATACAGCACAAGTGTGCGACGCAACAGAGTTGCCATAAAAACAACTGACGGTTACCCAAAAAACTACCAATACTAAGCACGGCAAAGTAGAATTAGAGATTGTAATTTTTTTTGAATTCTTCGCATTGATTCACAGGCAGGCAATTAATTACTTAATCATAATCGCCTTATCCGTTTCTGTCATCATTTTGCCTATTGGGTTGGTAAATTCTTCATACCCGTTTTCTGATAAAAGTTTTTGAACTTCTTCAACTGAGTCTACATTTACCGAGATCAGTAAGCCGCCATTTGTTTGTGGATCAGCAAGCAGATGAACGGCTTCCTGGCGGTTTATTTCAGATTCAAAAAATACTTTATCCTGTACACTGTTCCAGTTGCGGTTGGTTGCGCCGGGAACTACTTTTTTTGCCAGGTAATCTTTCGCTCCGTCAATAACCAATATTTTGTCATAAAATATTTCCGCAGTTAGCTTGCTGCCTTCGGCCATTTCAGATAAATGCCCCAGCAATCCGAAACCTGTAATGTCGGTCAGGGCGTTCACACCTTTTATTTTACCCAGCTTTTCACCGACGCTGTTCAGTTGCGTTAACTGCTTTAGCAACGTTGCAAAATGTTCTTCTGTAATCAGTTCTCTTTTTTGTGCAGTAGAAACGATACCTACTCCCAGCCGTTTTGTAATAAACAGTACGTCTCCTTCTTTGGCTGTATTATTTTGTTTCAGGTTATCTAAGCTAACCAGGCCTGTCACAGCCAAACCAAAGATAGGTTCAGGAGCATCAATACTGTGTCCGCCGGCAAGAGGTATTCCGGCTTCTGCACAAATGGAACGGCTGCCTTCCAGCACTTTTTGTGCTACTGATGCAGGCAACTTATCTATTGGCCAGCCTAAGATAGCAATGGCCATTAAAGGCTTTCCGCCCATCGCGTACACATCACTTACTGCATTGGCCGAAGCTATTCTTCCAAAGTCAAAAGCGTCATTTACGATCGGCATAAAAAAGTCAGTGGTGCTTATTACGGCTGTTCCATTGCCTAAGTCGTATACAGCAGCGTCGTCTTTGCTGTGATTACCAACCAAAAGATGTTGATTATCGGGGAAGGCATACTGGCTGTGCAATATTTCTTCTAAAACTCCGGGAGCAATTTTGCACCCGCACCCGCCACCATGAGAGTATTGAGTAAGCTTTATGTCTTCAGGCATGTACTTTTTCTGTTTGTTTTGCAATGATCTGCTTTGCATTGTATGCAGCATCGGTTGTATTACTTTCTATGTTTATGAGAATGTCATTCAGGCTTTCACGGCTTTGTAAACCTTTGACGTATTGTTTGTCGTAGTACTTGAGCAGTATCCTGAAACTTTCGGTAATGTTACCTTCCATTAAATAGCTGACGGCGGTTTTTGTTTCAAGGCCTCCCAGTCTTTTTTGAATTCTTGTAACAGCATTTACCAGTTCTTCCCGGTTGCTGTTTCCATATTCTGCTACAATGTGCTGCAATCTTTCTTCAAAGGGAATAGCTAAAAAATAAACAGGTTTCGTTCGGATTTTTTTAAACAGCGTTGCCGGAATAGTTACCAGCCCTATCCGCTGGCTTTCGTCTTCGAGCCAGATAAAAGATGGATGAGCAGTTGACGGATGATAGTTGACAGATGACAGATGGCCGTTGACAGATGAGGGAGCAGTTGACAGTTGATAGTTGACAGATGACAGGGCTTCATCTCCAACATCCGTAATCAGGCATCTGTCATCTGTCATCTTACATCTGTCATCTTCTTCTCTGTCATCCGTCATCTTACATCTGTCATCCGCTTTCTTCAACTCCAGCGCAAGTAAATTCTCAAACATTTCCTGGCTTGGCTGAGGCGGCATTCCTATATTTCCAAAGGCCGAGCCTTTATGCATTGCAAGGTCTTCGAGGTCTATCACTACCTGGTTCAGCTTTCTCATTTCATGCAGCGCACCGGTCTTACCACTTCCTGTAAATCCCCCGATCACTTTTATTTGATAATCTTTTTCGAGTTGTTGTATCGCCCATCTTCTGTATGCTTTGTAACCGCCTGTTATTGTAAACACTTTAAAGCCGTACAAGTCAAGTAACCAGCTAACGCCGCCGCTTCTCATACCGCCACGCCAGCAGTGTACGACTACCGTTTTTGGTAATGCTTTGTCTGTTTCTTCGGTTTTGTTTTCAAAAAGCTGTTCTATGGTTTCCACCATTTGCACCATCTTTTTGCCAAACAGTGCAAGCCCAGTTTTAATGGCTTTTTGCCTGCTTTCCTTTTTGTATTCAGTGCCTATAATTTTTCTTTCTTCATTATTAAACAAAGGCATTGAAAAAGCGCCGGGAATATGAGCATGTGCATATTCGCCTTCTGACCGCACATCGATGACAGGGTACTTGCCATCGAAGGATAAAAAAGTTTCTATATCAATGCGGGTAATTGCCATACTATTTATCTTAATAATGCCACCGTACAAATGCTTCGATTGCTGAGTATTGCGTCATACCAAGCTGTGCATACAGGTTTGCGGTGCTCCTATTTCTTTCTTCTGCACGCTGCCAGAATTCGCGGCTGTCGCTGCCCTGGAACGGAACCATATCTTTTTGTGACTGGTGTATAAAAATGCCAAACCTTTTCTTCATCAACTGGTCGGGGCTCATTGGTATGGCCATTTCAATTTCGTCGATACTCCATTCCTGCCAGGCGCCTTTGTATAGCCAGGTCCAGCAGTCTTTTATCCAGTCTTCACCTGCTTCTTTCAGCCTGCGCAAGCTTTCAAATACGATATCTAGACATACTTTATGCGTTCCATGCGGGTCGGCAAGGTCTCCGGCACAATATATCTGGTGAGGTTTTATCTTTTGTAAAAGAGCCATTGTTATCCGCACGTCTTCTTCGCCCATCGGTTTTTTCTCAATGGTTCCGGTTTCATAAAACGGCAGGTTAAGAAAATGTGCTCTGTCGTCTGATAATCCTACATAGCGGCAGGTGGCTTTTGCTTCGCATCTT
>CAXUMK010000291.1:0-7025 GCA_964251885.1 uncultured Segetibacter sp. | reverse complement strand
TTTTCGCTCTTTCCTTTTATTGCCGGTTTCAAATTCTTTTCGCACTTCTCGGCGTTGCTGTGTGGTTCATCATTCAACACAAACATCAATGGAGTAAAGCGGTTGTTGTATTAGCGGGCTTTGCAGCAGGAATAGCAGGTAATATCTGGCTCGATAAACTCTTTTACGGAGAATGGATTTTCACACCATACCGTTATTTTCTTGTCAACATTATACAGGGCAAAGCAAACTCCTTCGGCACACTTCCCTGGTGGTTTTATATAGTTATACTTGTGCTCGCAGCCATCCCCCTGGCAGGATTGTTTCTTGCTTCTTTTTTTGCAAAAGGACTTACCCTATATAAAAACCCCTTTGCTGCAGGTTGTGTATTTTTTATTATAGGTCATAGCATCATCGGTCACAAAGAAGAACGGTATATGTTTCCTGTAATACTTTTGATGGTATATATAGCTGCTGAAGCATACACTCACTTTCCCGCTGCGGCTCAAAAGGCAAAGGCTATATGGAAGAATGCGTATTTTGGCTGGCTGGTTCGGGTTGGTTCGTGGTTTTCTATTGCTCTCAATGTTATTCTCATCATTCTTTTTTGCGCTGAGTCTTATAAGCAACCGGTACTGTTCATCAAACACTTCAACGGGCAGCCGCTGTCAAACGACCATATCATTAGTTTCAGGCAACATCCTTATGAAACGGAAAGCGGCCTTCGTTATGCTTTTCTCTCTGAGAATAAATATGATTCCTGCATCCGGGTAATTCAGGATAAGCAAATCTTTTTAAAAATTTTGCAGCAGCATCCTGCTTTTAAGTATTGTATTTTGCTGGCTGACGCGAAAAAAAATAAGATGGAATACCTGCTGCAAAATAAGCATGCAATCTTAGCGTCATCTTTTATTTGGAATACTGCAAGCTGGTTAGCGATAAAGTATAATATTGTGATCCCTGATCTGTGGATTTGCCAAACGTACGATGAAGTACAGCAGCCTGTAGTTTCGAAACGGTAATTATACTTAAAGCCTATCAAAATGCGCAATAGATTTATGAGCCGGGCTGCATTACTACTATTTTACATCGTTGCGTCGCACACTTGTACCTGTATAGCTTTATGGGGGCTTTTTTTGAAAAGCCCCTCGCTCATTTAAGGTAGAAATATTTGCGAGCAACCTCATTTTTACCGGACACAGTCCTACAGCCATTTTAGGTTTAAGTATCCTGAGGAACACTTAAACCAGCGGGGGTAATTTTTGAATTAGCAAAAAGAAGAAACGTGATAAGGTGAAAAATTATTAAAAACATAACCTGTCTTTGCTTCTAAACTTCCTTTATCAAATTGGGGTTTTGTTAATTTTATAATTGTAAAGGGACAATTAGTGACTATCGGGCTTGTAGAGTAAAGAATGGAAAGTACAAGAGTGCGACGCAAGGATGACTCATAGTAGTAATTCAGCCCGGTTCAAAAAAATCAACTCACTTTTGTCAACTCTCACAATGTATCACTCTCACAATTTATCACATTGTTATATCAAATAAAACGAAATCAAAATCATGGTCTATTTAAAAGCAGTTGAAAACCGGATAATAAACGTATGCAGGTTGCTGGTGCTGATTACTATTCCCGTACTTACCTTTAGCCAAACTACAATTGAAAAGAAGCAAACTCAAAGCACAAAAGTTACACTGCCAACCAATAATCCAAAAGCCTCCAAAGTTCTTTTGCCCAATGGTTGGTCTTTAAGCCCTGCGGGACGATCCATTCCTCTTGGCGACCTTCCGCTTAATATGGCGCTGTCGCATAACAGGCAACTGCTTGCCGTAACTAATAACGGGCAAAGTAAACAAACTGTGCAGTTGATCAACCCAGTAACAGAAAAGCTGCTCGATGAAGTGATTATAAAAAAGTCGTGGTATGGAATTAAGTTCAGCGATGCAGACGATAAACTGTATGTTTCCGGTGGTAACGACAATATCATTCTCGTTTACCACATCAGCCATAATAAGTTTGGTAAAACAGATACTCTTTTTCTTGGTCATCCCTGGCCGCTTGAAAAGATAAGCCCTGCGGGAATAGAGGTCGATAATAAAAGCAACAGGTTGTATACCGTTACCAAAGAAGACAGTTCGCTATATATACTTGATCTAACCACTAAAAAAATTCTGCAAAAAATACCGCTTGGTTTCGAGGCGTATGCCTGTCTTTTAACCCCCGATAAATCACTTTTATACGTATCGCTCTGGGGCGCAGATGCCGTTGCCGTTTACAATACAACTACTTTTAAAAAAGAAAATGACATTGCCACCCAAAGCCACCCCAATGAAATGCTGCTTACAAAAAATGGAAGGTATCTTTTTGTTGCAAATGCAAATGACAATTCGGTTTCGGTAATCAATACGGCGGCTAAAAAAGTTATTGAGACTATTTCAGCTACGCTTTTTCCAACTAAGCTAACCGGCTCCACTACCAATGGCCTCGCTCTTTCGGCCAATGAAAAGACATTGTATATCGCCAATGCAGATAATAATTGCTTAGCCGTTTTTGATGTGTCTGATCCCGGCAGCAGCGTCACCAAAGGTTTTATTCCTGTCGGCTGGTATCCGACAAATGTAAAAACCGTTGCAAATAAAATAATCGTGAGCAATGGAAAGGGTTTCGCTTCTATGGCAAATCCCCGTGGCCCGCAACCTATAAAAAGAACAGACAACAGCGGTTATCAGTCGGGTGTTACCGGCAAAGCAGAGGTGCAATACATAGGCGGATTATTTAAAGGAACCTTATCGTTTATAGACCAGCCATCACTTGCTCAATTAAATACTTTTTCTAAGCAAGTGTATGCAAATACGCCTTTTAGTCTTGCAGTGGAAAAACAACCGCGGGGACGAGAAGACAACAATCCTATACCGCACAAAGAAGGTGGAAAATCGCCTATAAAACATGTCTTTTATGTGATTAAAGAAAACCGTACTTACGACCAGATGCTGGGCGATATGCAGGAAGGAAACGGCGACAACAGCCTGTGCTTATTTCCCGAAAAGGTGACGCCTAATCACCATGCGATTGCACGTGAGTTTGTTTTGCTCGACAATTTTTATGTAGACGCCGAAGTAAGCGCCGACGGACATAACTGGAGCATGGCTGGCTATGCAACTGATTATGTAGAAAAAACATGGCCTACAAGTTACGGCGGCAGAGGCGGCACTTATGACTATGAAGGTACCCGCAAAGTGGCTTTTCCCCGCGATGGTTTTATATGGGATTATTGCAAAAGGGCAGGCATCAGCTACAGAACTTATGGCGAATTTGGCAGTTATGGGCAAGCCAATATAAAATCGCTGGAAGGCCATGTTTGCCCGGGCTACTCCGACTTTGATCTTGAGGTGAAAGACGTTGACCGCTTTGCAGCTTTCAAACACGATTTTGACTCTCTTCTTGCTATTAATAAAGTTCCGCAATTCAATACCCTTCGTTTGTCAAACGATCACACCAGCGGACAGGCCAAAGGTAAGATCAGTCCCACGTCTGCTGTTGCAGATAACGACCTTGCTTTAGGGCAGTTGGTACAGTACATTTCTGAAAGCCCGCTATGGAAAGAGTCGGTCATTTTTGTGCTGGAAGATGATGCCCAGAACGGCCCCGATCATATTGATGCACACCGCTCACCTGCATTTGTTATCAGCCCTTATATCAGGCGGCATTCGGTCAATCACAACATGTATTCTACTTCCGGTTTCCTCAGAACAATGGAACTGATATTAGGCCTGCCGCCAATGAGCCAGTACGATGCAGCAGCTGTTCCCCTGTTTAATTGTTTTACCAGTGCTCCCGACCTTACTCCGTACAAAGCAGAAGCTGCACAGGTTGATCTTGAAATGAGAAACACTGCCTCTACACAAAGCGCTGCCCGTTCTGCAAATTTCGATCTTACACATGAAGACGCCGCTCCTGATCTCGACCTAAATGAAGTGGTCTGGAAATCGGTAAAAGGCGAATCGTCGGTAATGCCCGCGCCAAGAAGAAGTGCGTTTGTAAAGCTGGAAAATAAGAAGAAAGAAGATGATTGAGTGGGAGTGGGAGTAGGGAGTGGTGAGTAGTGAGTGGTGAGTGTGAATGCAAGCAGCATCACTTTATGTACTCATGCTACGCAAGCGATAAAAGTGAGTAGATTTTTTGAACCGGGCTGAGTTACTACTATTTTACATCCTTGCGTCGCACTCGTGTACTTTTTATTCTTTGTTGAACAAGCCAATTAGTCACTATTTATCCCTATACATCATAACAGAAGAGACACAATTAGCAGCGCACATTTGCGCCCGTTTTTTTATTCATCTTATGTATGTTTTAGAGGCTCAATTCAAATATTAAAACGCGTTTTCCTCAGAAATAAATCTTATTGAAATATCAGGTACAAGCCTGTATCAATCCTGCTTTTGCAAATCTTTTTGATTTGCTTAAAACCAATCTTTCTCATACAGCGTAGATACTTTAAATAAATAAAATAGTAGAAATGAAAACGTTAGCTCAAAAAAAGGGAATGATATTCCTTATGGGAATGTTATTGATAACAGGTGTATCATTTGCCCAAACAGAAAAAACAGTAATGGTTGGCGGTGCAGCAATGTATCCTTCAAAGAACATTGTAGAGAATGCAGTAAACAGTAAAGATCATACAACTTTGGTAGCTGCCGTTAAAGCTGCAGGGCTTGTTGAAACATTGAAAAGTGCGGGACCTTTTACAGTATTTGCACCTACAAATGAAGCGTTTGACAAATTACCAAAAGGCACAGTAGAAACTTTGCTTAAACCAGAAAACAAAGACAAGTTAACAGCGGTTTTAACCTATCACGTGGTTGCAGGTAAAATCAGCAGCGCAGATCTAATGAAGATGATTGTGCAAAACGGAGGTTCTTACAAAGCAAAGACCGTTCAGGGTGGTGAACTTACTTTTACAATGAAAGGAAAAAACATAATTGTAACCGATGAAAAAGGCGATATGAGTAAAGTAACTATCAAGGATGTGAATCAAAGCAACGGAGTTATACATGTTGTAGACACTGTTCTTTTACCAAAAGGATAGTATACGAAGTAACAGGCAGGCATGAAGTGAACTAAAAAAGGAGCTAAATATCAGCTCCTTTTTTAGTTTCTGTAAGAATGTTTATTAATAAGTAATCGCTTGTATGATTTACAGAAATACTTCTCATTATATCCATTCTGTTATCACCTTTCATCCTTCGTTTTTGCAGAAAGCGCAATATTATCTGCTGGCTGAGGAGTTTGTCCTTCTTCTTTTTTTACCTCTTCCTTCATAGAACCAGGTTGCTGTTCGTCTTTTTCATCCCCCAGTAAAAGCCCCCAGGGTTTCAGGCTTTCAATTCTGTCAAATACAATTTTCGTTATAGCAATTACAGGTATTGATAAAAACATTCCCGGGATTCCCCAAAACATTTCGCCCATTATGACACCTGTAAGAGTGATAAGGGCATTTATTTTCACTTTTGAGCCTACAATCAATGGCAGTAAAACATTGCTGTCTATTAAGTGCATCAGTACAATTGTTACCATTACCAGTATAATTTTTGTCGTCACAGCACCGGTTCCAATTGTAAGAACAGTACTGAAGACCAAAGATGTAAATATGCCGATGTATGGAATGATATTGAAAAGACCGGTAATCAGGCCAAGTAAAACCGCATATTTAATCCCAATAATCCAGAAGGCAAGACAGCAAACTGAAGCGACAATTGCCATCTCAAGCAGCAGCCCGAGAATATATTTCCGTATAATGTACTGAACCTGCTCTATTATATCATACACTGTAACTGAGTTCTCTTCTGTAAAAACGGCAACCAGAAATTTGATAATCAGCCTCCGGTAAAATAACAGGAAAAAAGTATCAATCATTACAAAAACAAGAAATAATAATATAGAAGATAATGAGAGTACAGTAGCGCCAATCATAGATGTACTGGCCAGCAACATTTTATCTGTAGTGGAATGTACATACTTCATTTGCTTTACAGTATCAACATGAAAAGTTCCCCTTATCCAGTCGCTTATGCTATCGAGTGTCGAAGCAAACTGTATTTTAAACAGCGGCCAGTCGTGGGCAAGATTGCTAATTTGGGACCCCACAAAATATACAATGAGAGAAATGAAGGCAAGCATAAGAATAACTGATATGCCGGAAGCTGCACTGCGGGGTAATTTGAGCCTTTTTTCAAAAAAAGTTGCTACCGGCAAGAGTACAATTGCAAACAAAAAAGAAAATAAAAGTGGTGAAAGAATTTCCTTTCCTAACACGAAAATGTAACCCAGCGCAATAAGGCTTATGAGTATCATTGCCAGTTTGGTGTAGAAGGGAGCGGGTGTCGGTTTCAAAGTCATTTGATTATTTTTAAAAGCCATTAAAAACTGTAGAATAATGAGCCTTACAATCTAACAAAAAATTATGCCTGTAGTTTTACAAGCACTTTGCCGTATAATTATGCTTAGTAAATGTTCCAAACCTTTGGAGTGAGGCACATTTCTAATGCTACATCTATTGCAATACCATAAATAAAAAAGCCCGATGCTTTCGCTTCAGGCTTTTTTATTTAAGAATTAGTCGCAATTACTTTTTCTTTTTTGCTGTTAACGTAGGGTTCGTGGTAATCTTTATAAAACTGTTTTTTCGAATCCCTGTAAAAACTAACTGCTCCTATTATACTCATAAATTTTATATAATACCAGGCAAAATCAATCTGGTGCGGTTTAAAACCGGCACGGGCACTTTTAGGGTACAGATGATGATTGTTATGCCATTCACCAGCAACAATGCCTGGCCACAATTGGTTGATCGACTTATCTTTCCAGTTGTAGTCGATACCTTCAGTACGCTTATCTTCTCCCTTGCCGTGTCCTTCATAATTAAAAGTTCTGACACCGACAGCCCAAACAAAAGCGCCTCCGAAAATTGCGCAATCAAGGCCAAAGCCTCCAATTAAATAAAAGACGGCAAACCAGAACGACCAGTTGAGCAAAACAAAGAAAAGAG
>CAXUMK010000290.1:0-7035 GCA_964251885.1 uncultured Segetibacter sp. | reverse complement strand
TGAGTGTGTATGAAGGTGCGGTTGCACCGTGGAAAGGAGAGAAGATGGGTTTGTGGAAAGACAACTTTATCCGCGCTGCCCGAAGCTTTGATTTTCCCGTGCATGCACCTGTTGCAGACCTCACCAAAGAACAATACGATATCTTATGGAAGGGCAACCGGTATGCTGAAGGCATCAATGCCTTTTTTAAAGAGGTAGAGCAGAATTTATATAAAGTTCAATACAGGGTAATGCTTAGCAGGTATCGTGGCAGAACCAGTTGCAATGTTTGTGAAGGATACAGGTTGAGAAAAGAAGCTTTATATGTAAAGGCAGGTGGAATGCATATCGGGGAACTGTGCCAGATGCCGGTGAAGGATTTGTATGATTGGTTTGATAAGTTGGTATTGAGCGAATATGACCGCCAGGTATCGAAAAGAATTTTGCTTGAGATCTCTCACCGTATCAAAACTTTGCTTGATGTGGGGTTGGGGTATCTTACCTTAAACAGGCTTGCAAACAGTTTAAGCGGTGGCGAAAGCCAGCGCATTCAGTTAACACGAAGTCTCGGCAGCAATCTTACTAACTCATTGTATATACTGGATGAGCCATCTATAGGTCTGCACAGCCGTGATACGGAAAGGCTGATAAGGGTATTAAAAGAATTGAGAGACCTTGGCAATACTGTGGTTGTGGTAGAGCATGACGAAATGATGATGCGCGAAGCAGACCATATAATAGACATGGGGCCATTTGCAAGCCATTTGGGAGGAGAAGTGGTTGCTGCAGGTAATTATCAGCAAATAATATCAAACCCTGAAAGCCTGACAGGCAAATATTTAAAAGGAGAATTGCGGATAGAACCTCCTGAACATATCAGGAAGTCAACGCACAGTATTACCGTGCAAGGTGCCAGACACAATAATCTAAAGGATATTACGGTTCAGTTTCCTCTCGACGTTTTTTGTGTAATAAGCGGTGTGAGCGGCAGCGGGAAAACGACTTTGATTAAACAAATACTATATCCCGCCTTGAAAAAACTGAAGGGGGAATTTGCAGATAAAGTAGGTTTTCATAAAGCCATCACAGGCGATGTTGAATACATTTCTCAAATTGAAATGATCGATCAAAACCCGATAGGCAAATCATCGCGCAGCAACCCGGTAACCTATATAAAAGCGTATGATGAAATAAGAGACGTGTATGCAAAGCAGCCAATGGCAAAGATGAGAGGATTTCAGCCTAAGCATTATTCTTTTAATGTAGATGGCGGCCGGTGCGATGCATGCAAAGGTGAGGGAGAACAGGTGGTAGAAATGCAGTTTCTTGCAGATGTGCATTTGGTTTGTGATGTCTGTAATGGTAAAAGATTTAAGGAAGAAGTGCTGGAAGTGACTTATAAAATGAAAAGCATTTATGATGTGCTGAACCTGAGCGTAGATGAGGCGATTGAATTTTTTAAAGATGAAAAGAGCATCGCAAAAGCAATTCAGCCACTGCAGGATGTGGGTCTTGGATACATCAAACTGGGTCAGAGCAGCGATACTTTAAGCGGAGGTGAAGCCCAAAGAGTAAAGCTGGCAAGTTTTCTTGGCAAAGGCAAAGGGATAGGGCATGTCTTATTTATATTTGATGAACCGACTACCGGTCTTCATTTTCATGACATAAAAAAACTGCTTGCCTCTTTTAATGCTTTAATAGGGCAGGGACATTCCATTCTTGTTATCGAACACAATACCGATGTAATCCGAAGCGCCGACTGGGTCATAGATCTCGGGCCCGAAGCCGGAGACAAAGGCGGAAACCTGGTATTTGCCGGCTTGCCTTCTGAATTGAAAAATAAGGAAGAAAGCTATACGGGGAGATTTATGTAATGAGGTCGTGATTGTAGGAACAGGCCGCGGCTGTTCCTACCTGCGGATCACATATAGGGTTTAATTTTCGATAAACCTTTTTTTATAAAGTAGCTGTAATGACATAAATAGACGTATTGTACCCCTTGTTAATACACACCCTACGAATATCATCATGCTTTGAAACCCAGATTAGATAAACCGCAAATGATGAAATATTCTATACTTTTCCTTTTAACACTACTAATCAGCAAACAAATTCAAGCACAAGACACCTTACGCCTTGACACGACAAATAAAATGCAGGAAGTAATCGTAACTTATCAAGCCGACAAACTGACCCCAATAACTTTTCAAAACATAAGTTCAAAAGACCTCAAAACAAAATCAACAGGACAAGAACCTTCATTCTTGCTTTCTGAAACTCCGTCAATAACCAATTATTCAGATGCAGGAAACTCACAAGGTTATTCCTATTTCAGATTGAGAGGCATCGACCAGACGAGAATCAATATAACACTTGACGGAGTTCCATTGAACGAACCCGAAGACCAAGGAGCATACTTCTCAAACTATCCCGACATCTTAAATTCTGTTAGCAAAATTCAGATTCAAAGAGGTGTCGGAACTTCTAAGAATGGAGTTGCAAGTTATGGCGGTAGTATTCAACTATTTTCTCCAAACCTTTACGACACAACCAGAACAACTTTTGGCTTTGGTTACGGTTCATTCAACAGTTTAAGAGCATTTGGAGAATACAACAGCGGAGTAAAAAAAAATAAAGCAATTTACGCAAGAGCGTCAGAAGTTTTTTCTGGCGGCTACAAATACCATTCTTCAAACAACTCTCAATCAGTTTTTTTAAGTGGAGGTTTGTTTTACGACAAGTCAATTTGGAAAATGAATTTGCTTGTTGGACACCAGCAAAATCAATTGGCATGGATTGGCGTTTCAGATTCGTTAATTGAAACTGACAGAAAAACAAACGCCAACAAAAACGAGAAAGACCAATTCACTCAATGTTTAGCACAACTTCAAAACAATTGGCGACCAAATAATTTTTTATCAATTCAATCAAGTATTTACTACACTTTCCTGAAAGGTAATTATGATTTTAATTTGAACGGCTTTTTAGGATTGCCGACAACAAGCGAACTTTACAATTATGCTTTTCAATCCAACTTAATTGGATTTTTTAGCAATTACACTTTTTCAAAAAAACTTTTCAATTGGACAACAGGAGTTCATGGAAATATTTATGACCGTCAACACATTGGCAGCGAAAATACTTTAGGACAACTCTACAAAAACATTGGATACAAAAACGAAATGAGTGTTTTTACAAAAGCAGACTACACTACCAAGTTTTTTATATTCTTTGCCGACATTCAATATCGGTATTCATCGTTTGACTATAAAGGAACAGTTGCACTTAATAAGTTGCAATGGCATTTCATCAATCCGAAAGCAGGATTGAGTGTTGAAGTAAAACCTAATTTAATAATTTATTACAGCATTGGAAGCACAGGCAGAGAGCCAACACGCAACGATATGTTTGGAGGCAATGATGATTTGTTAGCCGACAGTTTAGGCAATGCAATTCTTTCAATTAAAACTCCTGAGTATGTTCTCAATCATGAGTTGGGTTTCAGACACCAATCGCGAAAACTTAATTTCAATTTGAATCTTTACTATATGGATTTTAAAAATGAAATTGTGCTTGACGGCAAGTTTGGACCGAATGGTTTAGCACTTACAAATAAAGTTGAGCAAAGTTTTAGGACAGGCGTTGAGTTAAGTGTTACCTATAAGGTCAGCAAAAGTTTTTCTTTAATAAATAATTCTTCTTTCAATTACAGTCGTATCGAGGAACAAAAGGAAGTTTTCGCACCTATTCTTACACCGCCTTTAATCATCAATCAAGAAGCAGTTTATTTCTACAAAGGTTTTTCAGTTGCGATTTCAGCAAGGTATCAGGACAAATCATTCATGGACTTTGCAAACACTTCAACAGTAAAAAGTTATTTCCTTTTGAATGGACGGGTTAGTTATGACATTAAAGGATTTCAGTTTTGTGTTTTTGTAAACAACATCACCAATTCAAAATATTTCAACAACGCTATGTAGATTTTGACGGAAGCAAGAAATATTTTGTGCAGGCGCCGACAAATTTTTATGCTTCTATAAAATATAGCTTCTGATGCATTTCTTTGAAATAGAAAATATCGCTTTTCGAGTTTTGGGTTATCCAATCAGCTATGTTGAGTTAATAGGAACATTGTTTGGTTTGGTTTCCGTTTACTTTGCTTCAAGGGCAAATATTTTGACTTGGGCAACAGGAATAGTGAATGAAGTTTTTCTTTTCATTTTGTTTTTTCAAGTTCAACTCTACGCAGATATGTTTCTGCAAATTTATTTTTTCGTTGTAACGCTTTACGGATGGTATAAATGGCAAGAAAAGACAAGCGAAAATAAAATTTCTAAAACAAGTTTCAGAAACAAAATATTCTTTGCAGTTGCCATTCTAATCGGAACATTAATTTCCGGTTTTCTCTTTACCAACATTCATTCCTATTTGCCATCGTATTTCAAAATACAAGCGGCTTATCCTTTCACTGATTCGTTTGTAATGGTTTCAAGTATTGTGGGAACAATGCTTCTTGCAAAAAAGAAAATTGAGAATTGGTATTTATGGCTTGTAGTTGATTTGGTTTGTGTAGTTCTTTATTTTAAAAAGGGAGTTTATTTTCTCTCACTTGAATATTTTATTTTTCTTGGGCTTGCATACTACGGACTTTATCATTGGAAAAAACAATTAAGCAATGACTAAAGCATTTGTGTTTGGAAAGTTTTTGCCATTTCACAAAGGACACAAAGCAATGATAGATTTTGCTTTAAGCAAGTGCGACTATCTAACAGTTTTAATCTGTTGCAGCGATAAGGAAAATATTTCCGACACAGTTCGAAAGGTATGGATTGAAAATACATTTGAGAAACAGAAAAATTTTGAGGTAAAAACTTTCAATTATTTGGAAAGTGAATTACCAAATACATCAGAAACTTCAAAAAAAGTTTCTGAAATCTGGGCAAACATTTTCAAAAAGCAATTGCCAGATTATTCGCTTCTGATTACCTCAGAAGAATACGGCAACTTTGTTGCCGCCTTTATGAATATTCAGCACATTGCTTTTGACATTCCCAAAAAACTTTTTCCTGTTTCGGCTACTGCTGTTCGTAAGGATGTGTTTGCTAATTGGAGATTTTTACCCGATAGTGTGAAGTCCTACTTTGCAATTAAGGTTGTGATATTAGGAACTGAATCAACCGGCAAGACAACCTTGGCAGAAAAACTTTCAAAGCATTTTAATTGTAGTTTGGTATTGGAAGCAGCAAGAGAAATTATTGCCAACTCAAACTCGTTCACCTTTGATGATTTGCATGTTGTAGCAACAGAACATGCAAGAAGAATTGATAAAATACTTTTAGCAGTCAGTCCGCTTATCATTATTGACACTGATATTCACATAACAAAATCTTATTCACGATTTACCTTTCAAAAGGAACTTGAAGTAACTGCTGACATTTATAATTCCAATAGAGCAAATATTTATCTTTACCTCAATAAAAATGTGGACTATTTGCAAGACGGGACAAGGTTAAGTGAAGCAGACAGAAATTTATTAGACCTCTCACACCGACAAGTTTTGACAGACCATAATATTGACATTATAGAAATAAAGGGAGACTGGAGCGAAAGATTTGAAAAAGCAGTTGAACAAATTAAAAAGTTAATTGCTGCTAATGGAAAGAAGCACTGGCTATAATAAGAGTTACGAATAAAAAATGCACAGTTACCTAAACTCTTGCGGACAATTCTTTTGATGCACTTTTTACATTTCAGAAGAACCTGCAGCATTATTACTAATGTGTAGAAACAGGCCGCGGCCTGTTCCTACACGTCATACGTTACCACTTCTCTGAATAATCCCTCCTGCAATTACATCGTCTCCTTCATAAAACACAGCGCTTTGGCCTGGGGCAATGCCTTTTACATTTTCATAAAAGCTAACACGAAGCCCGTTATTTTCAGGGTACATATTGCAAAGGCTGCCGCTGTCTTTATATCTTATTTTTCCGATCGCTTCCATTCCGGCAGTGATTGTTTCATATTTGCCCATATTCAGTTTGCCAACAATCATCGCGTTTTCATTCAAATCGTCCATATCGCCTAACACAACCGTATTGCTTTCAGGAATTATTTTAGTTACAAATACAGGTCGGCCCATCGCCACTTCAAGCCCTTTTCTCTGGCCAATGGTATAAAAAGGATAGCCTTTGTGTTTACCTAATATTTTTCCTTCTTTGTTTATAAAATTGCCACCGGCTACTCTTTCTTCCAGTCCATCTACCTTTCTTTTCAAAAAACCACGGTAGTCGTTATCGGGAACAAAACAAATTTCGTAGCTCTCACTTTTCTTTGCCAGTTCGGGATAGCCCATGTCATGAGCCATTTGCCTTATTTCGGTTTTATGATATACGCCGAGCGGCATGATTGTACGGCTAAGCAGTTCCTGGTCAAGCCCCCACAGTACATAGCTTTGGTCTTTGGTGTCATCTTTTCCTTTGCTGATCACGTACCTGCCATTATCGTGCATTCTCACCTTTGCATAGTGCCCGGTTGCTATAAAATCGCAACCCAGTGCATTGGCTCTCTTCAGCAAAGCACGCCACTTTATATGTGTGTTGCACATTACACATGGGTTTGGGGTACGGCCTGCGATATATTCATCTACAAAATTTTCAATGACAAATCCGCCAAACTCTTCGCGTATATCTAATATAAAATGAGGAAAGCCATGATGAACAGCGGCAGCACGTGCATCGTTAAAGCTGTCGAGATTGCAGCAACCTGTTTCTTTTTTACTACTGCCGGCGCTGGCATAATCCCATGTTTTCATGGTAATGCCCACCACTTCGTACCCTTCGTTGTGCAGCATGAGAGCCGTAACGGTACTATCTATACCGCCACTCATTGCTACCAAAACCTTTCCTTTACGGCTCATGATCAAAATGATTTAGCCTGCAAACTTACGTACAGTTTTGTTAACTGTCCAAACCCGCATGCCCCCTGCCCTAAAGGGAGCTAAACCCCCTAAAGGAGTTAACCTCCGACCTAAAGGGAGCTATACTGCAAGAAGGGTAA
>CAXUMK010000289.1:6668-7048 GCA_964251885.1 uncultured Segetibacter sp. | reverse complement strand
GTATACACTAAATGGTTGATTTTAATGCTTTTAGAAGTGGTGTATATATAATTGTCGCAAAAGAAATTATGCAAAAGAAAAAGCCGCCATTAAAAGATATTGTACAAGTGAGTGACACAACAGAAGTTCCACAAAGAATTTCTGTTGACTTCCAAAAAAAGACAGTTTGAAATGCACCAATAATAACTACTATTTCTTGTTTAATAAAGTATAAAAAAATTGCCAATGCTGGATATATTCCAACATTGGCAATTAGAAAACTGACTCTTACTTATTTAGAAAACCCTTTACTGATATTTCCAATCCGACTATCGCAAAGGCTTCTTCTATCGGCACGTTTGCATATTCTATTGAACAACGACCTGGTAGTTTACCTTGTT
>CAXUMK010000289.1:0-6658 GCA_964251885.1 uncultured Segetibacter sp. | reverse complement strand
TTCTGTTGCTGATCCGCCGGCATGTGTAATTGTTCTGGTAAGCATTTGTTGCCCCAAAGCATTAAACAACTCAACAATGTAGATTCCCTTTGGCTCGTTGTTCAACTGCAAAGTGATTATTTTGTCCTGCACAGGGTTTGGATAAAACACAATGCTCGATTTGCCGTTTCCGACCTTTACATTCACTACCTGGCTGTAAGAAATTCCGCCTGTTTTGCCAACTGCTTTTATCCGGTAAAAGTTGCTGCCATTTACAGGAGTTGCATCGAACCATTTGTAGCTTGCTGCTGCATTGTTGTTGAATGTGGCTGCGGCTGTACCCACTTTTGTAAACCTTTGTCCGTCTGCTGATTTCTCCACTTCGTATTGCTTCATGTTGCTTTCGGTTGCGATGTTCCAATCAACCTGTATGCCTGCGTTTTGCTGGTATGCCTTTACATCAATTGCGCTTAACGGTAATACGCCACTTGTTTTAAATACAATCCTGAAACGATTTGGATCTGCTGAAGCGGTGGTTGCATCTATACTGAATTAGCTGTATTTAGACTAACAGGAGTACTTGTCTTCAGGTATGCGTCTTCAAGCCATGCGGCAACTACAGAAGAGATGTTAGTTGGTTCAAATGTAAAGGTGTAGCTTCTGCTTGTTGTATTAGTCAGGTTCAGAAACATGGTGTCGTTACCATCAACCAATGGCCTTCTTTCTATAGATAGCGATTGTCCTGCTCTTAGTATAGCCAGGTTTTCGTTGATGTTTGCAAACTTAGGTGCATCTTCTGCAGTTACATCCTTCGAAAAGTTGTTATTGTATTCTGCCAGTACTCCATCTGCAAGTATAGAGGTATCCTTATTCTTTAAATACAAAGTTGTTCTCAACACTTCGCTTGTACCGTTATTGGTTCTAAAACCGGCATTTGTGATAACAGTTGATTTACTGGTTTCATTAAAGGTTATAGAAGCAGGGGCTGTAGTGGCAGTTTGTACAAAGAATGCCTGGCTTGATTGTAATATGCTTGTTTGAGTGCTGGGCGGAGTAACGCTGTATATTCCCGTGTTAGTAAAATCATCTACGGTTACGTACCCGCCTACAGTATTCAAAGCCGGATCCCATGCGTAAAACCTTTTTATAAGATTAGTACGGGTAAGCAAACTAAAGTCAACAGGGGAAACATACGGATTGCCTACAAGGGTGAATTGATCTTCGGTACCCGATGCGATAAAGGTTTGTGTGCCTGTTTGCAGCGTTCCTTTGCTGTTAAGGGTAGTTATATTGGTATTTGGCGGTGTCAGGTTAGCAAGTGTCCTGTCGCCGCGAACAAATATAAAGTATCCTTTATTGGCAGCAGGACCTGCGCTTGCTGACAAGGCAACATTGGTACTGTCGACAGGTACCAGCAATTGTGAGTTAACATCAAAAGTTTTTAAAGAATAATTAATACCGGCATCCAATCCATTCTGTCCGGTAGGGCTGGTAATAAAAGTTCCAATCCCTGGTGTATTTATTCCTCCGTTTTGCCATGCCTGGTATATTGTATTTGTATTGCTTAATGGTGCAGTCATTAACCTCCATGCACGGCGTGATGGTATGTACCTCTGCACTGTTACATTGGGCGCATTATTTATTGTTCCAAGCACTTGTGCTAATCGTGCGGTGCCGGTGGCATTGGATGTAAAGGTTACAGGCATGTTGTTGAAATAAGCCTGAGTGCCTGTACCTATTGTAAATGCAGAAGCAGGATTAAACACAACTGATGCATTGTTTTGAACCTGAAACGTTGCGGAATTATTAACTGTAAAATTTTTAGATGCCGCAACCGATAGTGAAAGTGCGTTGGTTGCATCACCTGCTAACACTGCAGAATTGTTACCTGAAACAGTCCAGTTATCACCAACAACAGGGGTTGCATTATTTCTTATATTAAATAACTGGTTATCAGAAATAAAGTCTGAAGGAGGTGTTCCTGTACCATCGGCGTTAGTACCCCATGTGCCTACCTGTTCAAGACTACCGGAAGATTTAGAAAAATAGGTTGCAGTTGCCTCTGTAGAACCAATATCTGCCTGCGATCCAACAAGTCTCGAAAATCCACGTTGGTCGGTACCAGAAATAAGTGTGGTATCACCTGCGTTTATGACCGGGCTGGCGAGCATAGGAAGTAAGGTGGGAGTTGACCCTCCATAATATCCTAGAGGGAAAAGGTTAGGACTTGTACCTGTAATATTATGCGTAGTTGAACCGGTTATAGTTGCACCTGAAGTATTTTGTATCAGGTCAAAATTAGCAGATACAACAGCGCCACTGATATCAGGACCTGTGCCGGCTCCGGTTAGAGAGCCTCCGGCAATTATGCTGTTACCAATAGTTGTAGTACCACCCCCTACAGATATATTACCACCTGACAAAGCGGAGTTTCCGAAGAAAGTACAATTTGTAATGGTTAGTGGAAGGAAACTTCTGATACCTCCACCAATACCACCGGTACCGGCAGTATTGCCGGCAATGGTACTATTTGTAATAATCATTGACCCAAAGCCCTGGTTTTGAATAGCTGCACCTCGATAACTGGTTGTGTTATTGGTAATAGAGCTACGGTCAATCGTTACAGTACCGCCTTCATTATCGACTCCTCCGCCTAACGCATTGCCGGGAAGTGTAACATTATTGTTGGTCAGTACACAACTGGTAATATTAACGATGCCTGCACCTGAGCCGTTGTTAATGAGGAATGCTCCACCACCATTTGCAGAGGTTGATGGTACACTGGCATTTTTTAACGTCATTCCGGAAAAAGAGGTAGCGGCAGACCCTGTAGAAATATTGAAAATGCGGGAACTGTTATTTCCGCTTATTGTTAACAATGTTGCACCCGGGCCGGTAATAGTGATGGCTTTCGTTATAGCTAACTCTCCGCTGGTTAAAGTAATATTAGTAACCGAAGGATCGAAAGTTACCGTACTTGCCACACATGCATTATTAATGATATCACGTAATGTACCGGGACCGCTATCTGCATTGCTGGTTACTACAAAACTTGCAGGGCATGTATTGTTTAAACTAAAATTAGCAGGTGTGGCAACGCCTGTTACTGCAGCCGTTACAGTATAAGACCCGGTTTTGCTATTAGCTGTAAATGTGGGGGCTGTAGCTATACCGCTGCTATTTGTAACTATAGTTACAATTGTGTCACCCCCTGCAAATGTTCCGCTTGCAGATGATTGCGGTGGTGCTGTGAATTTTACGTTAACGCCGCTTAATGGATTGTTACCGGCATCTTTCACAGTTACCTGTAATGCAACAGGGAATGTAGCTCCGGGCAGAACTGTCTGTGGCGTTCCTGCAGTAGAGGTTACAGATGCAGGTGCAACTCCGGCAATTACAAGTGTATAATTTTTAGAATCGCCGGGACAACCTGTTAAATCTGTTGCAGTAACAGTTATCGGGAAACTTCCTGCCTGTGTAGGTGTACCTGACAAAGTATTTCCTGAAAATGAAAGACCTGCAGGCAGATCACCGCTTACTGAAAAAGCGTAAGATCCGCTTCCACCAGTGGCGCTAAAAGATTGTGTATAAGCGCTGCCTGTAGCACCACCAGCAATGGATGAAGTGGTTATTGTAACCGGCGTACAGGCAGGTGCAGCACCACATCCGATGTAAGTAACCGACAGATTGTATGGCGAGTTAGAAGCCGGAGTAACATTTACGTCGTGCACAACTACAGTAAACGCGGCCCCTGCAGCAACAGTAAAGCTATAAGTCTGTGTGTTAGCTGACTGACCTGGCTCTGCCAGGTAATTAGTGCTTGGATTAGAAGGAACAAAGCCGCTGCTATTGTACGCTACAGTATAAATATTAAGACCATTAGAACTTGTTAGAGTAACAGTATAGCATTGACTTGCACCTGTAGTGTTTGTAAATGTATAAGCGTCGTATTGACGTGAACCTGTAGTTGCTGTAAGACCGGGATTAGCAACAGGAACAGCACAGGTAGAAGCTGCAGTTCCCCTTACCAGTCTGCCGGTTTGCTGACCTGTTGTAACAGTGTAACCCGAACCTGTTGGTGGGGTAGAACCTAATGTTGATGATATATTGCCAGGTGTGATCAATTGGCCCACTTTAGTAGTTACTATATAACCAACAGTACCTACACCGCCGCTGAATGTTATCTTGATTTGAAAAGTAATTACGGTTCCGCAGGCAACTGATTTATTAACAGCAAACATAAAAGGTGTACCTGTATTGCTGGCATTAGTGCCCGAATTGATTGTATTATAGTTTGATGAACCCTGCGTAATTGTTACCCCTGAAGTAGCGGATGTAACAGTAGCAGTTACACCTGCTGCATTTACTAACGATGAATTATTTAATTGAACAACTAACTTACCTGTTTCACCTGGATCTATTGATCCATTGGCGTTTGAATAGGAACCTTCTGAAAAAGTAGTTGTACCTAAATTTATATAAGGAAGCGGCGCAGGGTTAACCTGCACCATAGCCTGGTATGCCTGCAGTACACCGTAACCACTTACATTGTCGTAGCCAGGAGACTGTATATCCAAAGCAGTACTGGTTAGAAGACTTCTTATTTGAGCAGAAGTCATTGAAGGACTGGCCGATTTGATTAAAGCTGCAATTGCACCCGCATGTGGGGCTGCTGCAGAGGTTCCAAAAAATGGATTAAGTCCTGTGCTCGAGGGCAAAGTCGTAGATACGCCATCGGCAGCAGTTATATCGGGTTTGTTTCTTACCGTTCCTCCATTCGTTGAAAACAATACATTACCGGCAGTAACCGCTGTACCATCTGCATTATAAAATATACGTCGCAGTCCATCCGAAGTAAAAGTTTCTACTGTATTGGTATTTACAAACGGAACATTTGTGGCGGGAATAGCAGCTACGCCATAAGCATCCGCGGCGGCGGCATGACCGTGAGTTTGGCCTGTCGTTGCTACTTTCAATCTACCACGGTTTGAATTAAGGCTGATTGCTCTTACTGCAGCGCTTGCAGCCTTAAATACTATTAACCGGTCACCTGCTGCCAATGTAGGTGGCGCAAATGCTTCATAAGGATTTTGTGTACCGCTCTGGACGGTGGTAGAACTTGCCTTTACCGTTCCGGCTGAGCTAACAAGAAAAAGATCGTAATCGTTGGCAGATGCACCCCAGGGATCTGACCATTGTAAGTTATAAGCACCTGATGCAATTGCTAATATTGAATCGCCATTAGCCGGTGTAGAACCGAAATTGTGAATGGTGCCTATTTTGCTTCCGCCGGTGAAAGCAGGAGAGCCGGCATCGTTAAAATCTCCTTCCCATACACCTGCAGTGCCTAAAGCCACAGAACCCGAATTACCTGCTGAGGAAAAATAAAGCGCGCCTGCTGCTGTTACAGTATTCACTGCCTGTGCTACTATGCCGTCCTGGAATGCCGGCTCATCAAAATAAGCCACATCATCGATAATGATATCGCAATTGTATGTAGTGCGTAAAGCCACAATATTGTTTGCAAAACTCGCTTCGCTGATATCGGCTGTAGCAAAGAAAAGCTGTGCTTTTGGCGCCAGATCGTGTATTATCTGCAGCATGGCGCGTCCTTCATCTTCGCCGCCGGCATAATCGGCCACAACTGTAACCGGAGTAGTGTTGCCAAAAGGATTTCCGGTGCCGGGAAGGTCATCACTCAGCACGTCTGCTGGTGCACCACCTAGCGCATTATAGCTGTCTGACAATACTCCTATCTTAATGCCTTGTCCTGCGTATCCAAACCTGTTTCTTGCATCATCCGCCCTGTGCGAATGATCACCCTCAGAGTTGGCAATACCTGCATTTAATACCAACTGGTTGGTTTCCTGTCTTTCCTGAAGATATTTTTTTACTGCATCTTCTATCCTTTGTCTTCTCTCAGCCATAGATGGCCGCGGCCTTACACTTCTTTTAATCACCTTAACAGGAATGGTTACGGATGGCATCGTTACCTGCTTTTTTGCAGAATGATTAGGATCGCCGCTTCCCTGTGTTTGCGAAAGCACTGCGGGTTCTATAAACTTAACCTCGTTATAACCTGCTATTGTTTCGGCGCTGGCAAGATTTATTACAGCACGAACGGTGTGGTATTCTTTTGACGGATAGATGATTGTTCCGCCGCCTGCTACAATTTTATTAATCAGTTCATCTGTTACTTCTGCGTGTATATCAACCTTCACTCTTCCATCGCGTTCAGGGTTTACATTGGCAGGTTGCAAATCAACCCCGGCAGTCATTTTCTGACCACGCTTTTCCCTTGCTGCCTGCAGCAACCGGGAGTCCATTTTTTTCTGGGCAGGAGAACGGGATTCCTTTTCCTGTAACAGTAATTTTATTTCTCTTATCGTTTTAGGACTTATCTGTGCAAAAGCCTGATTGAACAAAGAAAACAAGATGACAGTAGTAGTTAAAATACTTGCGTAGATTTTTAAGCGCATGGATAGTTAAGTTTGATTATTAAGAATTGCAGGTGGTATAATTGGAGTGATTGTTAAAAATAGTATAAAATGCCAATTGTAGAAATTTTTATAAAAAAAATTTAATCCAGCAAGGAGCGCTTCAATCGGGTGTATTCCAATTGTTGCGTCATTGCGAGTAATTGATTTTTGGTTCCCAAACAAGTTCTTTGAAGATGACA
>CAXUMK010000288.1:2500-7048 GCA_964251885.1 uncultured Segetibacter sp. | reverse complement strand
GGGTTTTTAAATTCGGGTTGAATGTCTCTGGAGCCGGCATAGAAAGAATGATATTCCATGTTTGACTGCCCCGAGCAAAACCATACTTCGCCTATCATTACGTTTTTGAGGATAATGGTATTTGCGCCTTTGATTGTAACAGTATAAGGTCCGCCTGCTGCAGGAGTTTGAACCATCATCTTCCAGTTGGCATCGCGGGTGCCGGTTACTGAGTCTGTTTTATTATTCCACGAGGCTGTTATAAATATTTTTTCGCCTGGGTTACACCAACCCCACAAAGCAACGGAAGATTGCTGTTGCAATACCATGTTATCGGTTATAAGGGAAGGCAAACGTACTTCTGCGAAAGCGTAAAAAACTGAGATCAGCAGCGACAGGCAAAGACTACATTTTTTCATATTAAGTTGGCAATAATGGTTTGGGCTAAAGTTAGGGATATGTAATTGTTAGTTGATACGAAAAGTTTGTAAGACTGCAAAAGGACAGGTTGTTTGCGACCTTTGATCCGGCAATTTGTATGTAACAAAAAAATGAACCTGCTGATTTTTAGAACTACAGTAAAAGTGTGCGACGCAACGGCTGCTGATAAAAGATATAAAGCCGGTCACCAAAAAAATAAATTGATTAATTGAATAAGATGAGAAACAAGGAGGCGATTTAGCAAAGAAGTTTTCTTCTTTTTTTTCGGCTATCAGCCAATCTGCTTTATTTCTTCCCACCGGCTGCTGTACCGGTCGCTTCGTAACTCCTGGCGCATTTTCCAGTTTTTTTCTGTTCCTGCCGAGGCAAACTTTACCATATCATCCCTCATACTAAAATTGATGTTATCAAGCACATCCATGAGCCGCCGCTTATTGTTTTCGGTGGCGGGCACAAAGAGGTTTGCCTGTATAGACGCATCGGGTTCGAGGCTGCCAAGTATTACACCTGCTTTTTTATACATGCTACCTTTTTTATACAAGCGGTCTACAAGTTGCATCGCAGGTTTTATCAGTTCGTTGGTAGCAGAAGTGGCATTGGATAAAATAACGTAAGCTGACTCCGTTGGCCCATGACTAAATTTTACATGGTCACCTTTTTCTTTGGGCACCACATATACCGTAATCAGCCTCGCTGCACTTTGCTGGCGCCTCAGTTTTTCTGCCGCCCTCGATATGTAGGTTGCGACCGCCTCTTTCACGTCTTTTATTTCGGTAACGGGAGAGCCAAACATACGGCTGGTGCTAATCATTTTTTTGTTCTTCAGTTGCTCTTCCAGTTCGATAGCCGGTTCTCCGCGCAATTCTTTTATCAGGCGCATGCCTACAACTCCGCCCAGGTTTTTGCGTGCCCATTCTTCGGGCATTTGTTTCAGTTGCCATGCATCTGTGATACCGATATTTTCAAGCTTAAATGCCGACCGCGAACCTACTCCCCATACATCACCAACCGGTGTTTTTTGTAAAGCTTCCGCTATTTTTTCTTCGGTATCCAACACCTGTATGCAGCCCGTTCCTTTTTTATCTTTCTTGGCTCTGTTATTAGCTACTTTGGCTAATGTTTTTGTCGGGGCAACGCCTATTGATACCGAAATGCCCGTCCATAATTCCACTCTTTCTTTAATGTCGCCGGCTACTTTATGCAATTGGTCATGAGGAACAAAACTCAGGTCAAGAAAAGCTTCATCTACCGAGTACACTTCCACACACTCTTCGGGTATCAGCGTTTTTACTGTCTCCATAACCCGCCTGCTCAGGTCTCCATACAGGTTATAGTTCGATGAAAACGTTGCAATCTTATGTTCTTCAATTATTTTTTTAGCCATAAAATGCGGGGTCGCCATTTTAACGCCGAGCTTCTTGGCCTCGTCACTTATCGAAATAATGCAACCGTCGTTGTTGCTTAGTACAACAACCGGTTTGTGCAGCAGGTCGGGTCTAAACAGCCGTTCGCACGAGCAATAAAAATTGTTGCAATCTATAATGGCTTTCATTACTCGCCCAAAGGCTTTTTTTATTTTTATGTTACAGGCATTTTATCTCCGTTTATACATCGTTGCGTCGCAGTACGTTCATCGGCAAATCATTGTGCAGCATTCGTTTCATTGCAAAAAGTCTCCTTTACAATTTACACGTTCAAAGTAATTGCAGTTTAAAAATCCTGCTATCACCTTTTCATTTATACAGCGGCTCATTTCATTTTTGAACTGAAAAAGGAGAATGCAATTTATATAATCTATCAGTTGATTTTGGGAAATCTGCCCGCCTACGCTATTAATATTTAGTTGTAAAATAAAAACCACAGTTTTATATAGCTTTGTCTTCATAATTATTTCTCCAAAACAACTTTTTCAATTCATAACTAAATGAAATATTTTCTTGGTATATTCTTTCTTTCATTCTGTTTAAATCACCTCGAAGCGCAGGAAAAGCACTTTGTTTTTATTCAATCTGATAATAGTCAGCCCTTTTATGTTTCTGTAAATGGAAAACTGTATAGTTCTACTATATCAGGCTATGTCATTATTCCCAAACTTACCGATGGAAGTTATAATCTGACTATTGGCTTTGCGCAAAATGCTTATCCTGAACAAACATTTCAATGTACTATCGATAAAAAAGACCTCGGTTATAACTTAAAGAATTTTAATGAAAAGGGATGGGGATTATTTAACCTGCAAACGCTGGATGTAACAATGACCACCGCCAGTAATACCAATGTAGTAGCGGCTGCACTAAGCGAAGGCGCAAAACCAAAAGACAAAGATCCAATTATCTCTTTTGATAAAAAGAAGAAAGACACAACACATATAAGTACTGCGGCAGTAACAGATACTGCAAACTTACCGGTGGCAAAACATGAAGATGTAAAAGCATCTCTGCCGGTTAGTAATTCTGCTTCCGCAGATACGGCAAAACTTGTATTGGTAACTGAAAAACCGAAGGCTGAACCTGTCAATACAGATGATGTAAAAAAAGTATCACAAGTAGAAGGAACAGAAGGTGTGCAATTATCTTATGTGGATAAAACCGGTAAAAAAACAGATACGATACAAGTGATCATTCCTTCATCATCTGCCTCTGAAGCCACAGGTAACCCGGTTTCAGTTTCAGGTAATTCTTCTACAAACACCGTAGATACATTAAAATCTGCTACTCAATCATCATCATCTGCTTCCGATAAAAGTGACATAAAGTTTCTTGACATTAATGTAGCGCCAAAAAAAGACACAGTTCAGACAGTACAAACACTGCCAGAACCACCAAAGGTTATGGAAAACAGCAATTGTAAAAACGTCGCAACTGACGAAGATTACGCAAAGCTTAGAAAAAGAATGGCGATGGAAACCTCAGATGAAAAAATGATAAGTGAAGCTAAAAAAGTGTACCGCAATAAATGCTTTACCACCAGCCAGATCAAGAACCTTTCCACTTTATTTCTTTCTGATGAAGGAAGGTTTAAATTCTTTGATGCATCTTTTGTATCTGTTGCCGATGCTTCTCAATATTCTACGTTACAATCACAATTTATCGACCCGGCGTATGTAACCCGCTTTAAAGCAATGCTTCAATAATATTACTTCTCTAAAACTGTTTTAATGAGGTATTTTCTTGAAGTTGCGTATAAAGGAACAAAGTATGCAGGTTTTCAAATTCAAAATAATGCTGCTACCATACAGGGGGAGATAGAAAGAGCGCTGTCAATTGTGTTTCGTCGGCCTGTTGCATTAACAGGTTCCTCACGTACCGATGCCGGTGTGCATGCTTATCAGAATTATTTTCATACAGATGTTGATTTTGAATTGCCCGCAAGAATTTTGTATAATCTAAATTCTGTCCTTCCTGCAGATATTACTGTAAAATCAATTACTCCTGTTCAAAGCAATGCGCATTGCCGTTTTGATGCTGTTTCCCGGGAGTATACTTATTATATATACTCTTCTAAAAACCCTTTCCTGACCGACATAGCGTGGTTTTATCCTTATACTCTAAATTTCGAAGCATTGCAGCAGGCAGCATCTATAATTATGGATTATCTGGATTTTACATCTTTTTCTAAAAGAAACACACAAACACATACAAATCTTTGTTCCATTACAAAAAGTGCCTGGACTATAAATAATGAGTGTATTGTTTATAATGTTGTGTCAAACCGTTTTCTCCGTGGGATGGTTCGTGGTTTAGTTGGAACAATGTTGCAGGTAGGCAGAGGAGCAATTTCGTTGCAGGATTTCAGGGGTATTATAGAAGTACGCGATTGTACTAAAGCCGATTTTTCGACTCCTTCCAAAGGGCTTTTTTTAACTGCAGTTAATTTTCCCGATTCAATCTATAATTCTACACCCTTAACTATTTTTTAGTACTAATTTTTGAAGAAAGATTTGGTGAGTAAATTCCTGCTCTTATCTTTGCCGCCCGCTTTGCAAAAAGAGGGATAGTTCTTAAAAAGCATAGAATAATAGAATAAGTGATAAGCTTTTTTTGTGACTTCTCTCTCTCTTAAGGATTAAGAGTTTTTAAGGGAATGTGTAAAGTTATAACTAAAAGAAAAAAAGAGAAAATCAGATTA
>CAXUMK010000287.1:0-7049 GCA_964251885.1 uncultured Segetibacter sp. | reverse complement strand
AGAACAAAAAGCCCCGCTACCTCACAGGCAACGGGGCTTAATTTTGGGGCTTTTCATTACTCCACTTAATGTTTGTTGGCAGAAGTATTATTTTCAGTAGGGAATGTTTTGTTCATATTGGTCTTGCATAAGCCCTTCATAATAATTTTCTATCTCATCTGCGTAATCTGTATATTTTGAAAAGACGTCAGCGGTATGAACAAATAGCGTCATGCTTTTTTCAAGCAATTCAGCTACGTCAATAATGTTTATTCTGTCTCCCCTTTGAAAGGAAGGATTCTGCTCTTTGTCAATTGGATATCTAAATGCGTCTGAATTTTTATCTAAAGCATGAAAAGTCGTATTCAATTTCTCAACCTCACTACATAAATCGTTAAATGATTTTTTATCTTCCTTTTCAGCAGTAATACCGTATTTAGCTTTAAGGGTAACAAAAGTTTCGTTTACATGCATTTTGAATGCTTTAAACAGTTTCTCTAAATCATGTGTTCCAGCAACCGTATAATCATCCTTGCATGAATATTTTGAGAAGTAGCGAATGTTAGTTTTTAACCCTAATTCCATGCAATGTCTTGCAAGAAACAGTATGGGATAAGCTATATAATCTACATGAGACTTTGTTTCTATAACATCTTTGATTAAAATATCAAAGCTTCTTTTATAGCTTCCTAAATAGTTTGGGAAACTCAAGTAGTAGTCAATAAATGCGGTAAATCTGTGTTCCGTCCTTTTGTTTCTGGGAATTTCGTTCATGTCACGAATTATTACAGCTAACGAAAATGTATTGCCGATGGTGGGGAAATTGAAAAACCTCCGCCTGGCAACCGAAGTTCATTATTTATTCCAAGATGAAAAAATTTGTTGTAATGTTCAAAAGAGTTCCTTCCGCCCGAGCCCCAAGTTGATAACGAACTGAAGCCTATTGCTCGGACGTCCAGCCCCCACTATTGACAATACTCTTGTTACCAGCAGTACTATTCTGTCCCTAAGAGATGATGAAATAAAAAGGGACAAGGTTGAAATTGGTCAAAAAGGCAGTTCTGGATATTTTTCTAAATGAGCTTTAATTTGATTTTGCTTTTCAGCGTCACTTTCAATAATTGTAAAATATCCTTCTATACCTTCAGTACTCTCTACAAACTTTAATATTTCCTTGTTGTTATCATTTATAATAGCAACAGAAATTAGTTTTTTTGCACCATCAACTAATTTGTATCCAACAATTAGTATTGTAAAACAACTATTATAAACGCTTAATGGAATTACAGGATAAGAATGTATTTTAATTTCTTTCCCTAAAATAGTATCAAATTCTAATGGGATGGCCAAGGTATTTACTGCACTCATATATAGTCTTTTAAAAAGTCTTATTTAAATCGTTGTTGGTTGAATTCAAGTTATATTTCTTTCTGGTTTTTTCATTAAATTCATAAATAAGAACATTATAGAATTTATAAACACCGTTATCATTTTCAGGAAATTTTTTGGTAATTAAGCGAATATTCATTTTATCAAGTCTCCAAATATATTCTTCTGCTCCAAAAGAACTATTATCATAAACGTTACCATTTTTTACGGTATCTGAAGGACTTCCATATTTTGCATTTATAATTTTTTCAATTTTTCTAAATGCACCCTGATAGGGGAAAAATGCATTACTGGACAGATTTGGAGCGTAAAAATCAGCTCCAATTGAAGACGTCTCCACGTAAAAAGATTTGAGAATCTTTTCATATAAGGACAATTCTTTCAAGTTACCACTGGTAATTGATTCTTTTTGCTTTTCAGTTAAAGTATTATTTTCTGGAAGACCCATTAATTCAAAATCATAAGGATAATAACAAATTTTCGTAATAATTGAATCTGAATTGTAAAAAATGAAAGGAAATATTACTAATCGGTCTAATGTTAATATCCCTTTTTCCTCAATTACAAAGTATGCAGAGTTTTTGTCATTAAAATAAATAGAATGGTTACTTCGTAAGGAGTCAACTTTTTTATAGTAGTCATTAATTTTTGACCCCAATTCTAAGTTTCCAAAAACTGGTGTTTTTATATCCTCTACATTTCCTTTGCAACCAGATAGTAAGAGAAATATTAGAATTAAGTAAAAGGGGTGAAACTTCATTATATGTTGCTTTATCTTATAAACTTAACTTATAATTCCAAATAAATTTTTAAGTTATCGAAGGGGTTTTTCAAGTATTGCTGGTAACTCATAAATATACAAACCTACATTCATTGCACGGATTTTAAACTGATTCATTTTCAATACTTCCAATTCACATTTTTAGATTGTCGTTGCGACAAGCAAAAAGAAGTTGACAGATGTTTGTTGACAGTTGACGGAGAAGAAAGTTCCTCTGTCATCAGTCATCTACCAACTGTCATCTCTTTAGCCCGAATAAAGAAAAAACTGTACAAGAGTGCGACGCAAGAGAAGATGCACAAAGATATGTTGCCGGCTACCAAATAAAATAACTACGATCCCTCGTTGCCTAACATCTTTTTGTAGGCCATAATAAAAATTGCCCCGAGGTTTTTGTGTGGCGGAATGTAATCGTCGAACCGGTCGTTGTTGCCAAAGAGTTTTGCAAACTGCCTCCACTTTTGCGGCCAGTTGAGGTCTTTGCCAAGCCGCATATCTTCGGTCAGATTTACGATCATGGGTTGGTTGATGGTGCCGCTGCCTACCTGCTTACTTGCTATGATCTGCGCAGTGGGCGCTATGTTTAAAACGCCTCCGATATTGTGGTATCCGCCACAGCTTCCCAACAATACGATGCGGGCAGTGGGCGCCAGTTGCTTTATGGTAAACGGTACGTAAAAACTATGTCCCCGGTGTATAACGACTGTCGGGCTCAAATCTCTCTCTTCGAGGTAATCGCTCAAATCGGCCTGTGCATGGGCATCCTGATCGGTTGCAGCATTTAGCGGTTTGTTGGAGTAGATGGTAACCGGCGTGCCTTTTACAGAACTCACTTCTATCCACTCACCTTTATCTGTGGTCTTCCAGTTTGCATTGCTGTAGGCCGACCTGAAATTGCTGAACTCAGCATATCCGTCTTTATCGCCGTAAAAGAACTGTTGTATGATGATGCGTCCTGCTGCGTTTTTGAGCGCACTGTTTTTAACTGAATACACGGTGGGAATGCCGAACTTAGCAGATATATCGATCTTGTTTGCAGGGTCGAGGCTTTCGAAAATGCTGTTGAGGATATCATAAATAACGATGCCCCTTTTGTTATCACTTTTCTGCAACTCAGCATAGCTCTTTTGGGTTACTTCGAGTATCAACTTGCGCAATAGTTCGCTGGAAATGCTTGCATAAGAGTCAGCCACATCCACGGCATTTTCAAGATTGGTGGTCTTTTCAAGGTTTGCGGCAAAAGCTTTCATTAGTGTTTGTGCGTTTCCTTTGTGCATCTTTCCAAGAAAATGATCGAGCGTATTGTAACCGGCTGCCATCTTGATAAACTTCTTAAAAAAATCATGGTTTACCAAAGCAAGCAAAGTATCGCTGCTCTGGATCTTAAGCCGCTGAAACATTCTGCTGTACACTTTTAAATAGCTGCTTGTATATATTTCGGGGTCTCCCATCACACACAGGTAATACAGCTCCTGAGAGTTTAAAGGCTCCACTTCTCTCATGCGAATGCCATCCGGCGCGTCGTGCAATCCGTTGATCACATTTATAAAACCTTCCACTGCTTTACTCTTTATCATCTCAGAAAGCGTGGTCATCACAAGAGGAGTGTCTCCGCGTCGAAATCGTCCGGCATAGTCAATTTCGGTATTTACCAGCAGCCTGAAGTATTTGTATTTATCATCCATGTTAGCCTCCACTTCTTCCATTGTCGTCTTTCCCCTGTACAGGTTATCGAGGAATGGAAAGTAGAGGCGGCCGGTATTCATCTGCGCCAGCCTGCTGATCATTTTCACAAGCGGGTCGCTGTGATTTTGAATGAGAACGGCAAGGTCATCGCCGGCCTGGGCATAAGTATACAAGTCCTCGGGGTTTATATAAGCAACCGTTTTGATGAGACTGTCTGCAGCAGGATTATCAGGATTTCTTGCGAGAGCAGGTAAAATTTGTTCAGGTTTTATTTGGTGTCTTGTTCTTTGCACCCATGCTTTGCTTTCGGCAAAGCCCGGGTTTTGAGAGAAAATAGAAGTGCTTAATAATATTTCCCCTGTTTCGGGCGAACCGGTTTCGATCAGCGTTTTAAAAGAAGCTCCGGCTTTCTCAAGGTTCATAGCTGCTGCAAAAGCCGGTATCAGCTCGCTGATCTGCTCAAGGCGAACACCATTTTCAGAACGCGCCGAAACGGCAAAAGAGGTGAGTACATCATTCAGTCCGCGCAGATATTTCATCTTACCATTGAAATCCAAAAGCGTATCTGCTTCAATGTTATTCGTTATCTCATCAACTTTATCAAAAAGGGCAGTGGTCGCTTTGCGGGTTGCTTCTTCATTACCCGCAGTAACCTTGTGGTCTTCACTATCATCGAGCCTGTCGATCTTTCTTTGGTTTTTTACAATGTTCTCATGAATGATCAAACGCATTAAAGGAATCTTCGGTTTTTCCTGGGCTGAGGCAGCGGTGAAGAATAGGGAGAGAAAGGAAATAAAGAATGTTTTCAAGATGTGCAGTTATGGGGTCAAAAATATTAAAATAGTTACCCTTTCTACCGTTAACAGGATGAATAGTTTGGTTTTAACGTATTGGAAGAGTTGAGAGTAGGGAGTAGTGAGGGAGTAGTGAGTGAGGAGTGAAGAGTAGGTAGTAGGTAGTAGGGAGTAGTTGCACAATGGGTGCATTTCAGGCCGCGTCGGAATGACAAATTTTTAAAATCCGGTTATACTGCACAAGGCATAAAAAAGAGATTAGATTTTTTTGAGCCGGGCGAGTTACTACTATGAGGCTTACGTTGCGTCGCACACTTGTGCTATCTGTTCCATAGTCAGCAATGCACTACTTGTGTCGTTTACGGAAAGCTTATAAGGCGGAAGTATAGTTCACAATTTCTAATCGCCAAATTTCACAACCTAATTTTTCTGTTAGATTTTGTTCACCAATTCGTTACCTTTAGTGCGTGAGCAGAAAAATATCAACTTATGGCAAATACTTTTTTGACTTTTATAATAAGCTTGATAAAGACTTGCAAGCTAAGATTGACTGGGTTTTTGAATTAGTTAAGACAGTTGACCATATTCCAAAAAAATATTTTGAACATCTTGAAAATACGGATGGGATTTTTGCAATAAGGATTGAATTTGAAAGTAACATTTATAGAATTTTCTGCTTCTTCGATGAAGGGAATTTAGTTGTACTGATAAACGCTTTTCAAAAAAAGACGCAGAAAACGCCGAAATCAGAAATTGAACTTGCTAAAAAGCTGAAAAAACAATATTTCGTTGATAAAAAATTAAATACATACAATGAAGAAGGAAATAGAGAAAAAGTCAAGAAATAAAGTCGTTTCCTGGGACACTCATTTAGACCAGAAATATGGATCTCACGGTACTTCCACACGTACCCAATTTGAAATGAAAGCACAAACTTTTATTTTAGGCGAATTATTAAAAGAAGAAAGAGAGAAAGCAAATTTGACACAGGCTGAAATGGCTGAAAAAACGGGTACTAAAAAAAGTTACATTTCACGTATTGAGAATGGCAGAGCGGACATCCAGTTGTCAACTTTATACAGACTAATTGAACAAGGACTGAATAGAAAACTTGAACTCTCAATTCGATAAGAGGATAACCTTTAAGGCAACAAGAGTAGTACCAATAGTGGGTGATGGATGTTGGAGCAATTTGTGGCATCTAGCTATCAGCTTTAGATCGTTGAACTCTTTGGACATTAGAATAAGTTTTTAAGTATTTGAACTTAGGTTTCCATGCAGAGGTTTATCATACGTTCCTTCTTTTAACTGGAATTATAAAATATGCACTCAATCTTCTGTTAACCCCATACGCATTTCTATAATATGCCTCGTGAACCCGGCTTTTTCATAAGCCTTGATGGCGTCAGTGTTACCGTTGTAAACTTCAAGCCGCATTTCAGTTATATTTTGGGAAAGAGACCACTGTTTCAAAGCTTCAATAATTCTTTTATTTACGCCCTTTCCGCGATGTGCCGGGTCAACATACATAAAACCTAAGTAAGCATGTTGCTGGTATTTAAAAAAAGGTTTTTTTGCATTTTCGATGCGTGCATATCCGCATCCGACTATTTCATCGCCTGATATTGCAACAGCAATTTCAACAAGTGGATCTGAAAGCATTTTTTTCAAGTCGTAATAATGGATGTGTCCATCCTGCAGCGTACTGTCGAAAGGACGTTCGGCATTGATAACACCTTGTTCAAACTGGAAAAGCTTTTCTACATCACTAAGAGAAGCTTTTCGTACCGTTATTTGTTCCATGATTTTACTCTTAGCTGGTATAATTCTTTCCTTTGGTAAGGAAAGATAATTGTGCAAAATAGTTTTTTATAACCGAAAGCTGCACAGGTATTAGAAATGGTTTTTAGCATTCCAAACCTTACGCTTTCTTACATTCTTTCACCTGAAACAAAGGTTTATGCCAACACTTCATTTATTGATAAAAGGAAAAGTGCAGGGAGTATTTTATCGGGCCTCGGCAAAAGAAACAGCAGAGAAACTCGGCATAACAGGATGGATAAAAAATACGCCTTCAGGCGATGTCGAAGCAGTAGTAACTGGAAGTAAAAACCAGTTACAGGAATTTGTAAACTGGTGCAAGCAGGGGCCGAGAAGGGCAGATGTGATGGAAGTAATTTCAACTGAGCAGGAAGAAGTTTTCTTCAAAGAGTTTTCTGTTGTACGTTAGATGCAGCCCCCTAAATCCCCCGAAGGGGGACTTGAAGCATGCGCACAGTAGCAAAATGCTTTTAACAAGACAATCCAAAAAAGAATACGCATGAAATACAAATGCTAAAGCCACAGTAGCAGAAAAGCTTAATCAGGGAACGATGAAAGGAATGGGCTGTTTCGTTCCTTTCTTGAATTTTCTTTGGTTA
>CAXUMK010000286.1:0-7161 GCA_964251885.1 uncultured Segetibacter sp. | reverse complement strand
ATTTACACCTTGTGTTTCGGTTTGCAGAAAGGGAGCAATTGTACTAAATGATCTTATCAGCACCCTTGACGACTGGTATTGATTTGGCGAAACCAGTTGCATGATATGCCGTGCAATACTACCTTTTATGTCATTTTTTTTGGGTGTTTTGCTAAAATCGAGAAATGTATTGCCAAGACCAATGATCAGCTTTCCGTCAAAAACCTGCCCGTGACACTGTAAACAGTTGGGCACCACCAGGTTCTTGCTTTGTGTTGTTTTAATCAGGTTGAAGTTGTAGGCGACATTTGCAGCCTTACCGGTTCTTCCTAAATAATTCCTTTTGTCTTTCCCATTGAGTAGAACATAGTAATTATAGCCCAGGCCGCTCTTGAGGTAATCGCCGTTTACCAGGTAGTCGTAACCTTTTTGCTTATCTCCGCCCTGTTGTTCGCTTGGTTCTATGTAAGTACCACCCTCAAAAGGCTCGTTGCCGATATGGATTGCCGCAATGCTTGCACACACGCCTAAACTGATAATTGCAATAACTAAACTTTGTTTTATGAACCGCATTATTCGCTTTTATATTACAAAATTACTAACAGCAATTGAAAGGGTTTTGTTATCTTATAGGAGAATAAAATTTTGCTTTCCCGCTTTTGCCAGGGGTTACAAACGACAATTTTGAAATGCATGGGTAGACCAACGGAAAACTTTGTGTCATGGTGATGTATGCTTTTAAGATGTATGTTGCAGGTAATAACACCTGCAACGGCATAAAAAGTGAGGAGTATTTTTTTGAGCCGGGCTGAATTACTACTATGAGTCATCGTTGCGTCGCACACTTGTGCTTTTCATTCTTTATTCTACAAGCCAAAGAGTCGTTAACTTATCCCTTTACAATTAAACAAGGGTTGGCGGTGATGTACCCGCCAACAAAAGTATTATTCGTCTTCATCCACCCATCCCTTTTGTTCATGAAGCAAACGAAGCGTCTCTTTTCTGATTGATTTTATTGTATTCTTAAATTGCGGAGTAGGCTTAAACTCTTTATACAAGGCAGAATCCAAAGTTGCTGCTGATTGAAAAGCATGAGATAAAAGCCTTTCTGTTTTATCGTTTTCTGGTAATCGTTCTGAAAGTTTTTTATAATAATCTGTCACATCTATTTGCCAAAGATTAAATTCTTCCAAAAACTGTTCATTAAATTCTTGTGCTACGCCTGACAGCCGCGCAATCTTCCAACGGAGGTTCAAATCTTCGCAACTACCTTTTATTTCATCTAATAGCCAGCAAAAGGCAGCCAATTCCCGGGCGGTTGATTCTATATCTAATACCGGAAGCAGCATTGGTATGTAATTATTTTTTAGGATGCATTAGCGAAAAACCGCTAATCATTTTTTTAAATGATAATAGCTGCTGTATAACCAGCAGTCATTTACTTTGAAGGTTCATAACCATTTACAAAAACCGGTACACCATTTTCATTTCCTTCTATAGCGCTAAGGTAAGCTTCGGCAACTTTGGCTGCGTCAGGCCATGGTGCGGCATCCATACCAAAAGCGGTTGCTGTTTCGGCTACCCACGGTGGATGTACAATTACTATTCTGCGACCGCCGGTCATATCTAAAGCGGCGGCTCTGGCAAATCCTTCCAGTCCGGCATTTACCATAGCAATCATTGAAGTTTGAGGCAAGGGAGAATAAGCCAGTATGCCACCGGTAATTACAAAAACTCCATTAGGTTTAAGATTCGAAAGTCCCTTGCGAACCATATTGATCTGCCCCATCAATTTACTATGCAGGGATAATTGAATTTGAGCGTCATTTAATTGATCGAGTGATACAAAGGCTGCATCGCCTGCTGTAGTTACTATAGCATCTACCTGCCCTAACTGCTCATAAAATTGATCGATTGTTTCAGGTTTGGTAAAATCAATGCCGGGGCTGGTAGAACGGGAAGCTTGAATCACTTCATGTCCCTTGTCTTTAAAAAGCTGCGTTACTGCTTTTCCGATTGTGCCTGAAGCACCGACAACTAATACTTTCATTGTTATTCATTTTAGGGTTATAAACAAGAGGGAAAAGTTTTCTTGTTTTCTATATTGTTTTAAATAAATAATGATACTTCTGGACTTGTGAGTTCGTGCACTTGCTGAATATTGAATAAATAGTACAAGTGTGCGACGCAACAATGCTAAATAGAAATTCTGCCGTAGGGTTCAAAAAAATGATTGTATTCTTTTACAAAAATCCAAATATTCAATTCTCAATGTTCAATAATCAATGCTCAATAAGAACAACATTGCTTACCTAAATGACTCACCTTTTACACTACTGAAAGTATGGCTATATTCTTATACTTCATTCTCAGGAAAATCAGCACTTAACGACAGATCTTTCCAGACATTGAAATTTTCTTTCATTGCATCCACCTTTTCAATGGCAAGGTTAAAAGCCATCTTACCTAAAAGCAATCGTAAGTGAGGCGTTCCTTCTTCAACCGCTTTAATGATCGCTTCACATCCTCTTACCGGGTCGCCGACCTGCTTGCCACTTCCCTGCAGGCTAACGTCCATTCTTTTTCCGACAGACTCCTGGTAATCATCAATCTTTACAGGTGTACGTGAAGTAGAACGCCCCGCCCAGTCTGTACGAAAAGGACCTGGCTCTACCAGTAATACTTTAATTCCTAACGGGCCAACTTCTTTTGAAAGTGCTTCCGACAAACCTTCGACAGCAAATTTTGTAGCATGGTAAAATCCGGTTGCAGTAAAACCTACCAAACCGCCGATGGAAGAGAAATTAATAATATTTCCGCTCTTCTTCTTTCGCATTCCCGGCAGCACGCCTTGTATCACATTGACCAGTCCAAAAAAATTTGTTTCAAACTGAGCCCTTATTTTTTCTTCTTCCCCTTCTTCAATGCTGGTGAAGTAACCATAACCGGCATTGTTTACCAGCACGTCAATTTTACCAAAACTTTCTTCTGCTTTTGCTACCGCAGTTGCTATCTGATCTTTCTTGGTTACATCGAGAGGTAACACCAGTGCGCTGTTTTCGTACCCTTCGGCAAGGTCTTTTACCTGGTCAATATTTCTTGCGGTTATTACGGCTTTCCAGCCTCTGCTTAAAATTAACCTGGCTAATTCTCTTCCAAATCCTGTTGAGCAGCCCGTAATAAACCAAACGGGACTATTTGTATTTGTCATCATGTTATTCTTTAATTTACTTGCTTTTTACATCTTCTTTCAAAGGTTACGCCAGCATGCGAACAACTCCGCTGGCAATTTTAGCTGGCCAAACACACCATCTTTAACTGCTACATTATAATTCTGTTTACCGGCTGCACGTTAGCCGGAATTTCTGCTTCCTCAAGCATTTCTCTAAGATCAATTTCTATCGTTCTGCAAATAGAGGTCATTGGAATATCGTTCACACTGTTTTCGAAGGGGTTTTCGCTTTTGTCGCCGATTACCTCCATTACCTGAAACAGCCACGAAATAATAACGGTTAAGGGAATGGTGGTCCAAACGAAAGCTGTACCTAATTTGGCAAGTTCGCCCACCAGTCCGAAAGGAAGTATAACAGCAAGAATCCAAACAAAGACTTCGCTAAAAAAAGCGTATTGCCTGGGGAAAGGGTAATTCTTAATACGTTCACAAGCTCCCTGCTGGTCGTATAGTTCTTTTATTATTTTTCCTGTTTCTACGTGTTTATAATCGGTCATACAACCTTTTTCAAACAGGTAATTGAGGTGCTCACTTTGCTTTCGCAATATGTGTGTTACTGTATTTTTTTTGTTGTGAAGATATTCGGCTTCATCATTATGCAGAAATTGCTTTATCTCAGTTAATAAATTTTGATTAACAAAAGGTGTGTTCTGAGATACAATATTCATAAAAGGATCATTTCCATCATCGCCCCAAATTTTTCGGCTTCGAAGCTGAATGCGTAAACCATTTATAAAGGCAAGGTGTCTGTAGATGATTATTCTTTTATGCTCCTTTAATGCATCGTAATCAAGATCATGTGCGGGTTGAATATAATCGAGCACATACACGCCCATAGTTCTGCTCGCATTTACAATAGCGCCCCAAACTTTACGCGCTTCCCATAAACGTTCGTACGAAGAGTTATTTTTAAAACCTACATAAAACGCCACCGCTGTGCCTATAAGCCCAATTGGTGTGAAAGGAATACCAAGCCACCTGATGCCCGCAAGCTCATAAAGACAGGTAATAACAGATGAATAAATAAAAAAGAACAGTAAAGGCTTCCATGCAAAACTAAGAAGAAGTTTAAAGGAGAGGTTTCTTGCTACATACATAAGCTTGGTTTTAGTTGATACATCCTTGTTGCGGGAGTTCGTTTGATAAGTGTAAGAAATGACAGCAGCAAATGTACTGGTCTCTTTAAATAAAGCTGTCAAAATGAATTATACTTCACGACGTATAAAAATGTGCAGTGTTTTTTTTGGAGCCGGGCTAAATACTACTATTTTACATTGTTGCAATCATGGATTTGTCGTTTTCTTTTCTTCCAGTGGAAGGAAAGAAAAGGATCACACTTATACATTTGTTCATTATTCAGCAATGCACAATCTTATCCCGCGTGCAGTATAACTATGCCGCCGCCACCTAAAGGAAAGGCCGTGAACTGATAACCTTAATTTTTGTCAAAGCGGGGCCTTCATAGCAAGGTTGTGCGTGTTGGCATGAGATCCCCGAAAAAGTTCGGGGCAAACTTTGCGCTGCATGCCGGGGTCCCTGCTGCACCCGAAGCTGAGAGGAGGAGAGAGACCCCGGCAGGACAAAAACAGAGTGCTTTAAACTACCAGAAAAACTTAATTATCTCTGATCAGCTTCAATAACCATTTTATTATTAATTTCAAAATAAAAACCCGTGACCAGGAAAGCAACCATCTTCATCTTCATCTTCATCTTTGTTTCTTCACTAACAGGTCTTTTGGCGCAAAACAAATTTTACACGAAAGCGGATAGTTTGTATAAAGCAAAAAATTATAAATCGGGGGCTACAGCCTACAAAGTTGCGGGCGACAGTAGTAAGCAAACTTATATTAAAAAAGTGGCCTATTATAATGCTGCATGCTGCTTTGCATTAACGGGCGATACAAGTAATGCATTGCTGTTCCTTAAAAAAGCAGTAAATGATTATGGCTATAGAAGCGAGGGCATTATGAATGATGCAGACCTTGTATCACTGCATAACTCGGCATCATGGAAGAATATTGCAGAAAGCATTAACGCTTACAAAAAATCTTTAAGTGATCCTTCCCATGCAAAACTCATCACTACCGACATCCATCATTTCTGGCAGGCTTATGATGCGGCGCAAAAAGATACTGCACATATAAAAGAGATTTTCCAGGCGCTGTATTTTGACAAAGCAACGCCGGGGTTAGAGGATTACATAGCTACCAAGATCGGTACGATAGAAGCATTTGTAGCAAGTCAAAAAGCGAAGCGAAAATTTTATGCCGCGATCAGGAACAATACGCTTTCAATAGATACTATGAAAAATGAGATTATGCAGGGCTTTTACAAGTTTAAACAACTGTATGCTGATGCGGTATTTCCTGATATTTATTTCCTCATCGGAAGGGGAAATTCTGCAGGAACGGTTTCAGATAACGGTCTCTTAATTGGTGTTGACCAGATTGCAAAAAGTGACGATATACCAACAGGGGAGTTAAGCGAATGGTCGCGTCTTGGTTTTAGGGAAGTAAAGGGTATGCCGGTAATAATTGCCCATGAATTAATACATTCCCAGCAAAATAAACTAAAACCCGACACTACTGTTTTATCTTATGCAATAGCAGAGGGAATGGCAGACTTTTTTGCTGAATTGATCACCGGTATCAATCCCAGTCAGCGGCAATACGATTTTGCGAAAGACAAAAAGAAAAAGATCTGGCAGGATTTTGAAAAAGACATGTACTTCAACCGCTACTCCAACTGGATAGCAAACGGAGACCAGGAAAGACCTGATCATCCTTCCGATTTGGGTTATTATGTCGGGTACGAGATCTGCAAATCGTATTACGCTGAGACACCCGATAAGAAACAGGCTATCATAGACATTTTCAACATCCGTGACTACAATGCTTTCCTTGCTAAAAGCAGGTATCCGGAAAAAATGGCGGCCTTACCAAATTGAGCTCACAACTGTACTCCTGATCCTTAGAGGTACTAAGCTAAGGCTCTCTTTGGTTGAAGCGGGTCTTTTTGTCCTAAGCGGGGTCTCCACAGCACAGCGTTGTGTGTTGGCATGAGACCACCGCAAAAAGCGGGGCAAGCTCTACGCTGCATGCAAGGGTCCCTGCTTCATATAAGGCTAAGACAGGAGACCCTAGCAGGACAAAAGAGCAGGAACAATACATATCGGTTGACAAACTTTGTTTAAGCTTTAGTATTATCGGCAGTCTGTTTAATTAAAACTATGTTGAAGATTTCAGAGACCATATTATTGTTAGCTGCAAAACGTGGCAAAGACAAAACCATTTGTCCATCAGAGGTAGCACGTCAGTTAAGTCCTGATGATTGGCGTAGGTATATGAAGGAAATACGCAAAATAGCTTTTGAGTTAAGGGATGCGGGTAAAGTTGTTATTATGCAAAAAGGAAGTGAAGTTGCAGGAAGTGAAGTTGTTGGGCCAATTAGAATACAAATAAAGTAACCAACTTTTTGGAGACATGCATTGATAATTCTATTAAGCTCCGGTTGTGTCACTCACTTGTACTTGTATATCATTATGCAGCTATTTGTCTGACGGAGGTTTCTGAGATGGTTGGGATTAGCAGGCTTTGTGTGTTAGCCGTTGTTGTGTCTTTTGACCAACAACTACAGGGTTGATAGCATCTTTTTACTTTATAGCTCATCTATCAGTTCCCTGGCATCTCTTGCCTGTAGTTTTCCTTCTTTTATTTAATTCATTTCTTTAACAGCCTGCTTAAGGCCTTTCAACACCTTTTCTCCGGAAGATTTTGTTCTTCTTCCTCAATTTTTTCGACAAAGTCAAGGCTCTTTGCCAGTTCAATAAAAACGGGATACTTTTCGTCGTGAATATGTAATGTAACCTGTCTCATAGTGTAGCATTTTGATTAAATAGTGTCTGTCCGGAAACGCGTCAAAAATAATTTTTTCTTTTAAGGTTTTGAAGA
>CAXUMK010000285.1:1090-7291 GCA_964251885.1 uncultured Segetibacter sp. | reverse complement strand
GCATCTTCGTCAAACAACTCTGCAGGTTCTTCCGGCAATGCATCTGGTGGCGGCAGAAGCGGGAGCCCTTCTAACACAACTGGCGAGGGTCTCAAAAATACTGCCCCACCCGATGTAAACCAGCAAATAGCTGATGCAGAAACTGCGAATGCCGCAGGCAATTACAGTGATGCCCGCTACTCTGTTCAGCAGGCTTTATTGGGGATAGAATTGCAACTGGGTAAAGAGCTTTTAAATTCGTTGCCGGCAATTGTAGCGGGGCTGCCAAAAGATACCCTCGAAGACCGGGTTACCAGTACACAGTGGGGATGGGCAAATCTTATCGTACAGCGTATTTACCGCAAAGACAATAAGCAGTTTACAATTATGGCGGGTAACAATGCTACCTATTCGGGCTTCATAAATATTTTATTTGCCGGAAACTATACTGAGTCGAACGGACAAACACAAAATTTCAAACAAATCAAAGTCAAAGGAAACAAAGCCCTTATAAAGTTTGATCAAAATGAAGGTTACACTGTACTGGTGCAACTTGGGCAGGCAGGCTTGTTAACTTTTGAAGGGGTTAATTTTGCTACCGAACAAGACATGATGAATGCAGTAAACACCTTTGATATTGACGGGATTAAAAAAATGCTTGGAGAAAAATAAATACTAACAACTAACCACTAATGACTATAAAAATGAAAAAATTATTTATACTACCTATATTTCTTATTGCAGCAACAGTTACCTGGTCGCAGGATATGAAGAAAGATATAGCTACCGCCAAATCATCGTACAAGGCAGGCAAGCTGGAAGATGCCCACTTTGCATTGCAGCAAATGCTGCAGGAGCTTGACATTACAATTGGTAAGGAAGTAATAAAATTGTTTCCTGATAAAATGGATACTTTACCGGCAAACGTGAAGCAAGATAATGTAACAGGAAACGTAAGCTTTGTAGGTGCAACCATTCACCGCAGCTATGGTTTGGGAACCAAAAGAGCAGACATTGACATTGTAAACAATTCGCCTCTGCTTAGTACCTTAAATGCTTTCATGACCTCTCCGCTGCTTGCAGGAATTGGCAGTGATGGCAAAAGTAAAGTGATAAAAGTACAAGGTTATAAATCGAGGATTACAAAAGAAGATAACATGAACGGAGGCACGCCTTCTTACAAACTTGAAATTCCGTTAAGCAGTGCGTTAATTACTTTAAACGTAAACAATACTTCTGATAGTGAGATTACTGCTTTTGCAAATTCTCTTCCACTGGATAAGATTGTAAAGTTGATACAATAACTGATGAGAGTTGTGCCACACCTCCAAGGTGTGGCACAACTTGCTTACATACCACCTTCCTTCTACAATTTAATATTCACTCCCCCCATTACATTCGTTCCGGCCATTGGGAAATAGTAATTGTCGGTGGTTGTCTTACCTCCATAAATATAGCTGTAAGTGTACCCGTTTGATTCATACTTTCGGTTGAATACATTATATACTACAGCAATAAAGCTGATCTCTTTAAACAACTTGTTTTTGATCGTATAACTACATCTCACATCCTGCACAAAGTAAGGTTTCAGGCTGCGGCCCACTTCTTCCGTATTGTCGAGATATTGCCTGCTTACATATTTGCTCAACAGACTTATCTCTGCGTTTTTGATCGGAATGAGGTTAATGGTAACTCCGCTGATTACAGAAGGTGAAAATGAAATGTTCGCATTCTTGTGCTGTATCAATACCTGGCCACCATTGTCGTAGTCATCAACATACTCGTCAGAAGTAGTTATTTTGTTTTTGCTTACAGTAAGATTAGCGCCTGCATTTACCCAGCCTGCAATCATTGCTTTCGCCTGCAGCTCAACGCCTAAGCGATAACTGTTGGGTACATTTACACGGGTATACGAACCAACATCATTGATTTGCCCGGTCAGTATCAACTGGTTTGTATACAACATATAATAGCCGGTTGCGCCATAGCTAAAATGGGATGTCCTTTTTTCTATTCCGGCTTCAAAATCGTGCAGCGTTTCGGCTTTGGGCTGGTGATTTACCCCGGCTTCAAAATCATCACGGTTGGGTTCTTTGTTTCCGAGCGCATAACTTACAAAAGCGTTTAAACCATTGTAATTATAACTTAGACCTGCTTTGGGATTGATGAAGTTAAAGTCTCTTACAATCAATATGGAAGGGTTGTCTTCGAAACCTTTCATATTGTAGTGCACTTTCCTGAATTGAAGATCTGCATACAGATTGAACCGTCTTCCAAATGCGTGCTCCCATTTTAAATATGCATTTACATCTGTTTTCACCGCATCTAAATCGTAATAGCGGTAATCTTTCGGAACGCCGACTTCTGCCCAGATAATGGTTCCGTAATGCTTGCCATCGTAACGGTTCCATCCGCCACCAAAGGTTAGCTGGTCGCGGTTCTTTTTGTATTGCAAAGAAAGTATCTGCCCGTAAAAATTGTTATCGAGCCACAATTGCCGCACAAGGTCTGTGTTGGTGATGGTATCATTGCCGAAAACTGCATTGGGCAAGCCATAGTAAGCGAACGAAGTATTGGAAGAATCTCCGGCAGCAGACTCGGCAGCGACTCCTTTGTATTCTTCATAATAACCTTTTCCTTTTATCAAGAACAATCCGGTGTTAAAAGACAAATAATCATTAAAAGAATGATTGAAAAACAATTGAAAATGGTCCTGCTGGTAGTTGTCGGTTTCGTTGCTGTAAGGTGCACCCGGTTTCTCAGTTCCAGAAGAGTTATATGTTCGGTCTGTAGTCAGCAAGCTTTCGGGAACACCATTCCATGCCTGGTAAGTTTTTTCTGCCCCGGTAAAAAAGTTGAAACGAACTGTTGACTTTTTGCTGATATAAGCTGTGGAGAAATAAAGGGATTTCAGGTTTGTTGCCGCTCTGTCAATATATCCGTCACTCGTGATGCGGCTTAGCCTGGCATCAACAGTAAAGTGGTCATCGAGCAAACCGCTTCCTGCTTTTACTGTATTTTTCCACGAGTTGAAAGAGCCGTAACTATTATTTATTTCGCCGTAAGGCTTTTCATTAAATTCATTCGTGCTCAAATTAAGGCTTGCACCAAAAGCTCCGGCGCCATTACTGCTCGTGCCTACTCCCCGCTGTATCTGAATAGAATTGACCGAGGAAGCAAGATCGGGCACGTCAACAAAATAAGTTCCCTGGCTTTCTGCATCGTTATATGGAATGCCGTTAAGGGTTACATTAATCCTCGAAGCATCGCTTCCGCGAATGTGAATTCCGGTATAACCAATTCCATTTCCGGCATCTGAATTAATGACTACGCTGGGTGTTTGGTTCAGCAAAAACGGAAGGTCTTGCCCAAGATTGTTTTTTGCAATGTCCTGTTTGCTGATATCCGTTTTTGCAAAAGGCGCTTTTTCAGAAGCTCTTAAAGACTTTACTTCCAATGGTTCAAGAAAGTAGGCATTGTTAGCCAATGTCACATCTGCGATAGTTACAGAGCCATTGACATCAACAGTAAGTGTTCTTTTTTGCAGGCTCACATGTTCAATAAGCAACTGGTAAAGGCCTTTTTTCTTCACCGTTTTCAATTCATAATTACCGCTGTTGTCAGTAGTTGTGTTTGCGATAGTGGTTCCGTCTTTTTCAAGAGAAACGGTAGCAGCTTCAACAGGCTGGTTGTCTTGCTCATTTACAACATGACCTTTAATAGTGTATTGAGCACCAGCAATAAGTGTAATACAAAAGGCAGCGATTGTTCCCAAAAAATGTTTCATCGTACATTTCTTTATGCGTTAAAAAATTGGGAACAGGTAAATGCAGACAGGAGAGGGCAATAAAAAAAGCTTGACACCTTCCCTTCGCAGGCATTACCCTGTTCAGGTTCAACGGGTTTGATCTCAGCATCAGGCCAATAAGCCGTCAGCACCCCGGGAAAGAAACCAATTGGTTTCTTTGCAGCAAAAATAAGAGTGAAATATGAACTGATTGTAACTTTTTTTGAAGACTTTCGTTTAACTTAAAAATTGTAAGAATGAAGAGAGTCTTTTTGCTGATGCTTTTAATGGCAGCTACTGCTGCAGGCAAGGCGCAAAACGTGGTGTATGATGAGAATGCAGAAGTACGTACAGTAGAAAAATTTACAGGGATAGAAATTTCAGGCGCTATATCCTTATATCTTTCGCAAGGACCAACTATTGGAGTAGCCGTAAGCGCCGGAGACCAGAAGTATAATAACCGTATTAAAACAGAAGTAAAAAACGGGATCTTGAAAATATCTGTGGATGGCGGCATCTGGAACGGCTTTAACTGGATCGACAAAAAAATAAGGGCTTACGTAACTGCGACCGACCTCAACCACTTTGAAGTTTCAGGAGCTTCGTATGCAAGCATTAGCGGTACATTTACCAGTGATGACTTAAAAATGGATATCTCAGGTGCCAGTGAGGTGAAAGGGATGATCAACGTAAACAGGCTAAACCTCGATATCAGTGGCGCCTCTGTAGCCCGATTATCAGGAAACGTAAAAAATGCTTTGATAGGTGCAAGCGGAGCGTGCAAAATAAACAGTTACGATTTGAACATAGAAACCTGTAAAGCATCTTCTTCAGGTGCATCTGATATAAAAATTACCGTTACGGGCGAAATAAATGCCGATGCCAGCGGCGGTTCAAATATTTACTACAAAGGCCCGGGCATTGGTAAAGTGCTGAATGCAAGTGCAGGTGCAAGCATAAAGAACCGTAGCGGAAGCAATGATTAAAACAACAAACTGCTTTTTACTTAACGCCTTATAAATGTTGCAATGCATTTTTATGAGCCGGGCGGTATTAATACTATGATTCATCGTTGCGTCGCACACTTGTACTGAAGGTGCTTTTTTCGGCAAAAAGAGAGCCGTCATTTCGAGGCACAGCTTGAAAATAATTATGGTGGATGATTAAGTTAGTATTAAAAAAGTTTTGTACAATTGAGGTAATAAACGCGTTAGCGGTAATTTTTAAAGTGACACATCGCAAGCAACTTTCGCATCCTGACAATGAAAGAAAGAAATAATTTACTTGCATTCATTGCAATCACTTTTAGTTTAAGTATTCTTCTCTCATTATTTATTGGTTACACTGGCGGACATGAAAGCAAATTTATTTGGTTGCAGTTTGCTTCCATGCCAATTCCTGCAATAGCAGCCCTTCTCATGAACAATTTATTTAAAGCACCTGTAAAAGAAATTGAATGGAATAAGCTGCCGATTTATTGGCTTCTAGTGGCGCTATTATTAATGCCGGTGACGGTACATATTATCTGTCTTCCTTTGATAAACTTTTTAAATAATGGAACTTTTCCATGGCAGTCATGGTTGACAAAAAAGGACGGTTTATATATTTCTCCAAGCAATTTTGGTTGGGGTACTTTAACTTCAAGCGAGCTTGTATTCAAAATTTTTATTAATGCAATAACGGGTATTGTTATCGTATCTGCTCTTGCTTTTTTGGAAGAAATAGGGTGGCGAGGATGGATGCTTCCGAGATTAGTAAAACAGTTCAATGTAAAAAAAGGAATACTTATAAGCTCTTTAATTTGGGCTTTATGGCATGTACCTTTTATGCTAAGCGGTATTTTATATTTGAAAGCTGTACCTGTTTATTTAATAGTATTTATTAATCCGTTTGGAATTTTTGGTGCAGGATTAGTTATAAGTTGGCTTTGGAGAAAAACTAAAAGTATTTGGATTGTTTCCATTGCCCATGGTGCATTGAATAACTGGGGACAATATGCTTTTAAATATATGCAGGACAGTGAAACAAATTTGCAATCGCAGCAAATATGGTTATCTATAGGCGTTAATGGTTCCCTGTTAATTATTGGACTTCTAACTTTTATTACATTGAAAAATACTTATAATGATAACAAAACTACCGCACAACATTAAGTGGAGTAGACGAAAAGCCCCAAAATTAAACCCCGTTGCCTGCGAGGTAGCGAGGCTTTCTGCTCTACTCCCTGTTGACCGAAGCGTTTTCGGCTATAGAGTGCAAAGTAGACCGTTTCTTGTTTTAACTATTTGAAAATCAAAATAAGTCTGTTTTAAAAGGTTTGCTCACAGTAAGCAAGTTACAAAAGTTTCCGGCTTTGCCGGTTCGGTTCAACAAGGGTATTGCTGCAAGTGGGGCTGGACGTTGAAGCAATCGGCTGCATATCGCTATCAGCCTTG
>CAXUMK010000285.1:0-1036 GCA_964251885.1 uncultured Segetibacter sp. | reverse complement strand
ATGTTTTTCAACTTCTCACAATCGGCAATGCTTGTTCGTTAGCTGCAAGCTGAAATCACAGAATTTTTCATTTCTAAAATTTATTAATGACACGTGAAGAAGCACTTGAAAAGACTAAACAGGAAATCATTGGAGATAACCAAACTATCACATCAGCGGAAGAAGCAGACCAGTTACACAAGAAATTGATTGAGTTAAGAACGCAATTGTTTTTTCGTAACATAATTGAAATAATGCCTCACTATCGAGGTGAACAAAAATTTGGGTGGAATATTACACCTGGTATTTTTAGACCACCACTTAATATAACCGACCCTAAAGTTGCAAAGCAATTAGAGCAACAAGCTGTTGAAGAATTTGCGAGAGTGATAAATGAAAAGGTAGGAAAGACAGTATTGAGAGACATCTTCAATAATGAAAAACACGGGAAAGATTGGGATTTATTATTTCAGGCTCAACATGCTGGAGTTAGGACAACCCTAACAGATTGGTCAGCAGAGATAATATCTGCTTTATACTTTGCAACAGAGGAATCCAAGGACATTGCAATTGAAGAATCAGACGGTCAATTATGGTGCTTTCTTATTCCGACAATTAACATTTTAGGACATAGTAATTTCCCCAAACGACAATCCTTTTACGATATGAACCCTTTTGACATGAAAGGTACTTTTTTAATTAATCCTTCATCTTATCTTGATAATATTGAAAAGAGAATTTTTGAGTACCGAATGTATCGGCAAAAAGGACGTTTTGTAATGACATCAAATGATACTTGTCATATTCCCTTGAACCAACAGGAAGAAATGAAAAAGTTTCTAATTCAATTCACAGTTCCAGCAAAGCAAAAGTCAACGATTAGAGAAGAATTAGCTGAAAGGCATATGGTAAGAGGTAATATGTACATAGACGAAAGTCCGAAACAACAAGATTTGATTACTGACATAAACAATACTGTATTTAAATAGAAAACCTACGCAGAACATTAAGTGGAGTAGACGAAAAGCCCTAAAATTAAGCCCCGTTGCCTGTGAGG
>CAXUMK010000284.1:0-7308 GCA_964251885.1 uncultured Segetibacter sp. | reverse complement strand
CCTCTTTACAGGTTACTTCTGCCCGTACTCCTTCCATTGCCAAAAAAGTTTTGCCCGTAAACCGCGGCGCTGTTAAAACAGCGTCCTGGCCATCTTTTGCAATTCCCTTTTTGAATAATGTTCCCAATCATTATCTCTTTAACTATAAAGACATACAATATTCTTTAAGAATAAAACCAGTTCAATTTATCTAATATTATAAAACCCACACAGAAGAAATGGCAACTACATTTACACGAGTAAGATTAACAAAAAACAACCCCGGTATATTTACACGGGCTTGTATCATTTTCCTGCTGGCTTGCTTGTCTCAAAGCAATCAGCTATTTGCACATACAGTAGACTACTTCAGTACCTGCGGTTACGCCTGCAGTGGCAGTTCTGTAACCATTGATGTGCATATAAGCAATGTAAACAGTAGCTCTAAATATAACTGGCAATACCGCGACAACTCCAATGTATGGAAGTGTTTTGTAAACGGCGCTAACACTATCAATGGTGTTAGTTTTACTGTTTCCGGAGCAACCGGCACGGGGGTTAAGACCAATCTGCCACTCACTATTCAAAATGCTAAAATGCAGTTGGATGATGTGGAAGTAAGACTGCTGATTGCAGACGGCGGAACACCATGTTCTACCAATGCATCCTACACTATCTACGGGCAGGACAAGATGCTTCGTCTTCATGTACTTTCAGGAAGCGACTGCGGTACAATCGTCTCTAACTGCGGCTCGGGCGGATGCTCAGGCAATATGCTCAACGATGGTAATGGTTATTATGGCGGCTTTGAAAACGGCACTGTCAGCCCGGCCGCTTCTGATTATTCGCTTAGCACTACTACCACCAGTTGCGGCCAGTATAAGATTGTAAATAATGTGCAGCAGGCGCAGTCAGGGCTTCCTTTATTTGCACCACACTCAGGAAATTATATGCTGTATGCAGATGGTTCATCTGTGTCTTCAGGTCGTGTCTGGTATAAAACAGCAAACGTAACTGCAGGCAATATTTACCAGTTCAGCGCATGGGTGGCTAATGCAAACAGCACTTCTAACCAAAGAGCATCTATTTCTTTAAAAGTAAACGGCACTACTCTTACCGGAGCTACACTTACCGTATCTTCTGTTGCTGGTGATTGGTTATATGTTACAGGAAGCTACATTGCAAATACAACAGCAACCGTTACGCTGCAGATATATGATAACAATACAAGCTGCATTGACAACGACTTCGTATTAGATGATATTTGTTTCAAAACATTGGGTTCAGCAGTTGACCTGGGCAACCTTGTCTGGAACGATATTGATGGTGACGGAAGAAAGGACTCAAACGAGCCGCCGGTTGCAGGCGCAACAGTAAAGCTTTATACCGACAACAACAGCGATAATATTGCAGACGGAGCAGCAATAAAAACCACTACTACCGATGCAAATGGTATATATGGCTTTCTTAATCTTGCACCGGGCAGGTATATTGTTGGTGTTGTTTTACCAGCAGGCTATACTTACGGACCAAGCATTTCAACCAGCGCAACTCCTGATAACAACATAGACAACGACAACAACGGAATAGTGCAGGTAGGCGCCAACGCAGCAGGAAGCGAAGAAAGAACAAAAGCCATCACGATGTCTAATACAGACAATTCTACATTGGATCTTGCATTGTGCGGTAACAGTTCTATAGGTGATTTTGTATGGAATGATAAGAACACAAATGGCATTCAGGATGCAGGCGAACCTGGTATAGCAAATGTCACTGTCAAGATCACTTACCCCGACGGTGTTACAACTGCAACGACCGTTACAGATGCTAATGGTATCTATCATTTTACCGCTTTAGCGCCCGGTGTTCATAAAATCACTTTTACTACCCCTGCAGGTTTTACTCCATCAGCGGCAAACCAGGGAAGTGATGATACAAAAGACAGCGACCCGATAAGCGGAACCGCAAGCGTCACTGTAAATGCAGGCACAATTAACAACACCATTGACGCAGGCTTTTTCCCAACAGGCAGCAACGCTCTTTCGATAGGTGACCTTGTATGGAACGATATAAATGCCGATGGCAATAAAGACAGCGAAGAGCCTGGAATTGGCGGAGCTACTATTAAACTGTACACCGATAACAATAGTGATAATATTGCAGATGGCGCTGCCATCCAAACAACCACTACTTCTGCAGACGGTTCTTATGCTTTCAGCAATCTTACACCTGGTAAATATATCGTCGGCATCGTTTTGCCCGCCGGTTACACTTACGGCCCGGGAGTTGCGGCAGGTATTTCGAGCAGTTCTACTCCGGACGACAACATAGACAATGATAACAATGGCATCGTACACATCGGTGCAAACCAGGCAGGCAGCGAAGAAAGAACAAACGCCATTACCCTGTCTGTTGGTGACGAGCCTGTCAACGACGGCGACGGCCCTAATGCAAACAGCACGCTTGACCTTGCCCTTTGTGGTGCAGGAAAAATTGGAGACTTTGTATGGAATGATGCAAATAAAAATGGCGTGCAGGATGCAAATGAAATGGGTATCGGTAAAGTAACTGTTGTACTTACTTTTCCTGACAACACTACCTGGACTGCACTTACAAATGCCGCTGGTATGTATTCTTTCATCAACCTTGGACCTGGCAATTATAAAGTACAGTTTCAAACACCTTTGGGAATGACTCCATCTCCTGCAAATGCAGGAACAGACGATACCAAAGACAGCGACCCTGTTAGTGGATTAGTAACGCTCACATTGGCTGCCGGTCAGATAAATACTACAATTGATGCAGGATTTTACCGCAATGCAACCTGCTCTCCCACTGCGATTGATACTGATGGAGACTGTGTTGCAGATATTGATGATATTGATGATGACAACGATGGTATTCTTGATGTGGTTGAAAGCGGTGGTTACGATCCGTTAAAAGATTGCGACGGCGACGGCATTCCAAATTATAAAGACCCAACTCCCGGCTGCCCCGTGCCTTCCGGTAACGACATCTACGGAGTACCTTATAAACCAATTGTATGGACTGATTGCAACAATGATGGCATCAACGATTTCTTTGACTGGGACAAAGATGGCATCATCAACGAACTTGACCTTGACAGCGATAACGATGGCATCCTCGATGTGCAGGAAACAAGGGACGACAGAAGAGTGGATGACAACAACGATGGCATGGTTGACGGAGTTGACAATGACCATGACGGCTTATTATCTACTGCAGACTACAACGATAATGTACCAGGCGGCCCGGGCTTAACACCTGAAGACCTTGACAGGGATGGCACACCAAATTATCTTGACCTTGATAGCGATGGCGACGGCCTGGTTGACAACCGTGAAGCACTGGAATTAGATGCAAGCGGAGGCGCCTATTTTGGACTGGTTCAGGGAACAAATGATGATGATCACGATGGCGTAAGAACGATTAACTATACTGCCAACGAGAATGATGCGGATAACTTCCAGGGCTTTGGAGCAAAAGGAATAGTATTGAAAGACAACGATCACGACGGCATACCTGATGCGTATGACATAGACTCAGACAACGATGGTATTACAGACAATGTAGAGGCTCAGCCAACCTGTTCAGAAAAACAACCTTCGGGCATAGATGCTGACAAAGATGGCTTAGACGATGCGTACGATGTAGATATCAGCAATTGTCCTCCAAGAGGCGCTGGCATCACTCCTTATGACAAAGATTTTGATGGCACACCCGACATCCGCGACCTCGATACAGACAATGATGGTGCACCCGACTTAAACGAAGGTTCAGGCATACCGGGAAACTTTGTAACAAAAACAGGTGACCTCGATAAAGATGGCTTGCTCGATGAGTTTGACATATTCAACATCAGAACAGCTACAAGCGACTTTACAGCCAATGTCGTACACAGCAACATGGGAGTAAACGGCAGTTTCGACGGGCCTGTAATTGGTGGCAGCGTGGAAAGACTGCCAGGAGCAAACTGCCCTTCTGACCGCGACTGGAGAAACGTTTCTCTTCTGCCGGTAACACTGCTTGACTTTAAAGGCAACCTTAACAGAGGGGCCGTAAAGCTTAGCTGGACAGCAGTTAACGAAACAGAGATGAGCCACTACAATGTTGAAAGAAGCCTGGACGGAACAACCTTTACTGTAATAGGTAAAGTAACGGCAACCAATAATGTATCAGGCTCTGCTTACAACTACATTGATGACGTAAGCGATATTACCAACGCGAATGTTTACTACAGGCTGCGTCAGGTGGACAAAAGCGGAAACGGAAAGCTGAGCAATATACTTGTGTTCAAGCTCAACAGTAAGACTGCAAATGCCCTCGCAATCAGCCCTAATCCTGCAAGCACTTACTTTATAGTGAAAGTAAACACGGTGAAAGAAGGATTGGCAACGATAAGAATAACAGATATGCTTGGCAAAGTAATGACAACGCAAAGCAGCCGTTTGTCAGCAGGAACGAATGCCATATCATTCAGTGATCTTCGCAGCTATTCGTCTGCAACATACAATGTGCAGGTAATTCTAAATGATGAAACACTCAATCAAAAGGTGGTGATTATCAAATAACAATTCGCATTTAGAAACGTAGAAGTGAATGTTTTTGATACTGGCATCTGCTTTTCAATGCATCTCCGGTTGTGTCACTCACTTCTACGGTATCTTTTCATAGCATCAAAAACAGTTACCCTTTATTTCGGAGGTCGTCTAAAAACGACCTCCGATTTTTTTTCAGCAACCTCCGTTAATGCGCTGAACGTCCATTTCAAACTGTCGCTTCTTCCGGTTGGGTTTCAGGCGAAGTCGAAGTATTTGAAAAGGTGAGCAGTTTTCGAAACAAGCGGGAGGAGTCCGTTGCAGGAACGAATCCCAGGCGGCCTGAACAAAGACATAAAGGTTTTAGCTCAAAAAATTATCACTTTCCCTGTAAGCTTGTATCAGTCTCATTTCGCCTTCTTTGCCGGGTTGCGATATGCCATGCTCCATGCCCAATACTCCTTTGTAGCCTTTATCGTGGATGTGTTTAAAAATGTTCTTATAGTTCATCTCACCGGTAGTAGGTTCTTTACGTCCCGGATTGTCACCTATCTGGAAGTAAGCAATTTCATCCCACGCCTTGTCTATGTTATTCATGATGTTGCCTTCATTTCGTTGCATGTGATACATATCAAACAATATTTTACACGAAGGGCTGTTTACAGCTTTGCATATCATATAAGTCTGGTCCGAATTGCGAAGGAAAAGATCAGGAGTATCGCTGAGGGGTTCAAGTACCATTACGATGTTGTGCTTTTCAAGAATGTCAGCGCCTTTTCTTAAAGCTTCTATCACATTGCCGGTTTGTATGCCCATTGTCAGGTTTCTTTCAAAATCGCCCGGCACTACGGTAGCCAGTTTGCCATTGCACCTTTTTGAAACTTCTATCGCATTGTTACAGCCTTTTAAAAATATATCCACAAAATCCTGTTTGCCTGCTGCAAGGGTATTGGCTCCATTACCACCTTTATCCAAAACAAAAACACCCATCTCCATACCCAGCTTTGCCAAAGCATCACCAATCTTTTTTTGCATTTCAGGCGGCCTTCCCATCATGCCATTGTCTTCAATTGCACGAAAACCCATGTCGTAAGCCCACTTTATCTGGTCAATAAAATCATTTCCCCCGGCATTTTTAAACATGCCGTCGTGTATACCGTAATTCAGATTAAAGGGCTGAGCGGCTGCAGTGTAATTATTCAAATGATTACTTTTTTTACTGGCTAATAATCCGGAAGCAGTAAACAGCGAAGCTCCGGCAGTTAAGAATGAATGGCTGAGGAATCGTCGGCGTTGCATAATCGGTTTAGTTTTAAGGAATTAAATTTAGTTTTAAACTTTAAAGAAAAAGAATATTGCGACTTTTATTTTTATTGGTGATATTACTAACCGGTGGCTTATATGCTTATGCACAGGAGAAAAAATTTTCTTTTACAAAAGAAAAAATGGCCTCACCCTTTACCATCATCCTGTACGACAACGACTCGGTTCATGCAACTCATTTAGCAAATGAATGCTTTGACCTTGCTGATTCTTTCATACATATTTTTAGCGATTACATTGATAGCAGCGAATTAAACCAATTAAGCTCCACAGCAGGATCAGGAAGATTCGTCCCTGTTTCACCTGCATTATTTGACATAATGAAAGAATCGCAAAGAGGTTTCGTTTTAAGCAAAGGCGCTTTCGACATTACATTGGCGCCGGTAATAAGACTATGGCGTAAAGCAAGAAAAGAAAAGCAGTTTCCCGCTGCATCGGCTATCACTGAAAAAATGAAAAGCACGGGTTTCGATAAAGTACAAATAGATACAGCAGCCAGGTCAATACAACTTCTTCAACCGGGAATGCTGCTTGATTTGGGAGGTATTGCCCAGGGATACATTGCGCAAAAAGTGCTGGACAGATTATATAGCTATAACATAAAAAAGGCGCTGATAGATGTTAGCGGAGACATCGCCATTGGCGATGCGCCGCCGGGGAAAGAAGGCTGGACAGTTGGAATAAATCTGCCCGAAAGCGAGAACTTACAAAATAAGCAACTGTTGCTGCATAACCTTTCGGTTTCTACTTCTGGAGATTTGTACCAGTTTATAGAACACCAGGGCAAACGGTATTCTCACATCATTGACCCCAGAACAGGTTATGGCATTACCTCTCAAAAAAATGTAACAGTGATAGCTGACAATACAACTCTCGCCGATTGGCTGACAAAAGCATGCAGCATTCTTCCTGAAAAAAAAGCAAAACGGCTTGCCCGTCAGTTGCACGCTGAAGTATTGATTGCAAAATTGAAACATGGCCGGATTATTCAAACAAGCACAAAAAACTTTACAACTTTTTACAGGATTAGATAGAAGCTTCGAATGCTGGTCCTGGCAAGTACATTTTATAGTCGAATTCCACCAGGCGTTCATATAAAACGCTTAACGACTTTCTCCAATTATTTTCTACTCCCCAAACGTTCCTTCGGAACGATTGGTGGCAACTTTCTAAGCCCAAAGGGCTTAAACAAAAATAGCCACGGGTGAAACCCGTGGTTAAAGAGGTCAATTTTCAACAACCCTGAAAGGGTTGAATAATAAATATTGCGGGCAAAAAAACATCATAAAACAGCGAGTTCATTTGATGAGTACAAGCTATTGCTCAATGAAAATTGAATTTATTTTTGACGAAAAATATTTATTATGAAGGAGCAATATTCAACTCCTTCGGGGTTGTTATAATCATATCGTAAGCAACCACGGGTTGCACCAGTGGCTACTTTAAT
>CAXUMK010000283.1:0-7360 GCA_964251885.1 uncultured Segetibacter sp. | reverse complement strand
CAGTGGAAGATAACCTGGTTAGATTTAATCTTACTACAAGAATTCATGATGCCGGAGAGTATATCATCCGTTTAAAAATTTATAACAGAAAACAGGAATCAGGTGAACCGATAGCGGTAGATGAATTTCCGCTTAGGTTAGAGGCCGGACAGAAAAGACAACGTGTTGTTATTGAAATTCCTGATGCACAGGTTTGGTCGACAGAGCAGCCGCATTTGTACCGGCTTAGCGCTGAGCTAATAGGCTCAAGCGGTCATACTGCTGAGATCGAAACTTATTTTGGACTTCGTAAAATTGAGTCGCGTGGCAACGGTGTATTTCTTAATAATAAACCTGTTTACCTTGATGGAATACTTTACCAGCCGGGAAATGCCAGTTATGAAGAGATTAAACAACACATGCTGGCTATGAAAGAACTGGGTTGCAACCTGGTGCGTATTCATATTGCAGGAGTTGACCCGCGTATTTACAACTTAGCAGACAAAATAGGCATGTTGCTGTGGATTGAAGTGCCAAGTCCGCACAGGTCCAATTATAAGAGCCGCGAAAATCACCGGGAAGAGTTGCTGAGAATGCTTGCATTGATTGGCACACATCCATCGGTCATAATATGGAGTTTGTACAATGAAGACTGGGGCGCACAGGATATTGCAACAAATCCCGAAACGCGCCAGTACATTATGGATATGTACCACTACATGCAGCTTGCACATCCGCAGTTTTTGGTGGTAGATAACGACGGGTGGCAGCATATATCTTATGAAGGGAGGTTGAAATCTGATTTGCTGACCGCACACTTATATACACCTGACCTGCAAAGGTGGAAGGAAATGCTCGACCAGTTAGTATCAGGCCAGTTAATAGGCGTTGCAGCTTTTCCGTTAGTTGTGGGCGACCCGTTTTTTTACAGACACCAGGTGCCGCTGATAGTAAGCGAATGGGGCGGGTTTGGCTTTGTCGAATATGGCGGACCAAAAGACGATAACGAGCGAACAGAGCAAATCCGCCTGTTTAAAGAGGAACTGCGAAACCGCCCTATTGCAGGAGATGTATATACCCAGGCTACAAATATAGAAGATGAAAGAAACGGTTTGATTGATACGGCTACAGGAGAATTGAAAGTGCCAGCAGGCTTACTATCAAGCAGGAAGGAAGAGCCCCAACCCTAAAGGGAGAAGAGAGATAAATTTACATGCTTTTTTGTTTGTAGTAGAAGCCTTATAGGGTATCAAAAAGAACCGATTGTTATCCGGATGCATCCTCCATTAGGACTTACCTGAATGCCTTTTACTTTTTCATCAATGATTTCTCTGCCGGCTATTGCAAAACGCTGGGTTTTAAGATAGGTTTCAATCTGGGCGATGGTTCTCTTATTGTTGCCCTGCTTTGTGCTGTATAATTGCACACAGTTTGAAGAAATGTTATTCTTTTGTTTAGATGCATTTATTCTCACAACCAATTGCCGTAATTCCTCCTGTGTAAATAATTTCTCGTCCTTTTCTTTTTGATCCTTTTTTATTTCATTCGCTTTTATTTCTTCTTTTTTCGCGGCGGCTTTCTCGGTCTTTTCAGAAAGCAGTTTCTGTTCTTTTGTTTTGGCTATGGCTAATTCTTTATCTTTTATTCCGGTTTTATTAGCAGGCGCTAAGATTTTGTGAATGGTGTCTGCTTTTCTTTGAGTGACTACAGGTTGTGCAGTTGTTAATGTTGCAAGCTTTTTTGCTGTTGGTTTAAGGATTGCGGTATCGGCTTTTGAATGAGTTGCTAAAGTTTCTTTTTTCAATACAGGCAGATTAAGTCTTTCATCTTCGTGCTTTCTGTTCATTGTATAAATAAGAATGATAGTTCCGGTTAAACCCAGCAATCCTGCTATCACAGCAAGTCTTACCACCCACTTAATCATATAGAAGTTATTGAATTGAAGATAAGATTTATTAGCAAATTACTTCTGCATCTTTCACTCTACCTGCTTTTCTTATCAGTAACTTTGCAGCTTAATGTAAGTTTATAATGAAGTACGAGGTGGGTGATGAGATAATAGTGGTTCACAGCAATGATGAAGGAAAAGTAATTGAGATAATAAACGACAAGATGGTTTTAATTGAGGTAAAAGGCGTGAAGTTTCCGGCGTATATGGATCAGATTGACTTTCCTTATTTTAAACGTTTTACTCAAAAAAAACTCGTTCCTGAAGCAAAGAAACCAAAGGTATATGTAGACCAGGTGCCTAAAGAAAAGCGCCGGGATGAAGTGAAGGTAGCCGATGGTATCTGGCTGACTTTATTTCCAAAATTTGAGACAGATGTTTTTGGTGACGACATTGTTGACCGTTTTAAAGTGTATATTATTAACCGTACAGACACTACCTACGAATTTACTTACAAGCTTGGTTTTTTGGGCAGGACTGATTTTGAGATAACCAGCGACCTGCTTCCCTTTAAAGATTTTTACCTGCACGATGTATCTTTTGAAAGTCTGAACGATAGCCCTTCTTTTGATTTTGAGTTCAGGTTATTGCCACCTTTAAAATACAAAGCTGATTTTTATGAAACGCATTATAAGATAAAGCCAAAGCAGATGTTTCAGAAGATTGAAGAACTGAAGGAAAAAAACCTGCCTTCTATCAATCACCGGCTGATGGAAAAGTACCCCGACAAAGCTTATGAAGAAAACTCGCTCGATTTATCTAAACTAAGTTCTGCAGGTTATAAAGTGTACGATGCCGGCAAAGTAAGACAGCACCTGGAACCGGCAAGAAGTGTAATAGACTTGCACATAGAAAAAATATCGGATAACTGGAAAGGCCTGAGCAATTTCGAGATTATTACATTGCAGTTGAAGGAATTTGAAAAGTGGTACGACCTTGCCATTGCCCATCATCAGCCAAGCCTGATTGTTATTCATGGAGTAGGCAAGGGCAAGCTGAAAGATGAGATACATGCTATTTTAAAAACAAAAAGGGAAGTAAGCTATTTCATCAACCAGTACGACCCCCGTTTCGGTTACGGCGCAACTGAAATATTTTTTGCTTCTTAGCGCCTAGCGCCCAAAGGTGGAATAATGTTGGTTCTACTAGAGCCGTAAAAAAGTGCAATACATTTATGAGCCGGACGGTATTGCTACTATTTAGCATTGTTGTGTCACTCACTTGTACTTGTATCGCTTCATTGGGCTTTTTCTGAAAAGCAGGTTTGCAGAAGAATACGATGCGTTCATAAAGCACTATCAGAAGACTCTAAAATGGGAGATAAGGTAATAAGGTTAGCTATTTTTGGGCAGAAATGCTGTGTTACTAAGGTAATAAGGTTATACGTTGTTCACAAATTCTATATTTCGCAGTGCACTACCTGTTCCGGTAGTGGGAAACTTATATGGCGGGAAGTATCTAATTTTAGATGAATAGTGTAAATTGAAAAAAGTACAATAGAAATATCAGCGATGTCCACTACTATTAATTCGATTTTCTTTCAGAATTTAAATGAAAAACAATTTCAATGAAGATTGACCGGAGGAAAGTAAGAAAAGTAGCATTAAAGTTTCTTTGTTGGTATTGGATTGTATTCATCATTTATCTTATCATGTCTCGTGAGCCTGCTTATTTTGCGTCTCCAAAGGTGAAAGGAGTGGTTGCCTATGTTCATCACAACGAATATCATTGGAGAGGAAGGTCAGGTGATAGAATTGAGCCTGTGATTCATTACAACGTTGGTGATAGCACTTATGAATATGACAACCGCTATGGTAGTTACATGCGTTCGTTTGAAACAGGCGATTCAGTTACTATGGTGTATTCAAAATCTCATCCGGAAAATGCAGCTTTGGTTTCGTTAATAGGATATTGGGCTACGACAGATGAACTAATGTTTTCTTTTTTGTGTTGTGGATTGGTTATTTCACTTATTTATGCGTTATATACGCCTAGAATTGATGGAGGGGATACAGAATCTGGTGAGGAGAATGGAGACGATGAGGAAGAGTTTGTCATCCTACCAAGTAACTAAGTTTAGGACGTCTTCTCTCTTTACAGTGTTCAAGTATAGAGCAGGAAAGGCAACGCACAAGAGTTCTAAAAAATGATTGTTCTTATAAGCCCCTTTAGGGGTTTGGGGTTTGGGTTTGGGGTAAACCATCCGAGCTATCGCCTTTGGAAACAATGGAGGAAAGTCCGGACAGCACAGAGCAACCTACCGGTGAATAGCCGGCTATTCCGCAAAACGGGACAAGAGACAGTGCCACAGAAAATAACTATCCCGCCAATGCGGGAAAAAGGTGAAAATGTGAGGTAAGAGCTCACAGCGTTGCTAAGTAATTGGTTGCGCGGGTAAACCTTGGGTGCTGAAATGCCATGTATAGAATTGGTTTTAGAGCGGCTCGCTCGATTTCGCTGTTTTGCGAAAACCATTCAGGGTAGGCAGAAACAGGTGGTTCAGTAATGTCCATCGCAGATAAATGATAGCGTTGAAACAGAATCCGGCTTATGAGTTGGGCTACCCCAAACCCTTACCCCAAACCCCTAAAGGGGCTTAAACCCCAAACCCCTAAAGGGGCTTTAAGAAAAAATCCTGAAAGCGTAATACTTGCAGGGATTTTTATGGGTAAGTTTTGCGGGAGGGTGATGTCTTCTTCGGATTACTGCTTAGAAACCGGGTAACCTTTGTCTATCCAGTCTGTTTTAATATTGTGAGACAGATTTAGCAGTTGGTAATGGGTAAACTTCATTTCCTTTAAAGCATTGATAGCAGGCCTTACATTAGGACAATGTTCGAAAGGGCAACAGCCGCAGTACACTACAATTTTTGTTTCTTTTGACAAACCACTCAATTCCTTTTTCAATTTGTCCATATTTTCGGGCTCCTTTGCCATTCCAATATCTATAGAATGAGGAATGGTTGCGCCTGGTCCTACACTCAGTATAACCGGAACATCTTTACCGGTTGTGATTTTTTCAGCTAACTCTGCGGGTTGCATCAATTGTTTGCTTGTCCAGTTTTCAGGGTTTTGCGCTGATAATTTCTTTACTGACAACAAAACTATTATTAGAAAGAAGGCAAGCCGAAGTTGTTTCATATAAACAGTATAAAAGGATGAATGACTTTTAAGTAGAAAGACCCCCCGCCCTAAAGGGAGCTAAAATAGTCATAATTAAGCTTTAGTACTACTGTGACTTCGGCATTTTGGTCTCATGAGTATTCTTCAAGTCCCCCTTAGGGGGATTTAGGGGGCCGTTACTTCAAAACCTGCTATTTTTGATCGAAGACTTTACAGAAATGAATTTCTTACACATATCAGGCATCAGCAAGCAGTTACAAAACAACTTTGTACTGAAAGACATAAGCTTTGCGCAAAAAGAATTTCAAAAAATTGCCATTGCTGGAGAAACAGGTTCGGGCAAAAGCACATTGCTTAAGATCATTGCAGGATTGGTGCAACCTGACGCTGGCGAAGTATGGTTCAAGAATGAAAAGGTCTTGGGCCCGGAAGAAAAATTGATACCGGGGCATGCTGGCGTCGCTTACTTATCCCAGCATTTTGAATTGCGCAATAATTACAGGGTTGAAGAACTGCTGGAAATGGCTAACAAAATGAGTGTTGATGAAGCACACACGATATATGACGTGTGCAGAATAACACATCTTTTAAAACGGCGGACAGACCAGTTATCTGGTGGCGAGAAACAAAGGATCGCAACTGCAAGGCTACTCATCACTTCGCCAAAATTGCTGTTGCTCGATGAGCCATATTCTAACCTTGATATGGTTCATAAAAATATTCTGAAAGCTGTGATTGACGATATTGGTGAAAGATTGAAAATTAGCTGCATTCTGATCTCACATGACCCGTTAGACACGCTCTCGTGGGCAGATGAGATCATTGTAATGAAGGATGGGCAGATACTTCAAAAAGGCGAACCGCAACAGGTTTACCGCAGGCCTGTAAACGAGTATGCTGCCTCGCTTTTTGGACATTACAACTTAATAAGTACAGAATTAGCGGCGGCTTTTCCAGGGTTGCCAGCTATACACATGAACGGCAAAAATATTTTTACACGATGTGAAGATTTTAAAATAGTAACTGAAAACCAGGGCGCCAAAGGCACTGTAAGTAAGATTGACTTTTTTGGAAGTTATTATGAAATACAGATTTGGATTGAGGGAAGCAGGATAACGTTGAAAACAGGTAACAACCATTTTGTTGAGGGTGATTTAATTTTTGTTTCGCTTCCGTTGAAGCAGGTATGGTTTATTTAATCTGTTTTTCGGCTTTGGCTTTTGTACGTGCTGATTTGTTTTTCATAAGTGTAACTTTCCTACATTTAATTCATGAAAGTATATTCGTTTTTAATGGCATTCTTATTTTTCGCTTCCCAGGCTTCTGCCCAAATGATCATGGATTTGTATAAAACCATTCCAAATGCAAAAGCTTGTAACAAGAAAGAGACTTACGAAAAAAACTCTTCAGGCATCGGTATTGTTTCTCATGTTACGCATCCAACTCTGCAAATCTTTCTACCAAATGAACCCAACGCTGCACGGTCTGGTATTCTTATTTGTCCCGGTGGCGGTTACTCGATTCTGGCTATTGATCATGAAGGCTATGATGTGGCAAAAGCGCTGAATGAAATGGGTATCGCAGCGTTTGTATTAAAGTACAGAATACCAGATTCTTCCTGCATGACAAATAAAGAAATTGCGCCTTTGATGGATGCACAGCAGGCTTTGAAATTGGTTAGAGAAAATGCGGCGAGGTGGAAAGTGGATGCATCAAAAGTGGGCGTAATGGGCTTTTCTGCAGGCGGCCATCTTGCCTCTTCTCTTGGAACACACTTTACTGAAACCCTTATCAGCAATCCGGAAAACATTTCTTTGCGGCCTGATTTCATGGTTCTATTATACCCTGTTATTAGTTTCAGAGACAGTATCGTGCATCGCGGTTCAAAAGAAAACCTGATCGGCAAAAAACCTTCTGAGGAGATGGTGCACCGGTTCTCAAACGAAGAGCAGGTTACTGCACAAACACCGCCCACATTCCTGATTCATGCAGTGGATGACGATATAGTGCCTGTGGCGAACAGTATTTCATTTTTAGAGGTGTTGCATAAAAATAAAGTGCCTGCCGAAATGCATCTGTACCAAAGTGGCGGTCATGGTTTTGGAATGCATAACAAGACGACAAAAGACGATTGGATGGAGACAATGAAAAACTGGTTGTTGTTGAATGGGTTTTTAAAATAAAGTTATTTCTGACACTGAATATTTGAATCCTATTTTCTCCTTGTCATTGCGAGGCACGAAGCAATCCCATTTGTGTTTGAACAGGCTTACTATTGCAAAGCGGATTGCTTCGTCGTTCCTCCTCGCAA
>CAXUMK010000282.1:0-7382 GCA_964251885.1 uncultured Segetibacter sp. | reverse complement strand
CCAGCGAAAGAATAAGCATTAAGCATCGTTGTGTCACTCACTTGTACGGTAAATCTTCGTGCGTCTTTTTTTGAACCACTAAGGCACAAAGGCAGGAAGTTACACTAAGCTTTGTGCTGCTTTGTGTCATTAGTGTCTTAGTGGTTCTATTTGCTTCTGTTGCATCTTTTTTAACCGTTGGCCAAAGGCAGGAAGTTCATTAAGCTTAGGAGATTTATTAAAACTTCACCACTTCCCAATATGCTTTTTTGGGTTTCAGGTTTTGGTCAAACAGCAGCGGGTAATCTTTCCGGTTTTTAATGGGAAAGTTATCAAGCCAGCTATATCTGTCCGAAATATTCCAGAATGTGATACCTGATATCACCTTCCTGTATTTTCTAAACAGTTCAAAACACATTTTATATACTTCCAGTTGTTTCTGTTCTTTTTCTGTAGTGTAAGCAGTATCAGTATCTTGAGCCTTTCTTTCTCTTGCATTATGTTCTTTAGAATATACTGAAATATCCAGTTCAGTGATCTGCACTTTCAGTCCAAGGTCTGCAAACTTTTTAAGCGTGCTGTCTAATTGTCCCCTCGAAGGTTCATTAACCGCCCAATGTGACTGCAGTCCTACACCTCCAATCGGCACTCCGGCATCTTTCAATCCTTTAACTAATTTGTAAATCTTTTCTCTTTTTATAGGGTTTATTTCGTTGTAATCATTGTAAAACAAAACAGCAGCAGGGTCAGCTTCATGAGCGTATTCGAAGGCTTTGGCGATGTATTCTTCGCCGCATATCTTATACCACTCAGAGTTGCGCAGGTATTCATCAGGCTTGTCTGAAATGGCTTCATTTACTACATCCCAGGCATACAGTTTTCCTTTATACCGGTTAACTACCGTGGTTATATGAGTCTTTAGTCTTTGCAGTAAGACTTCTTTTGTGACAGTTTTTCCATTACTGTCTGTAAACATCCAGTGAGGTGTTTGATTGTGCCAGCATAAGTTGTGTCCTCTTACTCTTAATCCATTGCGTTGCGCATAATTTACTATTGCGTCAGCATCTTTCCAGAAGTACCTGTTTTCTTCAGGATGTATAGGACCCATCTTCATTGCATTTTCAGGAGTAAGGCTGTTAAACTGCTGCAGAATTAAATGAGCATCTTCGCCTGACAAACTGCTTGAGCCAACAGCTACGCCAATAGGAAAATAATTTTTATAGTAGTCCTTTAATCCCTTGTTACTTCCCGAACCTACAGCAGTTTTTTGGGCGTTACATGTTGAAGCAAATAAGCCAGTGAAAATGATTGAGGCAAATAGTAATTTATTCATTTTAAAAATGCGTTTTACTGACGATATTTCCTGCGATATTAGGTGAAATTACTTTCTGTATTGCTTTTAAATATTTTACTGAAAAGGTGCTAAATATTACTCCGCCAGGAGCAGGTATTACTCCACAATTTGGGGGAACGGCCTTTTTTACAAGTGATGCGTTAAACTTCCTGCGATAAATGTATTGTCCGGCTTTCTTTTTGAAAATATCTTTATGAATGTTTTTTTCCTTGCAGAAATTATTTTATTCTTAGAATATGAAAAAGATTTCCTCCTTCATCGTTTTATTAATGGCAGCAACATCATTACCGGCTCAGAAAGCTGCCCTGCCGCATCTTGAAAAAAAAGGCAATACTACCCAGCTAATTGTTCAGGGCGAACCATATTTAATATTAGGTGGTGAATTGCACAACTCAAGCACTTCCGGTGCTGCCTATATGCGACCGATATGGGAGCAGATGAAAAAGAAAAATCTCAACACGGTTATCGCAGCGGTGTATTGGGAGTTGCTTGAACCGCAGGAAGGCAAGTTTGATTTCTCTCTCGTTGACAGCATGATCTACGGAGCGCGGAAGCAAAACCTGCATTTGGGCATCTTGTGGTTTGGTTCGTGGAAGAACGGGTACTCGATGTATGCACCTGAATGGGTTAAAACCAATACTGAAAGATTTCGAAAAGTAAAGAATAAAAAAGGTGAGTCCTTTGCCGTGCTTTCGGCACTGAGCGAGGTTTCTATGAAAGCCGATGCGAAAGCTTTCAAAACACTGATGCAACATATCCGCCAGGTAGACGAAAACTACCAGACCGTTATCATGGCGCAGATAGAAAATGAATCAGGTTTATTTTATGATCCGCGTGATTACAGCGAAGCAGCGGTTAAAGCATATAACCAGGGCGTTCCTGCCGATCTTATACGGTATTTAACTGCCAATAAAGGCAAACTGCAACCCGAATTGGATAGTGCCTGGCAAGCAAACGGCTATAAGACTTCGGGAAGCTGGGAGGAAGTATTTGGAAAAAGTGTTTTGCTGACAGACAACTGGAAAGCACTTTCATATTTGCCGGAAGAGCTGTTCACTGTGTATCATTATTCCAGATACATTGGTCAGGTAGCCGCAGCAGGTAAAGAAGCATATCCCATACCCATGTATGCTAATGCGTGGATAAAGCAGCCGGGCTTCAACTCGCCTGCAAGATATCCCAGCGGAGGTACCATACCGCATACACTCGATCTTTGGAGATTGAATGCACCAGCTATTGATTTCATTTCGCCTGATATTTATATATCTATACCCGATGCCCGTTATACTATTGAACAATACCACCGCCCCGGCAACCCGGTATTTATTCCTGAATTTAAACCCGGCGCTGCCACAGCCAGCTTCGTTTTCTGGGCTTTTGGTCAGCACGATGTAAACTGTTTTTCTCCTTTTGGCATTGATGAAACCACGCCGGAAGAAGACCCGATCACAAAAAGTTATGCTGCTTTATCACAGGTGCAACAGTTGATATTGCAACACCAGGGAAAAGGAACAATGGCTGGTATATATGTGGATACCACAGAAAAAACGCAGAGCTTTGAATTAAATGGCTACAGTATAAAAGTAAATCTTGCCATGCCGCTGTTTGCACCCGCAGGAGGCGCCGTAGCGGGTCTTTCTTCTTCAGACAAAAGAGTTACCACGGCTGGCGGAATTGTGTTTGCCACCGCACCGGATGAATTTATCATTGTCGGGAAAGATTTTACATTATCCTTTACGCCTTTAACCACTAACCCTGCAAAACCTAAAATAGACATAGCCTATACTGATGATGGATCTTTTGTAAATGGCAAATGGGTAACTGCCAGAAGGTTGAATGGTGATGAAGGCACAGGCGGTGGCGATTACGGTTTTGGCTATAATAAAGGATACGTCGCTTCCCTAAAATTTCACCCGTCATCTGCCGATAATTACAGCATTATTAAGCTTAAACTATACTCCTATTAAAAACATAAAATGGTGGTCTAAAATGTGTGCTATTGGCTACTCGTCATTTCTATACTGCATACGAGTTTTACTATACTTCCCGTCCATAAGAATGTGCAGTGATTTTTTTTGGAGCCGGGCTGCATTACTGCTATTTTACATCGTTGCGTCGCACACTTGAGACGTTTTGTTCACTATTCAGCAATGCACAATCTTACCTCGCGTTCAGTATAATTTTTTAATGCATATCATCTTTTTTGGGAAGCAAACCGTTCTTCTGCAAAGCTTTTATGCGCTTTCTTGCCGTTTTTACTTTACTATTTGAAAAGTTTTTATTTCAGGATAAGTATCTCTCTGCCGGTTTCCCTTCGTATTGTCAGCAGCCCACCGCCAGCCATTACTTTCCACCCGTAACCCTCACCCGTTTTGTTTTCAGGTAAAGGTTTATAATTGATCAATACAGCGGACGGCTTCTTTATCAGTTTTATTTTCTCTGTACCAAGTGTATCAAAACACCGGTAAAACAACTCAACCTTACTACTATCTGTATGTTCAAAACGTAAATACGTTGGTTTTGCAAGATGACCTGCATAATCTGCTTCCTGTATCACAGAGGTAGAGGAAATAATATGGTCTTCACCAGGCGCTGTTAAAACCGGGGAAGCATCCATTGCCCGCAGATAGTGCCTTACATAATCTCCATATCCGTCAGTCAACCACACGTCATCTGTAGGAAATTTGTTTCTTCCATCAAAGTCAACCATGTAAGTAGCCCAGTTCAATTCACGCACTGCATTCTCATACATGGCGCTATCGCCGGTCAGGCTTACATATAATAATTCATCAGCCGCCTGCCTTGCAGAATGACTATTGGCGGGTGTTGGATAAATGCTTTGTTCATTTGTTACCGTAACACCATATTTTGCCCAGGTATTGTTGCCAAGCGTTGTATGCACCCAGCCAATGATCTTTTGTACATCGTTTTTCCAGTCGGGGAAATATTCGCGGTGCTCCATAATAAAGCGTGCCCAGGTCATGGCGTTGATCTGCGTTTGACTCCATTCATCCACATCTTCAAAAAAAGGTCCCCATTTATTTTGTTTCATCGGGAAACTTTTCATCCACGCCAGTAAGGTAGTAAAGCCGGATGTATAGGCTGTTACATTACCTTCTTTCAATGCGATAAGGTCAAGAAACAATTGCATGGTAGGAGCCCAGTTGCTGGTGTAACCTGCCGTATCTATCCAGGTTCGTGTTCTTTCGCGGTAGCCTAATAAACCAACGGCTCCCGTGTAAGGATTTACTTTAAACGGCAAAGGTGAATAATCGATATTGCCTTCTTTAATGTGCGCAGATAATGTGTTGGCAATCTTAATGGCTGCTTCTAAGTATAGCTTATTCGCGCTTACCTTGTATAAATTAACCAGTTCAAGGCCAAATGAACCTGCTTTATCCGGCTGCAGAATGTCTTTGCCCGCCTTCATATCACCGTCATAAACCCCTGAATAAATATAAGAATTATAAGGAAAAGGAAGGTTCGGCCATTTAGCATCAGCGGCAGATAAGGAGTGAGTAAGATAATAGTCGGCCAAAAAAAACATATTCGCTTTTACTCTTTCATTCCCGTGTACGGATAGTATAAACGCCAGGAAGAAAGCGCCATAGAAATCTGGTCACCGCCGATGCCCCTCGGGTCATTAAAACCGGCGTCCCATACCTGGTGGTTCATGTAATACGGCAATCCATTCATGTCGTGCCGCATGGTATCCCAAAAGTTCCAAACCATCGTAATGATATGATCATAAGCTTTACCGGGGTTGGCATCAAACCAGGGTACAATGTTGCCTTTGCTATCTGTTTGTATAGGATGATAAATCAATACCTCTTTTTTCTGGGCAAACACTGTGGAATAGAGAGTGAGTAAAAGGAGAGCTGAAAAGATTCTGACAAGCATGTATGCAGTAGTTATAAGTGAAGTAAATTCCTCTTCTGTTACGGCTTGCGCACGTAAGTCAGGGAAAGATAAGTATTGTTGCTGACACAAGGATAGTATAGTAGTGTTACTAAAAAGGATGAGAACTCACTATCGTACTCACCACCACCTCCATTTTATACACCTTCTCCTTTTGTTCAAATGCTTCTTTAAATGCACTTTGCAACAACTGCCGGGCCTATTGGCGGCTTTGTTATACCTGGGCTTTTATACTGGCTTAGCAACTGTTGCAATTGCTAAACTTTGGCTGCTATGCGTTGTTGTTTAGGAGTAGAAAGATGTCAGTTCTTTATTTTCTTCAATACATTTCTGAATAATTTATAGTGTTTTTTTATTCGTGAAGTATAGGCATTATCCTTTAATAAAATACGGTTAAACATTTCAAGCACTTTTGGTGCTAATGATGACTGTTGGCTTGCCATATTAAGATTACTGCCCATCATTTCGTGAATAACATCTTCATCATTGCTTCCAAACCATTTTATGTAAAATTGCTCGTTCTCCCATCCCCAACTTATTACGGCAATCGGCTCTCTTATTCCTGATTTAACCACAAGCAAAAAAACTCTTCTGCAATCACATTCATCACAAAATGATTCAATAAAAGCATATTCGCCTGCAGGCAGTCCAAATTCATTTTTAGACGACGGTAAGGTAATTACCCTTGTTTCTATTTGGGCGATAGCGGGTAGGTACTGATAAAAAGGAACGTATGGCATGTTATATTTTTGATTTTTAATATTGTATTTTTTGTTTGCTCTATTCTCACACTTGGTAATAAGGTTTTTTCTTTCTGTTTTCTATCCGTTACTAAGGTAATAAGGTTTTTTATGCAGGTATCTGTAACGCATTGCTTATGCTGTTCAGGTAAAGTTATACAAATCCCTTTCTAAATATTGCTATTGTTGGTACAGTAGTGCTTTTAAAAAAGCCCAATGAAGGTAGACAAGTACAAGTGTGCGACGCAACGATGAAAAATAGTATTAACACAGCCTGGCTCAAAAAAAATTCTTTTCACTTTTTTATCCCTTGCAGTATAAAAAGGTTGTTGAGAATGTATTCCAAATTGTCTCTTTTCAATGGTTGTCCTTTTGTAAGTTCTATCATTCGTAGTTGATATGAACGCAATAACACAACCATGAAATACACCCCGCCTGTCAAAAGAAATTCAAAGTTCTTAATATTGCAGATGCGTTATTGTTTATGTTTTCTTTTTATCTGCTTCGCAATATGGCTGCGGGCACAGGAGCCGGGTAAGCGTAGTATGGACTCGGCAAGGCACGCAGACTCTGCCAAACATCCTAACCGGTACTTTGACAGCAGCTTGTTTTCAGATGGAAATACGCTCACTTCAAGCGACTATCTGCTCGCTATAGAAAAAATGCAGGAAACGCTTAATGAGGTTCCGCTGGTTACCTCTTCGTTCAGTAGTGCTGCTCCTATTCAGAAAAGCATCAGCGAAGCAGATTCCGCTATCGCCGTTATAAAAGAAGGACTGTCGTTTGATACCCGCGTGTTAAGTCTTCGGAACATACAAATGTTTCAAACGCTGATAGATAATCTGCAGGAAAGCAATGACAAATATGTGCTGACACTAAACGCTTACGATAAGCGGTTAGACAGCCTGAAAAAAGAGGTACTGGGTATAAGGAAAGACACGGCGCTGCGCCACATGTTTCGCGATACCGTGTTACGTAAAAGTTTTGCCGCACAGCTACAACCTATTCGTGTAAAGTGGAAGATGACTGACTCACTTGTGCGCCAGGCTACGCTGCTCATTAATAACCTGAAAACGCAGGTTTCCCAAAATGATATTACACTAAAAGAGCTGGAGTACCAGACAGACATCCGTCTTCAGCAAATGGGACCCCGTGCGTTTTCAAAAGAAGTACCTTACCTGTGGGAGCCATTGAAAGAAAAGAATGGCCGCGGAGGTTTGATTAAGGATTATCAAAAATCTGCAGATAACCTTAACGCGGCGGCTCATTATTACTTCGTCAATACAAGAAGCCAGCGTATCTGGTTGTTTGCCGGCGGCATCCTGTTTTTTATTTGGGTTTTTTACAATTTCCGCACCGTTAAGAGGATGAACAAGCTGGAGGCGACGGAA
>CAXUMK010000281.1:6451-7398 GCA_964251885.1 uncultured Segetibacter sp. | reverse complement strand
AAAAGCCCTAAAATTAAGCCCGTTGTCTGTGAGGTAGTGGGGATTTTTGTTCTACTCCCTGTTGACCGAATCGTTTTCCGCTATAGGTACAAAGTAGACCGTTTCTTACTTTAACTACTTTTAAATCATGAAATCTGTTTTTAAAAGGTTTTAGTACAGTTAGCAAGTTATAGAAGTTTCCGGCTTGACGGTTCGGTTCAACAAGAGTATTACCAATACTAAAAAAGCCATTTTTCCATCACACCAAATGATTACATAGAAATTTGATACAAATGAGATCATTCAAAAAATATTATTACTAAGTAAGAATCATTATCTTTAAATATTAATTCTCCATCAAAAATATAATGAGCACTTTCTTAAGAGAAAAATTACAGGAAAAAGGACTGAAAGTAACACCTCAACGTGTGGCTATATATGAGGCTATTGTTAAGTTTACAAATCATCCAACGGCTGAAAATGTGATTGAATACGTTAAAGCAAACCATCCAAATATTTCTGTAGGAACTGTTTATAAGATTTTAGATTCATTAGTTGAAAATAAACTTTTAAAAAAAGTAAAAACAGAAAAAGACATCATGCGTTACGATGCTGTTTTATCTAATCATCATCATTTGTATTGTGCAGAAACCGATCGCATTGAAGATTATGAAGACGAAAAACTAAACACACTCATCAATGAATATTTTGAAAAGAATAAAATACAAAATTTCACAGTCCAGGACATCAAACTTCAAATAACCGGTAAATTCAATAAAAACATTTAATAAAAACAAAATGAACAATTCAGACGAAAGTAAATGCCCTTTTTTGAATGGCAGCACAAAACAAAACATTGGCGGCGGCGGCACCAAAAACCGCGACTGGTGGCCTGACCAACTTAAGTTGAACATCCTTCGTCAGCACTCTTCCCTATCTAACCCAATGGATGAGGGATTTGACTATGC
>CAXUMK010000281.1:0-6441 GCA_964251885.1 uncultured Segetibacter sp. | reverse complement strand
CAAGTGCCCCTTCCACGGGGGCGATCACAAGCAGGCAGCGGGCGGCGGAACCCGCAACCGCGACTGGTGGCCCAATCAGCTCCGGCTCAACATTCTTCGGCAGCACTCCGCCCTGTCCAACCCAATGGACCCGGACTTCAACTACGCCGAGGAGTTCAAGACGCTTGACCTTGAAGCCGTAAAAAAAGATTTGCATGCCCTCATGACCGATTCTCAGGTGTGGTGGCCGGCCGATTTTGGTCATTATGGCCCCTTGTTTATTCGCATGACCTGGCACAGCGCAGGTACCTATCGTGTATATGATGGCCGCGGTGGCGGCGGTGGCGGGCAGCAGCGCTTTGCCCCACTGAACAGTTGGCCGGATAATGTTAGCCTCGATAAGGCACGAAGACTTTTATGGCCCATCAAACAGAAATATGGGCGCAAAATATCCTGGGCCGATTTGATAATACTGGCAGGCAACGTTGCGTTGGACTCAATGGGCTTTAAAACTTTTGGTTTTGGCGGTGGCCGTGCAGATACATGGGAGCCTGAAGAAAATGTGTATTGGGGAGCCGAAACAACCTGGCTTGGTAACAATGAACGGTATGCGAAAGGCAAGGCGGGATTGGCCGACCATGGTGTGTTGCCGTCGGACGAAGACGCTACGGGCAATCAACATGATGCTGAAAAACTGGAAACTCCGCTGGCGGCTGCGCACATGGGTTTGATTTATGTAAACCCTGAAGGTCCCGATGGCAACCCCGACCCTGTTGCTGCTGCAAAAGATATTCGTGTAACGTTTGGGCGCATGGCAATGAATGATGAAGAAACCGTTGCGCTCATTGCCGGCGGACATAGTTTTGGTAAAACACATGGAGCTGCTCCTTCTGATAATGTAGGTAAAGAGCCTGAAGCCGCTGGTTTGGAGTCGCAGGGGTTTGGATGGCACAACAAGTTTGGTTCGGGCAAAGGACCCGATACCATTACCAGTGGCCTTGAAGTTACCTGGACAAAAACGCCCATTGAATGGAGCAATAACTATTTTGAAAACCTTTTTGGTTTTGAATGGGAATTAACGAAAAGTCCTGGCGGCGCCCATCAATGGGTGGCAAAGGATGCGGAAGAAATTATTCCGGACGCATTTGATGCGTCTAAACACCGCAAGCCCATGATGCTGACCACCGACATTGCTTTAAGAGTGGATCCGGCGTATGAAAAGATCTCCAGGCATTTCATGGAAAACCCGGAAGACTTTGCAGATGCTTTTGCCCGTGCATGGTTTAAATTAACACACAGAGATATGGGGCCAAAAGCCCGTTACTTAGGTACTGACGTGCCGAAGGAAGATTTGATCTGGCAAGACCCAATTCCTGCTATTGATCATGCATTGGTTGATGAAGATGATATTACCACATTGAAAGAAAAAATCTTAGGATCAGGATTGAGTGTTTCACACTTAGTTTCAACAGCGTGGGCTTCTGCTTCTACCTTCCGTGGTTCAGATAAACGTGGCGGGTCCAATGGTGCAAGAATTCGTCTGGCGCCTCAAAAGGACTGGAGAGTAAACAACCCTGCTCAACTGGACAAGATTTTAGATGTATTTACTTCGGTTCAAAAAGAATTTAACGATGGTGCAAGTGGCGGCAAAAAGATTTCTCTTGCCGATCTGATTGTATTGGGTGGATGTGCGGCAATTGAAAAAGCAGGGAAAGATGCCGGTCATGATATTCAGGTTCCATTTACACCGGGTCGCATGGATGCTTCTCAGGAACAAACGGATGTGGTGTCAGTCAATTATTTAGCACCTCGTGCAGATGGCTTCCGTAATTATTTGGGAGTAAAAAGTGATGTGTCAACTGAAGCATTGTTGATTGATAAAGCGCAGTTGCTTACACTTACTGCAACTGAACTAACCGTATTAGTTGGCGGTATGCGTGTATTGAATACCAACTTTGATGGCTCGGCGCATGGCGTGTTCACAAAAACACCCGGCACGCTAAGCAATGACTTCTTTGTAAACCTACTTGACATGCAAATAGCATGGAAGCCTGCCGAGGAAGACAGGGAACTGTTCCAGGGCTACGACCGGGCGACAGCAAAACCAACTTATACGGCCACTCGTGCCGACCTTGTATTTGGTTCTAACGCTGAGTTAAGAGCCATTGCAGAAGTATATGGAAGCGCAGATGGAAAAGAAAAATTTGTAAAAGATTTTGTTGCCGCATGGAATAAGGTAATGACGTTGGGTATGTTCTAATGTTCTTTATCCGTAATAAATGTAAGAAGGGCTGGCATCATTTGCAGGCACTTTTAAGAATCACATGGCTAAACATTGCCAGGGTTTTTAAAGGTGCTTGCAAAGCCTGCCTTAAATAAACAGATAAGAGCGACAATGCACCTAACCGCAAACAAATAAGCTGTTGTCTGGACAGCCTGTCCCGCTTTTTCTGCGCGTAAAGCGTCAACTTAAGAATTTTTTGTGGACGAACATTGGTTTTTTGTGGTACATCGTTGTGTCACTCACTTATACGGCAAACCTTTATTCAGCTTTTAACCCAAAATCTACTTGCCTTACTGTCAAAAACTGCATCAGTTCAACCATTTTTTCTTTAAGTTGACGACAATACGCTTTTTCTGCGGGATTGCAGAAATTTGCCAGCATATCGATATCTGACTATGTTCCGGGTTGGACGTTAACTATTTGGCCTTTTGTTTTTATCTTCATCAAAAGTTTTTCAATTTAACTTTGGTTTCCAGGCGGAGGTTTTTCAATTCTCCCCCATCGGCAATGCTGGTTCGTTTGCTGCCCACTGAATCTCAAATAAAGAAACATTCAAAATAATGAAACATTCAAATGAATCTAAGTTATATCATCAATCTAAAAAGAATAGATTTTACTGAATGGGAAAAGTGTTTTGAGCAACTTGTGAAAATTGTAAGTCACTATCCTGTTACTCTAATGCGGATGAGAATTGATGAATGTATGGGTATAGAACGAAAGGTTTGGACAAAAGAAGTTATTTATAGCAAAAATGGAACCGATACAATTCAGATTAAGGGTGATTTATACACTATGGAATGGGGCTCTACTTATACTATTTACAAAGAGGCGGACAAACATATAATATCAGATGAGAAGGAAAGCACCGATTATTCTCCAAGTCCTTTCTGGCTAAACCCGGATGGCGAATACTTTAATTGCAGTCCGGGTTATAAGCCTTTCGATTTGTTTAAAAATTATGACACCTGCGGAGCTCCTTATAGCTATGCAGTCTTAGCATTCGGGATATATTTAGAGCATTGCTTTTATCGTCAATCGTATCTAACCGGTGATTTTAGTCCAAAGCAAATACAGCTTGTAATGTCTTGGCTTGAAGACTTGCTGGATGAAAAAATAAAATTGCCTAAAAGCCTGCACCAACTAAATTTATGGAATGAATTGCAACAGGTGTTTGATAATCCCATCGATGCCATAACCCGCTTTTGGTTTTTGAGTGCAAGAACAGCAGCAGATAAAATTGCTTTTTTGCTGGAGCACGACAAAGACAACACTAATAAGTTTCTAATCGGGAATATCCGCACATATACTTCCGTTGACCAATTGGGGGTAATAGATATATTGTTACCTTATCTCCAAGCAGTTGGAGACCTGGAAGTATTTATTTCATTTTTTAAAAAGGTGCAAAAGGCAAATAAGCATGAGAATTTTAATCTTAATGAATTGTTACGCTTGCTGATAAAGCAGGGTGTTTGCGAAAAGCCTTTTGACAATGAAGTCATACGAAAATATCACGAAGAAAGCGGTTTGTTGGAAACAGGCATGGAAAGTCTAAACCGGGTATTTTTAAAAATGGGAGGAATGCCTGAAAGTAGAAACTTTTTTACAACTCCCGAAGAACTGTTAGAGATTTTTGCTTACGACGAGCCGGAAAACGGAAAACAATTTAGTGAGACTATAACTAAAGAAGTAAGCATTGCAGCGAAAAAAAGAAACGATATAAACGAAAAACTCGAAGAAGCTGTACTCAGGATTTCAGAAACTATGGAAGAGGAAACCGAACCAGTAGAAGACGGAATAAGAAGAAGGCATTTAGCAAGTGAAGATTATTTTATCGGGGAAGCAAAGTCACAGAAAAGGCCACGGGCAAGCGAAGAAGTGGCAAAATTTGTAGCCAACGATATTTCAAAAAAGCTACAGGAATACGAAGAAAAGTATGGCAAAAAGTATTTTAAATACGCATCGTCTGTTGATTTACAGAAACAGTTATATGCCGCTATACTCGAACGAGGTCTTGGGTTTACCGAAAATGTTTGGAATGAAATAGACTTATTGGATGACAACACGATTTTAGAAGGACTGCTACACTTTGCATTAATAAGAGAGCGTGAAATGAAATTTTGGAATTTACGCAAAGACTTTTTTGAAAGTCCACAGTACTGGCATCATTTCAAAAGCATGCAATAGTTTAAGTTCTTTCCGTATTTGATGAACTGGCTTCATTTGCGTGAGCCAGTAGGTGTATTCCCATTAGCTAATTTTTCAAGTTTTTTTAAGTCTGATGCTGACCATTCTTTTCCAGGATTTTGTAAATTTTTCATTTTGATATTTATTTAAAGTTGTTTAAAATCCTTTGCTTGTCCTCATTTTCCTTGTCGTTCTTATGATACAGTTCGATAAATATTATTTTCTGCTCTTCTTCAAAGTGAGCATAAACTAATCGCAACCCAGAATTTACTCCACGACCTTTTAGAGCTTTACAGGCAATCTTTTTTACTTTTATTATACAGGTTTCCAAACCCAAATTATCTATACGAAAACTGAAAGGTGGTCTTTCTTGTGGAGTTACTTCCAACACTTGTTTCACCACATCCAAATCATCAGACAGTGTTTTGTATTTTTTTAAAAGGTTTTTCAAATCCTTCCTGAATTCTGCAAGTTCATCAAATGTCATCTTTCTTCAATTTCGTCACCATAGTTTCTAACGGAGAAAGGAGCATCCCGATAGAAAGCTAATTCATAATTTATCTCTTCTCCTTCTTTTGAAGCCAACCAGGGCATATCCTTGTGAGAATAACTACTGATGGCGGCAGCGCTCCAATCACTTAGTTGTTGAATAACTCTATCAATAACTTCTTTTTCACTTGCTTTCAATTCAGTTAAATCTGCCTTTACAAGCGGAATGTAACGGGTTTGAATTTTATCGTAGTATTCAGTTTTAATTCTTTGTATCTGCCCATTCTCCATCATTTGACCAATAATTGTATCTAACTTTTGTGGAACCGGACCATAAGGTAACTTGCGATATTTAGCACCTGTTAAATGCTCCTCATATAATTCATAGTAATTAAAATCAGAAAAATATAGCAATTTGTAAAGCACTGTTTCTCCGACATTAGGTTTGCCGGCGCAGCGTTCAAGAATATACAACAATACATTCTTAAATTTATCGACTTGCAGTGTTGGGACAGAAATCCGCTCATCTGTTTTCTTTGTTTTTGTTTCCACTTTGCTTTCAACATCCTGACTAATATTAAAATCCTTAGAAACAAAATCATCTAAAGAAAACCCTAACACCATAGACAATCGCTGTAGTTCAAGAATATCAACAGTTCTATTACCCAACTCAATTTGAGCTAAAGACGGTCTGGAAATCTTGACACTTTTTGCCAAATTTTCCTGAGACAACCCCTTCAATTTTCGAAGTTCAGTTATCCTCTGACCAATTTGCTTTTGTGACAGTTTCATATTCATACAAGTTTTTAAATTTTCAAATTTCAACGTTGCAAAGGTAAGAATTGTTTCAAAATAAAACAAATTGTTGTTCTATTTTTAGACAATGGGTTTAAAGCAAAGCACATCCTAAAAACCCAGCAGTTAACATTAAGTGGAGTAGACGAAAAGCCCTAAAATTAAGCCCCCGTTTCCTAGGAGGTAGCGGGGCTTTTTGTTCTACTCCCTGTTGTGTTGAGCGTTTTCGCCTAAAGGGTATAAAGTAGACCGTTTCTCGAGAGGAACATTATTGAATATCAGAATATATTCTTAATCTTGGAATAAATATTGAACTTCGGTTGCCAAGCGGAGGTTTTTCAATTCTCCCACCATCGGCAATACTTTTTCGTTAGCTGCTATTTAATTTTACCCGTATGAGTGGACTGATAATTTTATTGATATTTGCTTTTATACTTGTTACTTATTATTTGCTACGACAAAAAAAAGCAACTGAAAAGAAAAGTAATTTTGTTGGTAACGAATCAGCAACCGAAGAAACGACTGGAACATTTGTGCAAACAAGTATTGCGAGTAAGGTAGAATTCATATCAAATGGTCCTTCTGGATATGTTGTTTATACCGACAAGGACACGAGCTTCAAGTTGTATTATGAATTTGGAGGAGGTGATTGTATAGTATCAATTTATTTACCCGAAGATTGGGAGAAAGAGACAAAAACGAAATTGGCA
>CAXUMK010000280.1:0-7418 GCA_964251885.1 uncultured Segetibacter sp. | reverse complement strand
GCCAAGTTTCAGTTGATTGTTCGTCAATGCGCGCGCGCCCAGGAAGATGTCACACGCGCCTTGGAAGGTGACGCCGAGCAAAAATTCGATCGTGAAGACCGGGACCGCATTTTAAAGCGGGAAATGGCATCAATGCTTTGTCGCTGCTGGTGGGCGAACCATAACAGCTTTTACCAATACTAATCCCGGCCTGCACAAGCGGATGATTGACATCAATACCTGTAGACCGTAAACGCATACTTCTTGGTGTAACTTCACATGACACATGTTGCCTGATGATTTCCAACACTTCTTCATGCGTGTATAACTCAGTAATCCTTACATCGGTTACAAAACTGCAAACCGAAGGAACCATGTTGTGCGCTTTGTTTTCTGTATTGATAACCGTAACATTCATCTTTACAGGTCCAAGCCACTCACTCACTTTTGCAAAATGATACGAGCGAAACCATTCAATATCCTTTATTGCTTTGTATATCGCATTGTCACCTTCTTCTCTTGCAGCGTGACCGGCTTTTCCGTAAGCAGTACAATCCAAAACCATTAGTCCTTTCTCTGCAATAGCGAGATTCATTTTTGTTGGTTCTCCCACGATTGCAGCCCCCCTGCCCCCCGAAGGAGGGTTTAGTGTACTGCCGACAATGTCTTGAAATTTGTCTTTTTGAAGCAGAGCTTCTATTCCATTTGGTCCGCTTATTTCTTCTTCGGCAGTGGCTGCAAGAATAAGATTGTATTTAAGATCAGGACTATTATAAAAATGAAGAAAACACGCAATCAGGCTTACCAGGCATCCGCCGGCGTCGTTACTTCCTAAACCATACAACTTTCCCTCTTCGATAAAGGGGGTGAAGGGGTCTTTGGTATATTGCGGGTTAGGCTTTACAGTGTCGTGATGAGAGTTTAAAAGTATGGAGGGTTTTGCCGGGTCGAAGTATTTATTAACTGCCCAGACATTATTCAAAAACCTGTCTTCCTTAACACCGTGCTGCTCAAGAAAACTTTCGATAGCAGCAGCCGTTCCATCTTCCTGTTTTGAGTAAGAGGCGATTGATATTAATTGTTTCAGCAAACCGACTGCTTCTGTATATAATGATTCAATTGACATTATGATGTAAAGAGAGTTCCGGTTGTTTTGTCTTTAGTATTTTGTAAAAGGTCTCTTGCATCGCCAATCAGCACTTCTTTTACGCCGGCGTCTATTGCCGCAAAAGCATTTTCCATTTTAGGTAAAATACCGGCAAACAATTTCTGTTCATTTAAAAGCTGCTGATAGGTTTGTTTATTGATAAGATGAATGACAGAATCGTCATCATCTACATTCTCTAAAATGCCTTTCTTTTCAAAGCAATAAATCAAGCGAACGTTATAATCAGCAGATAAGGCAATGGCGAGCGATGAAGCAATTGTATCGGCATTGGTATTTAAAATATGTCCGCCGCCGTCATGAGTAAGTGGTGCAAACACCGGCACAAATTCAGCATCCAGCAGCTTTTTTAAATTTTTGACCGACAACTTTCCAGCTTCCACATCTCCCACCCAGCCGAAATCAACATCCTTTACAGCACGTTTGGTTGCAGGAATAATATTTCCATCGGCACCTGTTAACCCGATTGCATTACAACCAAAAGACTGAAGCTGAGCAACTATTTTTTTATTGACCAATCCCCCATACACCATTGTTACAAGATCAATAGTTGCATCATCTGTTATTCTTCTTCCGTTGATATAATTTGATTCAATCCCCAACTGCTCACCAATTTTCGTCGCAATCTTTCCGCCTCCGTGAATCAAAATTTTCCTCCCTTCGACCGCAGTAAAATCTTTCAAAAACGATTGTAATGAGTCTTCAGCGTCAATTACGTTTCCGCCAATTTTAATGACAAATAACTTCTCCCGTTCCCGAATGGAAAAGCTGCTTGCATGTTGATTTGTTTTATCACTACTGGTAAGAAATTCCTGATACAAATCTTCTCTCTCATCGGAAAGATATTCCTGAATAAATTTCTCTGGTTGGCTGAATGAAGCCTCTCTTAAAAATTCTTCTTCGGATGCCTCAGTAAATTCCTTCGTCTGTTTATAGTCTTCATTCATGTTATAGTATTGAAATCTAAAAAACTATTCTCTCTCCTCCCTTTAGGGTTGGGGTCAACAGTTCACTAATCACCGCCTGTGCCGCCCAGGCCCTGTTCGATGCTTCTTGTGTTACCAAACTATTTGGTCCGTCTAAAATCTCGTCACTCAACTCTACATTTCTTCTTACCGGCAAACAATGCATCACTTTTGCATGGTTAGTCAGCTTCATCTTCTCTTCCGTCAGCATCCATGACGCATGGTTACCCGACATCTTTCCATAGTCGTGATACATGCTCCAGTTCTTTACATATACAAAGTCTGCATCTTTTAATGCTTCATCCTGGTTAGATGTTATCAAACTTCCTTTTGTAAATTTTTCTGCGAGTTCATATCCTTCAGGATGCGTGATGACAAATTCCGCTTCACCCCACGCATTCATCCATTCTGAAAACGAATTGGCAACACATTGAGGCAACGGTTTAATATGCGGCGCCCAGGTAAGTACAATTTTTGGTTTGCCCCCAACCATTGAAGGAGAGTTAAGCAAAGCCTCTTTAATGGTGATAATATCTGTCAAACTTTGCAGCGGGTGCAATGTGGCGCTTTCTAAACTAATAACAGGCACCCCTGCATATTTTATAAACTGCCTGATATACTTTTCGCTGTAATCATCTTCGCGGTTTTTAAGTAGTGGAAATGTACGGATGCATATAATATCAAAGTAGCTGCCCAGTACCGGCGCTGCATCTTTCACATGTTCAACCCTGGTTCCATTCATAATAGCGCCTTCTTCAAACTCAAGCGCCCAGCCTTCTTTATCCACGTTAAATACGATGGCCTCCATCCCCAGATTTTGCGCAGCTACCTGCGTGCTTAGCCTTGTACGCAGACTTGGATTAAGAAACAATAACCCGATTCTCTTATTTGCACCTAATGCCTTATCACAATAAGGATTTGCTTTATAAGCAAGCGCCTTATTTACCAGCCCATTTATGTCAGTAACATCAGAAACGGAGATAAAATGACGTCCTCGCCCCCCCGCCCCTGAAGGGGAGCCTAAACCTCCTCCGTCTAAGGGGGGAATCGAATTCGCAATGCCTGAAGGAGAATTTATAAGACTTGAGATATTTTGTACAGGTTCATCCATGCAGTTATTCTTTTTTGGTTACCGGCATTTGTTTTTATTGCGTCATTGTTGCGTCGCACACTTGTACTTTCGTTTCTCTTTTCATCACAAACAACTGCCCTTTATTTTATCTCTCTTCTCCCTTCAGGGTTGAGGCTTCCTATCTCTCTTCTCCCTTTAGGGCTGGGGCTTCTCCCTTCAGTTCCAGGGCTGCAATTTCTTCCTGAAGTGCTTCCATAAATTCATCCACTTGATCTGTTGTCAATGCAAGCGATGGCAATAGTCTTATTACATTTGGCTTTGCCTCACCTGTAAAAACATAGCTTTTGTAAAGCAGGTTTTTCTTAAGGTCTTTCAATTCTTCCGGAACGTCAAAACCTATCATCAAACCCCTGCCGCGAACGTGCTCTATCCCTTCAACTTCTTTCAGTTTAGATAGTAAATAATTACCCACGTGCTCTGCGTTTTCGATCAGGTTTTCATCCTCAATCACTTCCAGAACAGCTAATGCAGCAGCGCAGGCTAAATGATTACCTCCAAAGGTAGTCCCCAGCATTCCATATTTGGGCTTGATATGCGGCGCAATGATAATACCGCCGACAGGAAAACCGTTGCCCATGCCTTTAGCCATTGTATAAATATCAGCGTTTACACCGGCATGATCATGCGCAAAGAACCGTCCGCTTCTGCCGTAACCATCCTGCACACTGTCAGCAATATAAACCGCATTGTATTCATTGCACAAAGAACGGATCTTTTGTAAGAATGATTTGGAAGCTTCAATAATTCCACCCACACCCTGTATGGCTTCTATGATCACAGAGGATATTTCATCGCCCTGTTCAGTAAAACATTTTTCCAATGCCTCTTCATTATTGTAAGGAAGAAAAATAACATGATCAGTCCCGTTAACAGGGGCAACAATTGCAGGATTGTCGGTAACGGCAACCGCAAGAGAAGTTCTTCCATGAAAGGATTTGCTGAAAGCGATTACCTTCTTTTTACCATTATGAAAAGAGGCAAGCTTCAGCGCATTCTCATTTGCTTCAGCGCCACTGTTGCAAAGGAATAACTGGTAGTCTTCTTTGTCGCTAACCTTGCCGAGCGTATCGGCCAGTTGCTGCTGAATGGGAATTTTTATGGAATTAGAATAGAAAGCAATTTTATGCAATTGCTCTTCCAATCTCTTTACCCAATGCGGATGAGTATGACCAATGCTGATAACGGCATGGCCGCCATACATATCTAAATACCTCGTTCCCTTATCATCCCACACATAAGAGCCTTTGGCCTTAGTTATGGTAATGTTGTTAAGCGGATAAACGTCGAATAGGTTCATGGGTTTAAGGTTTAGGGCATAAGGTGTAAGGTCAATATGCCAAGTCAGTAATTAGTTTTCAGGCCTTAAGAATTTTATAAATGCTATAAGCATGGCCCTTACTTCATTTACCAGCTTATTTACTTTGTTATATTCATCAGCAGTAATATAATTTAACTCAGAAGCAGCAAAACAACAGTAATCCGCTTCATTAGTCGAGCCAAGGGAATTGTCAAGAAAGTGAGCAAAGTCTTTATCCGTATATCTTCCGCATCCTTCTACAATATTTAAGGGAACAGACAGGGCTGCTCTTAATAGCTGTGAAGTCATTTCATATCGCTCATCTTTTGGGAATTTACATGCGATTTGTTTTTTTATAAACATATACATCTCATGTGATTTTTTCCAGACATCTAACTTTTTATAATCTCTCATTATTTAGATTTAGTATAGACTATATTACGAAACTTATTGTTCCTTACGCCTTAAACCCTAAACCTTCTACCTTGCCTTTTAAGCTTCACCTTAAAAATAATTCGCTTTTAACCTTAAACCTGCTTCCTCATCTAGTCCAAACATCAAATTCATATTTTGCACTGACTGGCCGCTTGCTCCCTTTAATAAGTTATCAATCGTAGAATGAACAACAATTTTGTCTTCCACTTTTTCTATATGAATGAAACATTTGTTGCTGTTTACCACCTGCTTCAAATCAATCATTGTATCACTGACATGTGTAAAGGGATGTCCTTTGTAAAAGTCAATATACAGCTTATTCACTTCCTCTAAAGATAAGCTGTAATCAATAGTTGAGCTTATATAAATTCCACGTGGAAAATCTCCCCGCCAGGGAACGAAATACAGCCCTCCCGTACCTGAAGGGAAGCTATGAAAGGATGGTTGCAGTTGCTGCAGTGATTGTGTTATTTCTGCCAGATGCTGATGCGTCAATGTTTTATAAGCCGATATATTATTTGCCCTCCAGCTAAAATGAGTTGTTGCCGACAAGCTTTGCCCTGCACCGGTCGAACCGGTTATGCCTGTTGTATAAATGTCTTTTAACAACCCGGCTTTTGCCAGAGGAAGCAATCCAAGTTGTATGGCTGTTGCAAAGCAGCCGGGGTTGGCGACATTGTCTGCGGACTTTATTTGTTCTTTGTTCAATTCCGGTAAGCCATACACAAAGTTCCGGTCTCCAAATTGTGCGGTTTCACTCAAACGGAAATCCTGGCTTAGGTCTATGATCTTTACTCCGTCAAAAGCAGCAGCCTCTTCTTGTAAAAATTTCCTTGCATCTCCATGTCCCACACATAAAAACAAGACGTCGATATTTTTGTGGAAGTCAGCAGCAAAGACTACATCCTTATCTCCCAGTAAGTCTGCATGAACAGAACTCACAGGTTTACCTGCATTGCTTTTACTATGAACAAAAGCAATCTCAACCGCCGGATGATTTATCAGAATTCTTATCAGTTCACCTCCCGTATATCCGGCTCCGCCAATTATACCGGCTTTTAGCCCCCCCGCCCCTAAAGGGGAGCCATTGCCATATTCCCCGGACGGGGAATATAAAAAGTATTGGGATGTGTGATTTCTATTGAACATGAACGTTACATTATTAGGTCATTCTTCTCTCTCCTCCCTTTAGGGTCGGGGCTTCTTCTTCTCTATCCTCTCCCTTTAGGGCTGGGGCTTCTTCTTCTACACCAAATTACTCCTGTCGTTTTGGGTGGAAGGTTGAGAACAAACGATAAACTCAAGTGTTTGTACTTCTTCCTTATTCATAATTCTGTGTTCGCTGCCAGCTTCTATATGTATTCCTTCGCCTGCATGAACGATCAGAATAACATCGTTTACTTCAAATACAGCCTTGCCTTTTAAAATGTAGAAAAACTGCTGAGACTGGTTGTGGTAATGCAACACCTCTTCGGTTCCCGGTGGCATTCTTTCCAGCTTTACCGTTAAGTCTTTGCTATCAACAAAGGTCCAGGCTACACAATTACTGCCCCAGATATAATGGTTTAAAGGATTTGATGCTGAAACGACTGAAGGTGTAGTCATGTCCTAAGGCTTTTAAAACTAAACAAAATGAACTGTTGATTTTTTTGTTGCTGTACAATCCATTATTCAGCTTCACGGGCAAAGGGATTGCTTCGTCGTTCCTCCTCCCAATGACGGCTCTCTTTTGCCGAATAAGTACCTTCAGTACAAGTGAGTGACACAACGATGTTTAATAGTATTTCTATCGTCTGCTCCAAAAACTTTCTTACTAATACAACCAGTAAATCAAATATGTAACGGTTTTGCCATTCTCTCTTCTCCCTTTAGGGTCGGGGTTTCTTAGGGCCGGGGCTGACTATCTTTTACCTGGTGCCAGATCATCGTTTGATTACCAAAGATCTTGCTGAAACCTCTAACATCTTCACCTGTCCAGCCGTTGTTCATTTCGCCATACTTACCAAACCTGCTGCTCATTAAATCATACTTTGATTCAATACCGTTTATTTGAAAATGATAAGGCTTTAACTGTACAAAGACATCACCGGTTACATTTTTCTGTGCCTGTGTAAAAAACGCTTCTATATCTCTCATCACCGGATCGAGAATTTGCCCCTCGTGCAGCCAGTTACCGTAAAACATAGCAAGCTGGTCTTTCCAGTTGAGCTGCCATTTTGTGAGAACGTGTTTTTCGAGTGCATGATGGGCTTTTAAAATGATCATAGGCGCTGCTGCTTCAAAACCTACACGCCCTTTAATGCCTATAATCGTATCTCCCACATGTATGTCTCTGCCTATTCCGTAAGGGCCTGCAACCTCCTGCAAATATTTGATCGCTTTAACAGGAGTACCGGCAAATTCTCCGTTAACCGCTGTTAATTCTCCTTCTTCAAAATGAAGTTT
>CAXUMK010000279.1:0-7435 GCA_964251885.1 uncultured Segetibacter sp. | reverse complement strand
TAGTTGCCATCAATCCCAAAACCGGGGGAATACTGGCAATGGCATCAGGTCCTACCTACGACCCAAATGAACTTGCCGGTGCGGCATTTAGAAAAAACTGGGGCAGGCTTGCTTTAGATACCGCCCGTCCTTTGTACAACCGGGCTATCAAAGGTCAGTATCCGCCGGGTTCTACCTTTAAACCACTTGGTGCATTGGTAGCATTGGATGAGGGAATAATTACGCCTTCTTTCGGTTATGGTTGCGGCGGCGCTTACTATGGCTGCAGCGGCATAAGGGTAAAGTGCGAGCACGCAGGTCATGGTCATGCTGCCACTCTTCGACTGGCTTTGGCTAATTCGTGCAACTCCTATTTTTGCCAGGTTTTTAGAATGGCAATTGATAATCCTGCTTATCACAATACCATTAAGGGCTATCTCAAATGGAAAGAATACATGAATTCTTTCGGCCTGGGAGTAAGATTAGGCGTTGATCTGCCAAGCGAAGACTATGCAAGCATTCCCGATACAAGCCGGTACAACAAAGATTTTGGCGGCAGCCGCAGATGGAACAGTTGCAATATTGTGACCTTAGGAATTGGGCAAGACCGAATGACTGCTACTCCACTGCAAATGGCCAATGTATTAAGTGCAATTGCAAACCGCGGATATTATTATACGCCACATTTTATAGACAGCATTCAGGATGAAGCCACCAGTGATACTGTTTTTTTGTCTAAGTACAGAACAAGGCATAGCGTGACCAATATTTCAAACGAGTCTTACCAGGCAGTTGTTGACGGCATGTTTGATGTAACACGATATGGTACGGCCGCTTCTCTGAAAGTCCCCGGTAATGAATATTGTGCAAAAACCGGTACAGCCCAAAACCCACATGGTAAAAACCACTCCATATTTACCTGTTTTGGTCCACGAAACAATCCAAGGATAGCAATAGCCATAGTTGTAGAAAATGCAGGATATGGCGCTACGTGGGCAGGACCGATCGGTACTTTGCTGATGGAAAAATATTTAAATGATACTATCTCATCCGAAAGCCAGGCAACACTCGACAGGGTTTCAAAGACAGACTTAATTCCTGCTGCAATTAAGCACTGGTATTATATGAAAGACTCGATCAGGCAAGTAAAACTGGGTATAAAAGAAGTGAGCATTGACACGGTTGTAGAGCAGCCGGCAGTAGTTCCTAAGAAAACCACTTTTGACCCCGAGGCTGAACCAAACAGAAAAGACAGCAGTGAACTAAACACCGAAAAAACGCCCATGCTCATTCCCGATGATAAAAAAAATAAGCCCGACAGCGTAAAGAATGAGAAATAATAATACAACATCCAAAGGAATTGACTGGAGCCTGATTATTCTTTATGCTGCTCTTGTCATCATTGGCCTTTTAATGATTTTCGCCAACGAATTTAAAGAAGGCGATAACATCTTTCAACCTCTGCTATCTCAATCAAAAGACTACGGTAAACAGGCATTATGGGTCGGTATTTGTGCTGTGCTGGCTGTTTTCATTTTACTTACCGATAGCAAATTTTTTACTGCAACCGCTAATCTTTTATATGGCTTTGGGATCGTCCTTTGCGTGGCTGCTCTTTTTGTTGGGTCAGAAGTCAAAGGTTCAAAGTCATGGCTGGTTTTAGGCGGCTTCCGTTTGCAGCCTTCCGAACTTTCTAAAGTCTTTACCTGTCTTGCCCTTGCTAAATATATCAGCCGCCAGGAAACCGATTTTACCAAAACACAATCGCAGGCGATTGGCGCAGCAATATCTTTATTACCAGCCATTATTACCATCATGCAAAATGAAACCGGGCTGGCATTGGTCTATTTCTCATTTTTCATTGTTATGTACCGCGAAGGCCTTCCTCCGTTTATATTAATTACCGGCGCTTCGCTGGCGGTAATCCTGATATTATCGCTCATTTTTTCTCCGCATACACTTTTTATTGCTTATGCCGCACTGGCTGTACTGGTCATATTTTTTTGCAGGCGGCTGTTTAAGCGAAAGCCATTTCTTTTTTGGACGATTATAGCAGTATGGGCTTTTGCCAGTATTGTATCGTCAGTAGCTATTCCATATTTCATAAACCATGTAATGAAGCCATATCAACGCGACCGTATTTACAGTCTCGTTGGCAAACCATATATTCCGCAAAATCCCGAAGAGCAGGCAGAACTTGAAAAGCTGAAAGCGAAGAGCCGGGGCAAAAGTCATAATCAAAGCGAATACAATGTCATCCAGTCAAAAATAGCCATTGGTTCAGGAGGCCTGGCTGGCAAAGGTTATTTAAAGGGAACGCAAACACGATACGATTTTGTGCCCGAGCAGCGAACCGACTTTATTTTCTGCACAATTGGCGAAGGATTTGGCTTTATTGGCAGCATTGTTTTTTTGAGTTTATATGCCATATTACTGTTTAGGATTGTAGTGATTGCCGAGCGGCAGCGAAGTACCTTCAGCCGTGTATATTCGTATGGTGTCGCCAGCATCTTCTTCTTTCACATTGCGATCAATATTTGCATGACCATTGGTCTTGCGCCGGTAATTGGTATCCCGCTTCCGTTAATCAGCTATGGCGGTTCTTCTTTGCTTACCTTTACCATTTTACTGTTTATTCTTATCAGGCTCGATGCCGACCGGCAAATGATACTGCGGTAGAAAAGCGTATTTCTCAAAAGAAAAATGAGTACAGCTTTTTTGGTTGGCGACAACGATGTTTGAAAGTGTTAAATGACACAACTTTATGCAAACATTTAAGACAACTTATAAAACTCGATTAAGCTTGACAAAATTTTTGACTGTAGTTGTTACACTATTTATACTAACATCTGCTTTTAGCAAAAAAGTTATGGGACAAGAGAAAAGTCAAATGGTTAGGTTGGCAAAGATTAAAGTTGACCCATTGCAATTGAAAAAGTACAACAGTGCACTAAAAGAGCAAATGACTACTGCTGTTCGTACTGAGCCCGGTGTATTAACTTATTACGCCGTTGCCGACAAAGGCGACCCCTCGCACATTACAATACTCGAAATATATGCTGACACAGCCGCATACAAATCACACATAGAAACAACCCATTTCAAGAAGTACAAGGAGACTGTTAAGGGTATGGTCAAATCTTTGGAGCTTATAGATGTCACTCTAATTGGTTCAGCCAAAAAGTCTGACATGTAAGTTTCGACCTCCTATCGGTTCCATATATTAATCGTTGTTTGATACAGGCATTACTTTATCATGGCATCATCGTTGCGTCGCATTTCGTTCATCGGCAAACCAGTGGGCAGCTTTGTTCTCCGTTTGTTTATAATCAAATTTAAAAATCCTCCCTTCAGGGAGTTAGAGGGCATGAAAATAATTCCGTTAAGTGAAGGTACTTTCACAATAGACAAATCAAAGGTTTTTGTTCCTTTCCAGCTTGATACTGATGATTTGCAAAAAAGGGCAGTTGGCAGTTTGCTGGTCGAGGTGCAGCCGTTTGCCATAGTAACTTCAAAAGACATTTTGCTGTTAGATACAGGCCTTGGATTTTCTGTCAACGGAAAGCTGCAGATATACAAGAACCTTGAAGACAATGGAATTGACCCGTTAAAAGTTTCAAAAGTACTGCTGACTCACTTGCATAAAGACCATGCAGGAGGAGTAAGCATCAAAGACAAACTCGGGCATTATTCCCTTGCTTTTCCTAATGCCACATATTACCTGCCAAAAGACGAGATTGATTATGCCTTTGAAAAAGGCTTCCCAAGTTATATTTCTGAAGAGTTTGATATTTTGATCAATAACAGCAAGACCGTTCTTTTAAATGAAAAAGGAACTATTGAAGACTATATTTCTTATGAACTTGTTGGCGGCCACAGCCCCTATCATTACGCATACTGGATAAGAGAAAACGGTGAGACTATATTTTTCGGAGGAGATGTGGCTCCGCAACTGCAGCAAATGAAAAGCAGGTTGGTGGCCAAATACGATTATGATGGAAAAAAGAGTATGGAGCTTAGACAGAAATGGTGGCAGCAAGCCAAAGATGAAAAATGGACATTTCTGTTTTATCACGATGTAAAAACGCCATTATTTAAAGCAGAATGAATAAGTAGCATTCAAAAAAAAAGGCCTGCCCTGAAAAGAGCTGGCCGTTGCTAACCTATGAAAAACACCTAGTTTATAATCAGGTAGAAATATCGTTTTAAGTTTGTTTTTAATTCCCCTGCCGGTTCATCCGGCGTTTAATTAACTCCTTTCGCAACATTTCCTTAAAGTTTTTCTCGGCCAGAAACAGCTTGTTTACTCTTTCATCAGATCTCAGAATTTTTTTGAAGTCTTCTTTATACTTCTTTCTCACATTCAAGACCTGTTCTTCCAGGGCAATTTGATCGTTTTGATTTCCCTTTCTTATAATTTTGATTTCGCTTCTGTAGTTTCTATAGACCGGCCAAAATTTTTCTGAGTCTTCCGTTGTTAATCCCAACTCTTTTGTTAAATACTCAACCTGTACTAACTCTGCTTTTTTAACATTGCTTTGAGGTTGCTGCGGATAACAAATGTAATATATGTTTATAAAAACTGCTAATATTAGAATTATTTTTTTTTTCATGTCCCGCCACTGTTTATTGTATCCGTTTATATCTCATCCTGCTCCCCGCTTTCCTGTAAAAACTGCTGTATTTCATTGTCAGGTATTTCGCTCACCGACTTTTTAATATCGCCGTCATTAGGGTTGGTATTGGTTATAACAGAAGTGAGGTTTTCTGCAGAAGAATTGGTTTTAAGAAAATCAATAATCTCATCTTCACTCAGTTTCTTCATTTCAGAAGTGACTTCATTATTAGAAGCCTGCAAGTCTGTATTCTGTTTATTGGTAAAAAGAAATATCCCTATAGCTAACAAAGCGGTAATAATAGCTGCCGCTGCAAAACGCACCATTCTTTTTGACCTTGTAAAAGATATAACTTTTGCCTTTGTCGCAACTTGTTCATTTCTGTTCCATACGGCTTTTGCAAGATAATCTTCCGGAACAGTATAAACAGACTTTTTATTGATTGTATTAAGAAGAGGTGAAATGCTTTCCATTTCTTCAAATACTTCCTGTGCATACTTATTTTGTCCTGCTGCCTTTTGCAAAATTAGCTGCGGCAATTCTTCAAAATAATGCGTCGGAACAGAAAAAGGTATTTCCTGTGTAAAAAAATAAGAAGGTTCTTTGTCTTGTTTTATATTTTCTATAACTGTTGCCGCAAGATTATCAAAGTACAAAGAAGAAACCTGGTACGGATTTTTCTTTTCTGATTGCGCTATGTAGGGACTTATCTCCTCCAATTCCTGCAATATCGTGTTCCTGTTTTCCATATTCTGCTTCTTTTGACAAAAAAGGGAAGGCAAAAGTTTAATTACGTCTTTTAATTTTTTTTTAATGATTTAAAATAAAGTCCTCTATTTTCTTAGCTGCATGATGATAACTTGCTTTTAAGGCGCCTTCGCTTGTTTCTAAAACACGACTCATTTCTTCGTAAGGCATTTCATCGTAGTATCTCAGGTTAAAAACAATCCTTTGTTTTTCGGGCAGTTGCTGCATGGCAAGCTGTAGTTTCCATTCCAGCTTGTTGGAATCAAAGTTTTCGTCGGCTTTTATTTTGTTGCTCAACCCCGTTTCTACATCACTTAAACTTACCGAGCTTCTGCGTTTCTGCTGTTCTAAAAAGGTAAGGCATTCGTTGGTAGCGATCCGGTAAAGCCAGGTATATAGCTGGCTGTCTTCCCTAAAATTACTAAGTGAGTTCCAGACTTTTATAAACATGTTTTGCAAAATGTCGTTGGTATCATCGTGGTCTACAACCATTCTGCGAATGTGCCAGTATAGTTTTTCCTGGTATTTTTTTATAATAGCCGTAAAAGCCCTTTCTTTTTGCAACGGGTCTTTGAACCGGTACAATAATTCTTTGTCATCTTCATTCATAACGCCAATTTCAAAATGTACTTCAATCAATCAATTTGAATTTTCATCGTCTGAATTTCAAAAAAAGTACCAATAAGGTTTGCAAAAGGTTAAAATAAGGGAGTAAGATCAATTCGTTCTTAAAAAGCAGAATCAGAAGTACAGCCTTGCGCTCATTTACAATTTCCCTTTTGCAAATGTATCATTTCTATTATCGATTCGCTTTGTGTTTCAACTTTGGCGTTTTTCATCGCTCATCCATTTTTTCGGCTCAGCATGCTTACGCTGATTTTTCTACAAACTCTTTACTCTTTTTCTCTTCACCTTTTCCTGCGGTGCATTTACCGGTTTATGCTGCTGGTTTAATTTTTTTTTAAACAAACAATAAGAAAAGTATATAAATTCAACTGCCAAAGTTTTCTCTTCAAATTAAAATTCTCACTTGATTCTAATTACAACTACATGTAATTTTCAACCCAAAAATTAAAAATGAAAAAAGTAATTCTTGTAACAGGTGCTTCATCGGGTATTGGCCTTGCTTGTGCAAATGCACTGCAGGCAAAAGAACACATTGTATATGGATCAGCCCGCAATGTAAGCCGGATACAATCGGTATCTTTTAAGCCCCTTCAACTCGATGTTACTGATGATGCTTCTGTACAAGAGGCTGTAAGTAAAATTATAAAAGCAGAAGGCAGGTTAGATGTGTTGGTAAATAATGCCGGTAACGGGATAGCAGGCCCCGGCTATGCGATGCCTGTTGACAAAGCAAAAAAACAGTTTGAAGTTAATTTTTTTGGAGTGGTGCGTATGTGCAGCGCCGTACTGCCGGGTATGATTGCAAACGGACAAGGTTTGATTGTAAATATGAGTTCGCTGGCCGGCCTTTTTGGCTTGCCTTACCAAAGCATGTACAGTGCATCGAAGTACGCGGTGGAGGGCTATTCGCAAAGTTTACGCATGGAACTGCGAAATACCGGGGTTAAGGTAGTAGTAATCAACCCGGGAGATTTTAAATCTGACTTCACCCAAAACCGCGAAAAAACGCCATTTACCATTACCAATACAAAGCTGCAGGCTGAGTACAACGCCGCTGTTGCAAGTATGGAAAAAGATGAAAGCATTGCACCTGACCCTTCTTCGCTTGCAAAGCAATTGTGCAAAATTGTAGCGGCTTCCAATCCATCGCACCGGTACCTTGTAGGGCAGGTGGGGCAAACTATTGTACCGGTGCTTAAGCGCCTGCTACCCGGTTCACTATTCGAGAAACTAATGAATGACCACTACGGCATAAAGTAACCTGGAGCATGGAAGCTAAAAACAATAAGAAAACGATTTGGGCATGGGCTATGTTCGACTGGGCCAACCAATCGTACAATATGGTTATTACCTCTACCATTTTCCCGGCTTATTATGTTGCCATTACGGCAAATAAACAAAACGGGGACATGGTTTCTTTTTTTGGCCACCGTTATGTAAACACGGTGCTTTCCAATTATATCCTG
>CAXUMK010000278.1:0-7446 GCA_964251885.1 uncultured Segetibacter sp. | reverse complement strand
CTCATAAACCTGTTTCTTCATAATGAGATTGCTTCGTACCTCGCAATGACGACAATTGTATCGTCATTGCGAGGAGGCACGACGAAGCAATCCCTGCCTTCGACGAAGCAATCTCATAAACCTGTTTCTTTATAATGAGATTGCTTCGTACCTCGCAATGACGACGTTCCGTCATTGCGAGGAGGCACGACGAAGCAATCTCATACACCTGTTTCTTCATAATGAGATTGCTTCGTACCTCGCATTGACGACAATTGTACCGTCATTGCGAGGAGGCACGACGAAGCAATCCCTGCCGTGGACGAAGCAATCTCATAAACCTGTTTCTTTATAATGGGATTGCTTCGTACCTCGCAATGACGACAATTGTACCGTCATTGCGAGGAGGCACGACGAAGCAATCCCAGCCGTCGACGAAGCCATCTCATAAACCTGTTTCTTCATAATGGGATTGCTTCGTACCTCGCAATGACGAAGAACTGTATCGTCATTGCGAGGAGGCACGACCAAGCAATCCCTGCCTTCGACGAAGCAATCTCATAAACCTGTTTCTTCATAATGAGATTGCTTCGTACCTCGCAATGACGACAAATTGCGGGGAGGGACGACGAAGCAATCCGTCCTTACAACACATTTGCTTCACTAACCTCTGTCACCTGAAAAGAAGTGCAGGCAAGATGACAAATATAATTTTGCGGCAACATTACCTTCTGCAGATAATACAAGGTCTGATGATATTCTGTTTTGTCTTTAATCACTTCAATTGAAGACATTTCATTTGATATGCCTGTTCCGGCGGCTTTTAGCAGGGCTTCTTTTCTTGTCCAGTATTCATATAATTTCTGATACGGCTCTTTGTCGTGAATTATGTTTCCCCATTCCTGTAGGGTAAAATACATTTGATACAGACTAAGATCAAGAGGTACCATTTTTTCGGCATCAATTCCAATTTCGTTTTGTAAAGTACCGGCACACACAACTATGTCTTCTGAATAACTTATACTAAAATGAAGCGGGTTGCCAAAGAATGGCTTTCCATTTTGGGTATATTGTATTTGCCCAGGTGGAGATGGTACATTAAAAAAAGTAATAATTTTCAGGAGTAATAATTTTCCTGTCAATGATGCAATTCTTTTCTTTTGGTCTTTTATACCCAATATCTTTTGCTGCCAGGCCAAAGGCAGTTCCTTTAGTTTGGTTTGTTCTGTCTGTGTATCCGACAATGTATCTATGCGAGAAAAGAAAACTTTTATCATAACGTAAGCTACAAATCATTCTATCCCTCTAAATCCCTCGAAGGGGACACTTGAAACCCCCTAAATCCCCGTTAAGGGGGACTTAAAACCCCCGAATCCCCCTTAACGGGGAATCATGACGATTTAGCTCCCTTTAGGGCGGGGGGCTACAGGTACTATTTGCCTCATTTCATAGCCTGTTTTTGCCAGCATGAATATAAGTTCATCCTGTAATCCGGCATAAAACAATGCCTCGCCGGTTTTTATTTTCTGCTTTAGATAGTGCAGGTAAAAATCATATTGTATAGATAATATCGAAAGGTAGTAGTTCAATCGGGATTGTTTATCCGACGGTAATAATAAACCCTCCAAATGGCGAACAGAACTGTCTTTTTTAATAAAGGCATGCAGGTAGCATTCCTGCTTTTCAGATACAGATACATCTTCTTCTTCGTCACCCGCTGTGGGTATAACTGCCAGGCAAAATAAGAGATCATTAAAATTTATTCCCCCTTTATCAGTTACGTCAATTGTTTGTGGTTCGGTAATACCCGATCCTAACACATCAGCCAGGTATTCTATCGTTTCCTCAGCTACACAATCAGCAAGGTGGAGCAGGTCGTTCATTTGCGTAAAGTTGCACTGCAAAACCAGTTGCGGCATTTCGTTTAATAACATGTTACCGTACAAACCAAACATAGTAACGTCAGGTTCTTCACGTATAATCGTAATATGTGAAATGGCGAGGAATGGGGTGTATATAAATTGGATAGGAGTATTTTGATGCATAGGAAAAGGTTTAATAGTCAATAGTCGGTAGTCAGTTGTCAGTAGTCAGTGGTCAGTGGTCAGTGGTCAGTAGTCAGTAGTCAGTAGTCAGTAGTCAGTGGTCAGTGGTCAGTGGTCAATGGTCAATAGTCGGTAGTCAATAGTCAGTAGTCAGTAGTCAGTAGTCAGTAGTCAATGGTCAATGGTCAATAGTCAGTGGTCAATGGTTAATAATAAATAATCAAATAATCAAATAATCAAGTAATCAAATAGTAGCGGTCGTATCTTATTCGTTAATAAAAGAATGTCACTCCGGCCAAAAGTGACATTCTTATTTACACTGTATGCAGGCGCAGTATTAACTAATAGTAACTGAACCGGTGTAAGTACTGGTGGCTATTTCTTTTCCGTCAGCGCTGATAAATCCGATATATGTCTCAGCCTGCTTACCGGCGAAAGTGCCTACGTTGAGTGTTTCTGTAAGGGCGCTTCTGTTTGCACTTCCTGTTGTGTATATCGTCATATTCATTTCAGGGCAATGCACCACCAGCAGGGCTTTGTCGGTCGCTTTAGCCTTACCAACTCCCGTATTGTCTCCCCAGTTAAAAGTTACCTTGCTGCCTGTAGCTGCAGCCGCGGTTGGACTTAATACATTAGGAAGGTCGCCACGGCTAATCAGTACAAGACTGTAGTCAATGGTGAAAATTGGAGAAACACCAGTTACGGCGTTTTTCAGGATGTAAGAAACCGCATTGTTGGTTCCGGTCATTTTTACCGCATAGTTCCTGAAGCTGATCATTACAAGACCCGCCATAGTTTGTACAAACTTTATTGCCAGTGCAAACTTTCTGTGTTGATCCACCTGCGCAGGTGTAAGAGCGTTAGACCTGCGGGAGGGCATGCTTCGCATATAATCAATACCCTTCCAGCTTCCACCAATAACTGTTCCTACAGTTCCTGAAAAACCTCCCAGGATACCTTTAGAAATTGTTCCCATTTGTTTTGATTTTAGAGTTATAAAATATGATTCCTTACAGCGGCGCTGGTGTTAACCGGTATTAACAGGCCGTTGCATAACAAACGTAAAAATGATTTTATAAAAAGGCAAGCGCCGTGATCAGGTTGCCTTATTTTTCCGGATGTTGCTTTAAAAGAGTATAAGGCTGCCCCGGCCCTAAAGGGAGAAGAGAGTAAGAAGCCCCAGCCCAAAGGGAGGAGAGAGTAAGAAGAAGTGTTCCCTGCTTAACACAGAATACTCTGATAGTCCCCTTTCAAGGAGGGGCAAGCTAAACCTCGGGCAAGACAAGGGTAGTTTTGCTTTTTTTTGACTCAATATGCATCCAGAGTTATTGTGTGTTCTATCCAATGTTTTGTTTTTCTTTTGTCTTGGTAAAAGAAACAAAAAATCAAAGCCTGTCCCGCTTTTTTGCGGAAACTGCATAAAAAGACTAAAAATTGGCTAATTCTTATTTTGAAGTGCTATTAAAAAAATCTCTTATAGAAGAGGGGTTACATTCTAATTATTTTATAGCCCCTTCGGGGCGATATTATGGTAATTTAACAACCTTGAGTAATCCTTAAAGCCCCGTAAGGGGCGATATTTTTTGTATGCCAAATACTATATTCATAAATAACATCCATGCTGTGTTTGCGTTAAATACGTGAAAATTTTATTACTAAAACTGGCGCAAGGATTTACACCATTACATTGCAGGAATTGTTACTAACAAGGGAGCAAAATCTTTGGCCGGACGATGGAAAGATCATGTTCATATTTTGTTTGGGATGCCGCTTACTACTTGTATGGCTAATTTTATAAGCGCAGTTAGAGCCAATAGCAGCAAGTGGATAAAAATAAACAGCAATTCATAAAGCATGTCGCCCGGGGCTTTGTATATCAAAATGCAAAGTAGTATTACCAAAATTTCAGCCCGAAGGGCTTAACGCTTTTTTTATGGGGGCAACGTCATTTAGTTAAGAGGCTTTGTAATTGAATATTGATTATTGAACATTGGTTATTGAACATTAAAAGCCCAAATTTTCAATGCTCAATGTCCAATGCTCAAATAAGAACAATCAACCCGTTTTCAATCCCCCTTCGGGGGTTAGGGGGCTTTAGGGGATTAGGGGGCATGCTTCTCTTACTCTCCTCCGACTCATGTCTTACTCATGTCTTACTCATGTCTTACTCATGTTCGCAAATGCATTGTTTTATCTGGCGGAGTCTTTATTGTTTGTTGACGACTGGCTGGTCAAATTGTAACAGATGTGTAACATGAGACACGGACATAATAGGGGAGTAGCGAGTAGCGAGTAAGGAGTAAGGAGTAAGGAGTAGGGCGGAGGGAGTAGTAAGTCGGGAGTAGGGAGTAGGAAGTAGTGAGTAAGAAGTAGAAAGTAGTAAGTCGGGAGTAGGAAGTAAGGAGTAGTAATATGTTTTTTATTAGAGATCAGACATTATAAATAAAATCCTTTTTAAGTTCCTTTAGGGCGGAGGGTTAAGGGAGTAGGGAGTAGGGAGTTGAGGTATTTCAATATAGCTTTTGTACTATTGTGGTAAAGGACAGTGGATATTCGATGCCTTCACAATTAACAAAATGCTTTTACTAATGGAGAAACGAACTTATGCAACTATAAAATTCACATATAAAAAGTTGCATTTATATACATTTTGTATTATGTTTATCCTCTCAATACTGCTATACCTGTTTTTGCTGAATTAACACTAATGTTATTCCAGGTCAAATTCCCCATTTGCCTGACGTATACTTACAGCAGATGTTTGTATACAACCAATGTTATTAACGTAAGCTTTCTTTTGCTCTTCAGAAGCACCCTGTATATAGATAAAGTGTTCATTAGATGTTGCTATTGACTTCGCAAAAGTTTCATACATACAGGAAGCACCTGCAGAGCTTTAAGAGATGGCTTATGTGTTTTTCTATAGATAGATAGCTCTTACAGAACTTACCTTAATGACATTAAGTAAGTATACAACTTTAATAAAATATACAACCTTCTGTTATGAGTACAGCAAAACCCACAGAAAAAGCTACTGACAAAACTCCTGCAGTTTCGGTACTGCAGCAACAGGGATGGATAGACAAACAGGATATTATGCAGAACCTGCATGTAAGTGAACGCACATTACAAAAATGGAGAAGCATCGGTTTGTTACCTTTTTACCGGGTAAGTGGAAAAATCTATTACAAAAGCTCTGAAGTGGTTGATATGATTGAAAGCTACAGGTGTACAGGAGGAAACCAAAGAATTCTTCCCTCTGTCTTAGCCTGCTATTGTCCAACTTCAATCTGGCTTTGGTACTTATAGCCTCCTAAATCCTCGAAAGGGGGATTTGAAAACCCCACCCCTAAATCCCCTAAAGGGGAAATAACGATGTTGCCTGCATGCCTTTTTCAAAATTCAAACAGAATGACAAAAGTTAAGCTAACTTTTGCCTTAACAATTTTCTTTTGTTATTGTAAACAGAATCTCCAACTTTACTCTGATACCGAACGAAAATTAATGTAAATAGGATTTGCAATTATTTTGTAATCATAAACTAAAATCAAATTTTATACTTGTGTAAATTACTTTAACAGAACTGGCTTTCAATGTCTTTAAATACGAACTGTTGCTTTAAGAATTTTACCAAAAACAAACATTTATGCGGGACACAGCTACTAACTCATCTATATACCGTCAATTAGATGTATGGCGTGCTTTTGCTGCGATTTGGGTGGTCATGGTTCATTCAGTTGATACGGTAATAACAGACACGCGTGTTATTCACGATGCAACGGCATTGCTTCGAGAGAACTACCTTTACGCGTTTAGTATGTCAGGGCAATTGGGTGTGACGATGTTTTTTGTTATATCAGGATATTGCATTGCATTAGCTGCAGACAACAACGTCAGGAAACAAAAGTCATTTATAGATTTTTTGAGTGCTCGCTTTCGACGGATTTACCCACCTTATTATTCATCCATTGCTCTCGCCCTTGCTTTATCGTTCAGCTTTGTCATTATTGCTCATTTTGGGTTTATACCCGCACCAAACCATAAAGTAGAATATTTGAACACTTCATTCAAATATTATTTCGCAAATTTGACACTGACACAAATTCCTCTAAATGTAAAACCAATCCAAGGAATATATTGGTCACTATGTTATGAAGTTGCATTCTATCTTGTTGTTACAATTTGCATTTTTGTAAGCAGAAGCATGAAGTATAGCTTATATGGCATGTTATTCATATTCACACAAATATCATTATTTTGGTTAATAATCTCACCAGATACATGTCCATTTCCTTTTGATCGATGGTATCTCTTTGGTTTGGGAGCGCTTGTTTATATGTTGATTCAACGTCCTGATGATTTACGTATAAAACTTTTTTGCTGCGTAACATCAGTCTTGGTACTTCTTTTTGCCTACTTTCATGAAGGACATTATTCACTTAATCATCCAAGTAGTCGAATGCAAGCAATATTCGGAATGTTTTTTTCAGCTGTATTATTACTTATGTACCGTTTCGACATCGTTTTGATGAAAAATGGTTTTGTTAAAGTTTTATCATTTTTGGGAACCATGTCTTATAGTATATATTTGACACACGCTGTTATTATTACAATTCCACGACAACTAATGATTAAAATGGGCTTTATAGGTGACAAGTATTGGGTCGCTTTTCTTACACAAATAATTATAGGAATTGGTTTTGGTTATATTTTTCATATCTTTTGTGAACGACCCTTCATGAGCTCACATGCAAAGGTTAGAGAAGCCGGGGCAAAATTATAAATACATTTGATTGGACGGGAATGTTTCGGTGGCGGTGTTCCTATAATACCTATTTAAAAAGTAATTGATAGGAACATGGACAAACTATGCGTGCAGCTAACATTAAGTGAAGTAGACGAAAAGCCCTAAAACGAAGTCCCGATGCTTACTCTTTATCGGGGCTTCATGTAGATTGCTAAGCAAAATGCAAATTGTTTATCATTACAACAACATCTATGTAACTGTTAATTTCAGCTTCTGCTTTTTAAGACGTCTCTACTCATTTCTTCCTTTTTTGTTACAAAAGGTGTCACTTAAAATGACGGATACCTGAAACTACTTTTTTATGAAGAGGATAAGCAACTATGAAATTTACCTAAAAAAATTGCATTTATATACATTTTGTATTATATTTATTGTCTCAATACTGCTATACCTTTTTTTACTAAATTAACACTAATGTTATTCCAGGTCAAATTCCCCATTTGCCTGACGTATACTTACAGCAAATTAAGTTAGGCTTTCTTTTGCTCTTCAAGAGCACCCTGTATATAGACAGAGTGTCCATTAGATGTTGCTATTGACTTCGCAAAAGTTTCATACACACAGGAAGCACCTGCAGAGCTTTAAGAGATGGCTTATGTGTTTTTCTATAGATAG
>CAXUMK010000277.1:0-7536 GCA_964251885.1 uncultured Segetibacter sp. | reverse complement strand
ATCCGGCTACGCCTGTTGCTGTTAAGGCTTTTTCGTTAACCACTCTTAATAATTTAAGCAAATATTACCCCGAAATAAAAGCCGAACTGAAACTGATAATTGAAGAAAGATGGGATAGTGAAACCGCTGCATTCAGGTCGAGGGCGAAACAAATACTTCAATCAAGCAAATAAACGGAACTTTCAATCACCCGGCTCGTAGTCGCTTGGAAGCATCTCGGCAATTTTTTCCCAGGCTATATAACCTTCTGAAAATATATCAAGCGGCTCATACAAACCGTTTTTTTCTATCATAACTGCACGGTCGTTCGTTAAATCCAAAACAGATTGCTGGTGTTGCTTCCCTCTTCTCACGAGGCCTGATTGCTGCGCATACTCTTCTTTTTCAAACCCGTTTTTATACAAAACCTGCAGATTGTTACGAAAATATAAATACAGCGCTTTGCTTGCAGTATCATATATCCTGACGGCGGAAGTAGCAAGTGGCTGTTTACCTATAATGTATATCACAGGATCTTTTGCAAAGTTGTTTGTTTTCATCAATTGTATGGCAAACAGGCTGGTATCAAAAACAGTATTATATCCGTGGATAATACTGTCATAATAAGATTGTACTGCAGAGTCATTTTTATTTAGCCTGATCAACTGCCTGATTTCAAAACCTTCCTGCTCTGTATTGTTGTTATAAACTGACCTGATGAAATGCATCAGCGAACCGTTGTAAGCCTCTCTCCTATTATCTATCCAGTTCTGTTGCTTTCTCTTACGTTTTGACTCCATCTTTTTAAAAGAAGAATAACCGTAGAAACTAATCATACCGGCTTTGCCTTCGTAACGAAATTCTTCAAGCTGGTAATCTATTATCAATCCTAATGCTTTGTTTTCAATCTGCAGTTTATCAACGGCTGTAACTCTCAATATCTGTTCTTTTTTATTGTATCTAAACCTTACTACTTCCGGATTTTTGATAATACATTCACCTGCGTTTTTTGATGTTCCAATAAAAAAATCTGTAAATGTTTTGCCCCACTGTTGCCAGCCATCTTTTAAAACCGGGCCTATTACAACTTCCTGCAGTTCCTGTGGTTTAGGTTCCATCTGTATACTAAACCTTTTATTAATATTTTCAGGGGTTATTTTAACAGCTAAGGTTTGGTAATTGACAAAAGAAATAACGAGTTCAAAATTAGCCACACTTATTCCTGATAGCTTAAAGTTACCTTCAGCATCGGCTGTTGTGCCTTTTGAAGCATTGTTTATAAATACACTTGCTCCCGCTAAAGGTGTATTGTCTTTGCCATTTACGACTGTTCCTGAAACTTCATATTGCGCTGTCGAAAAGAATGAAAATCCCAAAAAAAAGAGGATGAATATATATTTCACGAAGGGTCTTTGTGCATTGCTGAAAAATTGAACAAAACGTACAAGAGTGCGACGCAACGATGTAAAATAGTAGTAATGCAGCCTGCTCCAAAAAAATTACTGCACATTTTATGCAATGCGAAGTATAATTGCTTTCATTGGTAGAAGCTGCTTTTGTCACATCCACTTTTAATACAGAACCCGCACCTTAATGGTCTCTTTTACATCTTTTAATAAATCTGCGGCCTGAGCTGAAAACTTTTTATTTACATCGAGCACTACATAGCCGATATCGTCATTGGTTTTAAGATACTGCGCTATAATATTAATGTCATTTGCAGAAAGCTGTGAGTTAATAGCGCTTAAAACGCCGGGCACGTTTCGGTGAATATGCAGGATGCGATGCGTGCCCTCCTGCGGGGGAAGCGCAAGTGAGGGAACCGTATGCGAGCCATTTGTAATACCCTTTTCTAAAAACTGGAAAAGTTTGTTGCTTACGTCCTCTCCTATATTTTGTTGAGCTTCTTCGGTGCTTCCGCCAATGTGTGGAGTAAGCAGCACATTGGGCAGGTTTTGCAAAGGAGTAGTAAACTTCTCACCGTTTTTTTCGGGCTCAACCGGAAAAACGTCTATAGCTGCTCCGCCCACGCGCCCTTCTGATAGACTGGCGCTTAAAGCATCAATGTCAACAACCTGCCCTCTTGCATAATTGATGAGGATAGAGCCTGTCTTAAATTGCTGCAAAAGCTCTTTGTTTATCAGGTTTTGTGTGGCGGGGTTTTCGGGTACATGAAGCGATACAACATCTGCATTAGCTACCAGTTCAGGTAAAGTTTTTACGGAAGCAGCATTGCCAAGAGGCATTTTTGTTTCCACATCATAAAACAAAACCTTCATTCCTAATGCCTCGGCAAGTATGCTTAACTGGCTTCCGATATTTCCATAGCCGATTATTCCCAGTGTTTTACCGCGAAGCTCATAACTGCCTTTTGCTTCTTTCATCCAGATACCCTGGTGCGCTGCCCTGTTTTTATCGGGTATTCGGCGAATAAGCATGATGGCAGCGCCTATTACCAGTTCTGCAACACTGCGGGTGTTGCTGTAAGGGGCATTAAAAACGGTCACTCCATAATTAGTTGCTGCGCTTAAATCTACCTGGTTTACCCCAATACAAAAGCAGCCGATCGCCTGTAATTTTTTTGCTGCAGCAAGCACATTTTCGGTTACTCTTGTTTTGCTTCGTATGCCCAACAGGTGCACATCCTTTACAGCCTTTATTAATTCTTCTTCAGACAAAGCTGCTGCAATGGTTTCTACATTGCTGTAGCCATTGTTTTTAAAAACTGCCGCAGCTTTTGCACTTATATTTTCGAGAAGCAGTATGTGTATCTTTTCCTTTGGATAACTTGTCAGTTGCGTATTCATTAAAACCCGTTTTGTTTTTTGTGCGAAAATAGCATTAATGGCAGTTCATTTTACCATTAATAAAAAATGCAGAAAGCAATTATGCTGTTCTACCCCTGAACCGGGAAATCTAAAACAATGAGAATTAACGAAATAATATTTTCTACCTTTAACACACTATGATCAAAAAAACCCGTGCCCCATTTAAAATATTAATTGCAGATGATGACTTCGACGACCTGCAGATGATAAAAGATTGTTTTACTGACATTAAATTACCCATTCTGATAAATGAAGTATATGACGGTCAGTTTTTGATCGATCATTTAAAAGCCGATACTAATAACCTTCCCCAACTGATACTTCTTGATATTAATATGCCCCGAAAAAACGGTTTTGAAGTATTGGAAGAATTAAAACACAATGATCGCTTTCGCAAAATACCTGTCATTATGTTTTCGACATCCGAGGCTTCTCACGATATTGAAAAAGCCTACCAGTTAGGTGCAAACTGTTTTGTAAGCAAACCCGATTCTATAGAAGAATGGTGCGACAAAATGAGTAAGCTTGGAAAATTTTGGGTTGAATGTGTGCGAGTCTCCGTATAATTTTTTATCACTTTCTCCACATTTGTATAATTAAGTTAATAACTTCTTCAGCAGAAAAATGTTATTAAGTAAAATTTCATCTTTGAAAAATCGTTTACCTGTTTCACTACTTTTGTTTTGTTTAAAAACACCACCTTTTGAAAAGCCTGATTTATATTATCACTATAGTTATCTTGTTTTCGTGCAAACATTCAAAGACAAATGGTAAACACGACATTACTTCCCAAGCAGAAGACTTTCATTACAGGCAATTATCACCTGCCGAAAAAACAGCTTATGCAACTGCCATCAGGCGTATGTACGACTCCATGCTTGGCAAACACGGCTTCAACGGAAGTATTCTGGTAGCAAAAAACGGCGAAGTGCTTTTCGAAGATTACCAGGGATATTCAGACCTGCACACAAGAGATTCCATTACACCTACTACCCCATTTCACCTCGCCTCCGTTTCCAAGACATTTACGGGCATGGCCATCATGAAGCTTTCTGAAGAAAGTAAATTACACCTCGATGATTCTATGCAGGTTTTCTTTCCGCAGTTTCCCTACCCGGGGATAACGGTGAGAATGTTGCTAAGCCATCGCAGCGGTTTGCCCAACTATGTATATTTTATGCCTGCTGACCCTGCATGGCGACACAGACTTGCTTCAAACAACGACATGCTGCAGTTTATGATCGATAAAAAACCGCCATTGTACGGCTACCCTAACCGTGGTTTTCATTACTGCAATACCAACTTTGCCTTACTTGCGCTAATAGTGGAGAAAGTGTCGGGGCAAACATTTCCTGAGTACATGAAGAACACTATTTTCACTCCATTGGGAATGACCAATACTTTCATTTTTTCTCTAAAAGACTCAGCAAGCTATCACCCGAGCTACGAGTACAATAACCGGCCTTTTAACCTTGAGCCTATTGATTGCATTTATGGCGATAAAAATGTGTACAGTACTGCACGCGATATGCTTTTATGGGATAAGGCTATTTACAGCAACAGGATTATTTCGCAGGCTTCGTATGAAGAGGCTACAAAACCAACCAGCCTCGAACGTCCTTCTATGCATAATTATGGTCTTGGCTGGCGGCTGATGATTATGCCCAATGCTTCCAAAATTATTTATCATAATGGATGGTGGCATGGCAATAATACCTGTTTTACCCGTCTCGTTGCCGACACAGCTACCATCATTATTCTTGGCAATAAATTCAACAAAGGCATTTATGCGGGTATGAAGATTGGCACCATCTTCAACAATAGTAAAAAAGCTGAGGAAGAAAAGCCTTTGGAGTAAGCTGTCGCATTCTTTTATTTTTTTTGTTAACCGGCAGCAGATTTTCATTGAGACATCGTTGTGTCACTCCCTTGTACGGCAAACCGTTGTGCAGCAAAACTAATTTGCCAAATTTCCCATTTAGGAACTCCTCTGTAAAAAGATAAAGTAAAGGTGATTTTATACTATTATCAATATTTCTGCTGAGGTTATTAAAACAACTAATTCTTATTTTGAGCTAACCATAGATATGAAAAACCCTGAAAGGGTTAAATTAAAGTAGCCACGGGTGCAACCGTGGTTGCTTACAATTTGGTTGTAACAACCCCGAAGTGGGTTGAATATTTTAGCCTCCTTTATAAAATATGGAGATAGTCCGGCATTCTATTTAAAGGCAAGTTTTTTTAAAAATTTTTATCCTGGCAATCTTTGTTATTCAACCCTTTCAGGGTTGTTGAAAAATTGGATTTTTTAATTTGTCGGACAACAGTGATTCCGCTCCTTTAATTTTACTTCAACTATCTATTTTTACTGTATGAAAAAAGTATTGATTACAGGCGCAAATGGTTTTTTAGGACAACATCTGACCTGTTTTCTAAAAGAAGCAGGTTATGAAGTGATTGCCACCGGAAAAGGCCCAAACCGGATAAAGAAATGCGGGGATGTAGAATATGAACAGGCAGAACTGACGAATAAAGAAGCAGTTGCCCAGATATTATCAAAGTTTTCTCCTGAAGTGATTATTCATACAGCCGCATTGAGCAGACCGGATGAATGTGAAGCAAATAAAAATTATTGCCTTGAGGTAAATGTAGAAGCAACAAACAATTTATTGCAGTCAGCATCTGCTCACTTTATTTATATATCTACCGATTTCATTTTTGGAGAAGATGGTCCGCACAGCGAGGATGAAGAGCCGCATCCTTTAAATTTTTACGGAGAAAGTAAATTAGCGGCAGAACAACGTGTAAAGAACAGCGGGTTGAAATATACGATAGTGAGGCCGGTATTTATTTATGGGCAAGCCGGTGAAGGCATGAGGCCAAGTTTTTTGCATTGGGTTAAAAATAGTCTCACCCAGCAAAAGCAAATAAAAGTGGTAAGTGACCAATCAAGAACGCCAACGTATGTTGAAGACATTTGCAGAGGTATAGAAACCATCATAGCCAAAGAAGTAACAGGTGTCTTTAACCTTGCAGGGAAAGATGTTTTGTCCCCTTATGAGATGGCATTAAAAACTTCGGAGGTTTTAGGATTAGACAAAGGATTGATAGAAAAGGTAACTGCAGAAACATTTCCTGAACCTGTAAAACGGGCAAAGAAATCGGGATTGAAAATTGAGAAGGCGCAACAGGAGTTGGGATACAACCCTGTAAGCTTCGAAGAAGGCATAAGATTAACGTTTAAAAGATAATTTTGCTGATTACTTTTTTGATGGCGTAAAAGTTGCTTCTAATTTTTTAAAACGAACGATATGAATAATGATGACAAAAACAAAGATTTGGTAGATAACCAGGATGGCGAGTTTATCTTAAATGAAAGCGGAACGTCAGTAAGTATTGATGCAGATAAGGCAGAAAATGTTACTGTAACTAAGACTGAAAATAAAGATAAAGGCACAGAAACAAAAACTGTCACCATTGAAGAGGATAAAAGCTAACGCTTTCATGCCTTTATCTAAAGGTACTATTGGTTTACAGAATTGGCTTTAAATACCCTGATGAAATTGCCTCCTAACATTTTTTTGATATCTTTTTTGCTGTAGCCCCGTGCCAGTAATTCTTTTGTAATCAGCGGATAACCTGTTACATCATCCAACTGCTGAGGAGCGGATGGAATGCCATCGAAATCGGAGCCCATACCCACGTGATCTACGCCAATCAGTTTTACGATGTGATCGATATGATCTAACAGCAAAGACAAAGGCGGCCTTATCTGCTGCACTTCATCCGCATATTTATCATGCAAATATTTACTGGTAAAATAAGGCTCAGGATTTATTTTGAGCAAAGAATCTACCTCTGCTTTGTGTTTCAGCATAAACGCCTTATCCCGCTTATTGTAATTGCTGTCCAAAAACCCTGAAAAGAAGTTAACATCTATCACTCCGCCATTTTTGCCAATCGCTTTGATCTGGTCATCTTTGAGGTTGCGGTATACAGGGCAAAGACTATAACAACTGCTATGAGAAGCGATAACAGGTTTAGTGGTAGTTGCTATGGCATCCCAAAACGTTTTCTCGCCCACATGCGACAGGTCAACCATCATTCCTATCTGGTTCATGTGGCGTACTACCTGCTTTCCAAAATCGCTCAAACCTTTGGGCTGATGCAAAAGCGAATCATTTGTTTCTTCCATAGCCGATGTAGACCAGAGATTTGAGTTGTTCCAGGTAAGAGTCATATACCTTACTCCCCGGTTAAATAAACTGTCGAGTTTATTCATATCGTTCTCCATTATATGGCCACCTTCCACTCCCATCATCGAAGCGAGCTTATTTTCTTTTACAGCCTCTTCTAACTCGCCTGGAGTTTTTACAATTGCCATTTTTGAAGGATTTCTTGCTACCCATGCATACAATGTATCAATCTGCCTGTTAGCATACGCATACGGATTTGGCTGCAATCCATCGCACCAGACCGAAAAAATCTGCACATCTATTCCTGCTTCTTTCATCCTGGCAAGGTCTGAGTGCGTTTTCCCTTTTAAATCCTGGTCAAAGCTTAGATTCCTTGTCAACGCTTCGGTAAGAATATCGTTGTGCGTATCCACCAAAACGGCATCATAATGCAGTTTTTTATAATCCTGGCAAAAAGAACAATTAGTTACAAATAAAAAAGCGAAAGCGGGCAGAAAGTATTTCATGAATGGAAGATAAGTAACAATATTTGA
>CAXUMK010000276.1:443-7589 GCA_964251885.1 uncultured Segetibacter sp. | reverse complement strand
TACAAGCTTATATTTCTTATGCATATTTTTTAGGTTAGTAAACAGGAGCTTAACCGGCATACAGGGGGATGCTTCGTGACTGCCAATGACAATTCTGAAATTGGCAGAAAGTGTTGTTTAAATAACGGTTTTAAAGCCTGAAAGGCTTTAATTAAAGTAGCCACCGGTGCAACCGGCGGACAAGATAAAACACGGCATCACAAACCCTGAAAGGGTTGAATATTTTCTATCCACGTTTTATTTATTCAATCCTTTCAGAGTTGTTAAAAAATCTTCTTATTGTATTCATAGGTTGCACCTATGAATATTCAGATTGTACCCCTTCGGGGTAAGAGATATTAAGTAGATGACGCTGACATTTATATGGTGTCATCTTCAATAAACTTTTAAAGGCCCCCGAAATTAAACAGTCGCAATGACGGCTCTCTTTTATGCCGAAAAAAGAAATCCTGTACACGAGTGCGACGCAACGGCCGCCAAATACTTATTGTTCTGCCTGGCTCCAAAAAAAGAATAATTGTACAGGATGCTGTAAGGATACAATTATGCGGATTGATTAGCGGTAATGTGATTACTGAATTGGTAAACCGATACCGGTTTTTTCTGCGCTGTCAGCAAAGTAAATTTTAAAAGTGGTTCCTTTTCCCACTTCACTTTCTATTTCAATTTTGCCTTTCATTGCTTCAACCTGCGTTTTAATAATGTATAAGCCCATGCCCTTGGCGTCTTTGTTTCCATTGAAAGTGTTGTACATACCAAATAGCCGCTGACCATATTTTTTTAAATCAATGCCTATTCCGTTATCCTTAAACGTAATAACCTTGTACGCTCCGCTTGTATACACGTCAATATCTACAATAAGATCAAGGTCTGCAGATTTATAACGAAGCGAATTGGTGATCAGGTTAAGCATAATACTTTCAAAATAGGAAGCGTTGGTGTTCAATTGCTCGCCCTTGTCGAAATGGTAATTGATTGTTGTACCTGCGTTGGTAACCAAAACAGCAATACTTTCTACGATCCTGCTGATCTCTGAAAAGATGTTAATGTCTTTTAGCGGAAGGTTAGTGTTGGATTGAATACTGATTATATCGTTTAAGTTGTGTATTGTCTCGTCGAGGCTCTTTGTACTTACGTTAATGTATTGCAGCGCTGTTTTATCATCCATATCCGCATCAAGGTTGTTAAGGTTAATGATGCCGATGATGTTGGCCACATGAGAACGTATGTTGTGCGAAACGATATAAGTAAAGTTCACCAACCGCTTATTTTGTTCGGCCGTTATTCCTACCAGGGTCTCAAGCTCTTCCTGCCTGAGAACCAAAGAGGTAATGTCGTGACCGATACTTAATATTTCAGAAAAATTTCCGGCTTCATCTATAAGCATTTTAAATTCCCACTGTGTAGAAATAATGCCTTTTGCCACCGGTTTTCTCAATACGACCCAGTGCGACTGGTTAGGATTGGTAAAACACAACATGACGGTGTTTATACAAGCCTGGTGATCCTCGGGTATAATGATACCTAAAGAATCTTTGCCGATCCAGTCTTCAGATTTTAATTTCAGCATCTGGCAAAAGAAAGGGTTTAGATAGGTGTATCTACCCTCAAGGTCGGTCTTAATAATATAGAATGAATTGTTTTCAATGATAGACTTATAATAATCATTTTCTCTTTGAATTTCTTTATAAAAACTCCTGGTCTTTCCTCCGGTAAAGCCTCTGGCGCTGATAACATCCATATATGCTGTTGTAATTTGAATATCGTTACTATAACGATTATAAGGTCAATTTATTTTAAGAACAATTGACAACAAATATGTAAACAACGACTTTTTGCCAACAATAACCCGTTGCGGGTAGCTTTCTGCTCTTAAGACTATATTATGTAGTTTTTTTACAGGGGCAGAAGGTTTTTGTTAAACATCGTTGCGTTACTATTGCACAAGGGATAACAAAGTGATTAGAAATTTTTTTTGAACCGGGCTGAATTGCTACTATGGGTCATGGTTGCGTCGCACACTTCCTCTGAAGGTACTTGTTTCGGCAAAAGAGAGCCGTCATTGCGAGTAACGACTTTTTCGGAGCCAAAAAAGAAAAAAAGCTGAATGACATCCATACGTTACTTCTTGTTTTTCAAAGGGTTAGAGTGGATGTCATTATAAGGAGGAACGACGAAGCAATCCCTTCATTTGCTTGTCTGCCGTTTAAGCTGCATGATGGATTGTACCCCTGCCCTAAAGGAAGCTAAATGTCGTGCGTATTTTTCAAGTCCCCTTCGGGTGATTTAGGGGGCTTTTAGGATCCCATTTTCCTGATTTTCCGGTTGCGGATTTTGTGTTGGAAAATTGACACGAAGAAGGATGTGAAAACTTCAACACAAAAGCGCAACAGACAAAAAGTGAGAGTCAGTGAGTTGTAATGTGTTTAGAAAAAGCTTTAAATTTTGTATAATTGGGCGCCACTCTTTTTGACAGTTGCAACAATTATAAATTCTTCCTACTTTGAAGAACGAAATTAAAACCAATTCAAATGAAAGAAACATTACTCTTCCTTTTGCTAATTTCTTTTCAAAACTGCCTTTCTCAGGAAAAATTCTCACATGAGGTTCAAAATGTCAGTGACAACATAGTAAAACAAATTACAGGTGCTTCTGCGAAAGCCAAATTAGGTAAAGATACAGCGTCTTATAAGGTTGCTATTGTCTCAATAGAAAATGAAGACAAGAACAGCAGCAAACTAACGGAATTGCTTGAGAATAAAATTGCTATCAATTTAGCAATGCAAAGCAACGGCAGATATGATATTCTTGACAGAAATTATATTGAAAAACTCATGAACGAGAAGAATATTCCTTTGCAATACAACAACAAAAGAGACTTTGCACGAAACTTAGGACGGATAAAGGCTGCAAACTTTATAGTTGTAGGAACCTTATCAACCTTTGAAAATGATTTTGAATTAAATCTACAGGTAATAGAAACAACTGAAGGTAACACCATTGGAGGTGCAACAGGAACAATAACCGCTACCCAACTTTTAAAAGAAAAAAATGGTCAGACGAAGGATATTGGATATAATACAACTTTTCCTCCACAAAGTTCTCAACCACAAAATACACCCATAGAAAATAAAACTCCACCTGCTACAATACCAACTTCTGCAGAAACTTACAATAACAACCCCGTTAACCAAGACTGTCAAAAATATAATACAGGTGACTATTGCTTTTTAAACTCAACTCAAAATCAAGTGACAGTTAATGTGAGATATTACACTCCGTTTAACGAACGTTCAATTACGGAAAATCACACAAAAATTACTTTACCAACTGGAGTAACAAAATGTGTGTATGGAGTTGTTAATAGTAAGTTTAGTTCTAATCATTATGTTGTATCTACACCTCATCCGGTGCACATAAGTGTAGATATTGATGAAGGAGATTTTTCAGTTGAAAAATGTAAATCAAAAACATATTCAATAACAGGCGTTTACAAGGAATAGCATCACTATTGTTATAAAGCAGAGCGGCGCACAACATTAAAAAAGCCCCAAAATTAAGCCCCATTGCCTGTCAGGTAGCGGGGCTTTTTGTTCTACTCCCTGTTTACTGCCGCCTTTTCCACTATAGGGTACAAAGTAGACCGTTTCTTATTCTAACTACTTTTAAATCGTGAAATCTGTTCTTAAAAGATTTGCTCACAGTAAGCGAGTTACAAAAGTTTCCGGCTTGCCGGTTCGGGTCAAAAAGAGTATTACCAATAGTGGGGCTGGACGTTGGAGCAATCGGCAGCATTATCGTCCCTGAATAAGGGTATGTACCTTTCCTTTTTAAATCTATCCTCCCCAATCCCTCATTCCAAAGAAACTACTGTTACTTTTTTGGCAGCCAAATACATAAAGTACACAAAAAACGGCGCTGACACCACGTCTATTGTATAATGGATATGCTGAAAAAGAAGGGAAATGCCGACAACTATGGTGGCGATAAAAGCAGCGATCTTTTCCTTCTTTTTCCTCAAAATAAGAAATGCAAGGAAAACAGAACCGGTATGCCCTGAATAAAAGAGGTCTTTGGTGATGCCATTAGGTCCATAAAAAGGAAACAAAACAGGGTCAACCAGCGATACAAGACCAATGGGTGGTTCGAGAGGTACAAAACTGATGGTAATAATACGCGAAATGCTAAGTATGAGCGTCGCCCACAGATACAGTAAAAAAAGATAAGGAGATTGTGCCGATCTAAAAATGGCGACTATGACCGTTACGTAAATAAAAGCGAATATAGTACCCGACATATTAACCGCAGGCAAAAAAGCCAGCACAAAATCGTTTAAAACTACACCTTGCTTCTTTTGTATTGCAGCAAAAAAATGTGGAAAATAAAGTAGAACTGCGATATAAAGTATCCAACCTGCTATTAATTTTCTTCTGTAAACCTTCGTAGCCCAGGCTTCCCTCCATGAAATATTTAACAGGCTTCTTTCTTCTTCTTTTGCAACCATCTCTGCTTTTTAATTTTTAAGGGTTCTGCAATTGATACGCTCCAACAATGAGCTTTATAAATTACCAGAATGCGAATTTCTATAATAACTTTTATTAATCAAAGGTTGATAAAAAACTATTAACAGTTGTTTCAAAAGAAATGGTTTGGATTGTCGCTGTTAAATTTTCCGCCAAAGCTTTCTTCACTTTCAAAGAGACAATTCACTTTTAATCAGTCCAAGAAAGAGGCTTCAACATATTTCTTTATTTTTATAATAAGTTGATTTAGGTAAGTAAAATTGCTTAAATCCCTTTCTTTTCCTGTATTCTGCAATGATTTTTATTATTTCTTCTGTTAATAAGCTTATTTTTAAAAAGTAAAAGTAAGAGAAGAAGATATTTAAAAAAGTACAAACTGTCTAACATGATTACCAATATGACATCCCTGTCTTGCCAGCTAAACAATTTACTGACAGCTTTACCTGGTGCAAATTCTTACAGAAGCAGTTCTGAATTAACCGGAATTCTCAATAAGTATATCAGGATACTGGATTATGTAAATAGTTATAACCCTGAATATAAAAGCGCTACAAGGGTGTATTACTCTGACATCACAACTATCAGAGATAATATCCAGAATTTGTCTTATGCCTCTTCTCAGCAGGAAAAAGACAAAGCTTTCGAACGGGTAAAAAAAGGGTTGAAAACCGACCTCTTGGCTTTAGCAACTCTTATACAGCCAAAAGAAGAATTCGCATAGGTGCATCCTCAATTGTCGTTTTTTCAATCGCGTTGTTAAAACTATTTGTCATTATAAGGTACAGCTTGTCCCGCAACTGTCAAGCGGGAATGCATCCCAATGCATTTCAGCTTGACAGTTGACTGGAGGATTGCTTCGACAAGCTACGCAACGCTGTCAATGACGGGTAGAAAATTAACGACGATGTGGTAGATAAAATGTTAGGTTATGCAATGCTGTACCGCTCCTTCTCCACGAGGAGAAGGAGACGGAGGATGAGGTCTTGCCGATGTAGAACAAAGCGTACAAGTGTGCGACGCAACGATGTAAAATAGTAGCAATACAGCCCGGCTCATAAAAAATCATTTGTACATTATACGGCTTGAGTATAACTTACATTTCCTTCTGCATCGTAAAACCTCTGCAACATGCAAAGGTTTTTTTCGTTGTTAGAAGGAGTTGTGGTTATAAGAAAGTAATTATCTTACAGTTGAATTTAACTGAATGAAAAAAATACGCTCCCTAATAATTTTGGCTTTTGTACTGGTGTTTGTTTTAAACAGTTGTAAAAAACAATCTGAAACTTTTAATACAGCTTCTTTAAATGATTATTATCCTTTGCAAACAGGTAAAACGTTTTTGTATAGGTTAGACTCTACTGTACCTGCATCATTTGGAACTGCTTTGATCGTAAGAAGCTACCAGGCGCAAGACTCTATTGAATCAACTTTTACCGACAACCAGGGACGGCTTTCGTACCGTATATTCCGGTTGGTACGGGATACGGCCGGTACACAACCGTGGGTGTTTGCAGCTACTTATTTTGCAACTCCTACTGCTGAGTCAGTAGAATATGTTGACAATAATCTGAGATTTATAAAACTGCATCAGCCTTTTATAGAGGGATATACCTGGCCGGGAAATTCTTATATCGATACCAAGTCTGTTGATCTCAGCTACCTGGACGGATGGGATTATCAATACCAAAACGTTGGACAGAGCTACAATGTGCTCGGTAAAAACTATGACAGCACAGTCACTGTTTTGCAGCAGGATGACACTACCCCGCTAGGACCTTTTAACCCTAATAATTACCAGCAGCGAAACCTTAGTACAGAGGTGTATGCAAAAGGAGTAGGGCTGGTATATAAAGAATTTTTGCACTGGACGTGGAATATTTCTTCCAGCGCTGTAGGATATGAAGATGACAGTTATGGCGTAAAGCTGAGGCTCATCAGTTATAATTAGAAGAAGTAACCATTGAATAAAATCAGCAATTTTACAAAGAAATGAACCTCCTGTTTACGATCGTCTATTGCATCTGGTTCCTGTCAGAAATTTTGCTTAACAGATTATTGCGTTCAAAGAGCACTGACAAACAAAATGCGGACAGGCATTCACTTTCACTTATCTGGATAACAGTTATTGTAACTGTCGGGCTTTCCATTTATATATCTATGCGTTACTATCTTCCAATCTCTCATAGTTCTGCAATCAGGTATATCGGGCTGGCATTGGTTGGTATAGGAATTATCCTCAGGCTGGTTGCAGTTATTTCGTTAGGCCGGCTTTTTACGGTTGATGTTACCATCAGGCAAAATCATACACTAAAACAGGACGGAGTGTATAAATACCTGAGACATCCATCTTATTTTGCTTCTCTCCTATCCTTCATTGGCTTTGGCATTTCTCTCAATAACTGGATTTCGCTATTACTTATAACAGCGGCAGTTTTAACAGTATTTATTATCCGGATAAAAATTGAAGAAAAAATGCTCATCCGGCAATTTGGTGTTCAGTATACTGATTATAAAAAATCCACGAGTGGACTTATACCATTTATTTATTAAAAGTATAAAGCCCTTCAAAAACAATTTGTACTTCGCACTGCATAAAAATGAATACTGGTTGTTGGAGCCGAAC
>CAXUMK010000276.1:0-433 GCA_964251885.1 uncultured Segetibacter sp. | reverse complement strand
TTATCTACCACATCGTCGTTAATTTTTTACCCGTCATTGGCAGCCTTGCTCCCGCCTCAAGCAAGGAAGCAATCCCAACCAACCGGACAACCGATTATGCAGGGATTGCTTCATACCTCGCAACTACTAAGAACTGTACCGTCATTGCGAGGAGAGCCTGTCCCGAACTTGTTTTCGGGAAACGACGAAGCAATCCCTGTTAGTAGGGCCTTTTCAAACCAAACGAGATTGCTTCGTACCTCGCAATGACGAAGAAATGTATCGTCATTGCGAGTAATTGATTTTTGGTTCCCAAACAAGTTCTTTGAACATGACACTGTAAAATTGCTTATTTCAGTGCTCGGGTTTTGGGAAAATTTATTAATATTAAAATTAATATTAATGCAAAAGTAATTAAAGTACAGTGGTTTTAAAAATGTGTCATTGGCAGGAG
>CAXUMK010000275.1:0-7714 GCA_964251885.1 uncultured Segetibacter sp. | reverse complement strand
GTATCCGCTGCAGCAACAAATGCAATTGAAGGTGTTGCAAAAAGCCTTTTAAAATCAGGACTTCCAATAGAGGAAGTTGTGAAACACACACAACTGACAATTGAACACGTTCGAAAATTAAGCGAAGGATTAAAATGACACTATAAGTGTATCCAATAGTGAAGCAGCACGTTGTAGCTATCTACTAAATGTCCTATAACCTGAACAATCCATAACCGGTTGATGCAGACGAATGTAGTCTCCTATTTCAACTTCATCGTAAACCCCAGACCAATCAAACTCTTCAATTGCAGCGCTGCACTTTTGCCTTGTTTACCAAATAATCTTACATCATCATCGTAAATCATATCGAGGCTATAACTGGCAGCGAGGTACCGGTTTATTTTAAAAGAAAAATAGTTGGTGAAGAACACATCCACATTTCCGGGGTTATGGCGGTAATTGCTGAAGAGATCAAGTCTTCCCTTATACGAAACATTGTTGCTCATGGGCTTTACTACATTAATGCTGGCAAAGGCGCCAAACTCGTTGATGGAATGTTTACCCGAATCAACCCCGTATAAACCTTGTGCAGCTAATTTACTACTGGCTACAACTACCCATCTGCTGGTAACCGGCGAGATAAATGCCGAGAATTTTGCCGAAGGCTTATAATCAAACCCCAGCGAAGTAAGCACATAAGCAGGAGAAAGAAACGTAGAGGAAAATGATTTATCGTCCGATGAATAGGAATAGCCATCAAACAACTGTGTGCGGAAATTGAATAACGCCGAAAGAAACCATTTGCCATCAAAATTGTAACCATACTTCGATAAAATGTCTAAACGGTCATCATTCTTTCTTGTACCGGTGCTGGTGCTTTTCAGCAATCCAAAATTAAAATCAAGCGTATTGTCCCAGTTTTGTCTTCCGTTTCTGTAAAAAACATAATAGTTTACATAGCTGTTTATAGCAAGAGAAAATTTATCTCCCCCTGCTGCCCAGTTTCGCAGCGAACCTTGCGTGCCGTTTAGAGCTACCGTTCCACCCTTTACCCACATCCAGGGAACAGTATCTGCCACATCTCTTTTTACATCACGGTTTATTTCGCTTTGCAGTTTTTTTACGGTGATGTTATCCTGGCACAATGAGGCAGTACAAACAATCGCTGTAAGCATTAACATTATCAGCTTTCTCATATTTCATTAGTTGGAAGTGCCGCAAAAATAAGGCGAATATCCAGGTTGCATAGTGCATAACCTTCCGTTGTAAAGATTAGTTTTCAACTTTTTACTTCTGCTTTGTCGTATGTAGCATTATACTGCATGCGGGATAAGATTCCGCTAACAGGACAAGTAGTGCATTGCTGAATAATGAACAAAAGTATAAGTGTGCGACGCAAGGCTGACTCATAGTAGTAATGCAGCCCGGCTCCAAAAAAACACTGCACATTTTATAAGTTGGAAATTATGATCTAAAAGGATGAAAAATCATTGCAAAACCCTAAAGGAGGACTTGAAAAAACATGCATAAAACCAAAATGCTTAAGGTACAGTAGCACTAAAAGACAATGATGTTGGCTCCCTTTAGGGCATGGGCTTCCAATAATTTTTTGTTTGCATGCAACACAGTATTTTTGCCAATTAAAAAAATTGCCGGTACTGCTACCTTCATTCAGCAAATGGACTAATTCGGTAAAAAGGCGATTAAAAACAATCGTTTAAAACTTAACAATACAACGAAAATTATGGCTTACGACGTAATCGTTTTAGGAAGCGGACCAGGAGGCTACCCTGCTGCTATCCGTGCCTCACAACTTGGGTTTAAGGTTGCCATTATAGAAAAAGAAAGCCTCGGAGGTGTATGTCTCAACTGGGGATGTATACCAACCAAAGCATTGCTTAAAAGTGCGCAGGTATATGAAAATATAAAGCACAGCACCACTTACGGCATCAACGTAAGCGGTTCGCAGCAAGACTTTGGCGCTGTTATAAAACGCAGCCGTGGCGTTGCAGATAAAATGAGCCGCGGCGTACAGTTCCTGATGAAGAAGAATAAGATTGATGTAATAATGGGTTTTGGTAAACTGAAAGCCAAAGGACAAATTGAAGTAACCGCAGCAGACAACAGCAAACAAACAGTCGAAGCGAAATACATTGTCATAGCTACAGGAAGCCGCGGAAGACAGTTGCCCAACCTGCCAATAGATGGACAAAAAGTAATTGGATACCGCGAGGCAATGACTTTACCAACACAACCCAAAAGCATGATTGTAGTAGGCAGCGGTGCAATCGGTGTTGAATTTGCTTACTTCTACAACAGCATGGGCACAAAGGTGACGATCGTCGAGTTCATGCCGCGTATTGTTCCGATTGAAGACGAAGATATTTCAAAAGAGCTTGAGAAGCAATATAAGAAGCAGGGAATTGAAATCATGACCAACTCAACAGTCGAAGCGGTTGAGTCAACTGCGAACGGTGTAAAAGCAAGAGTGAAAACCCAAAGCGGCGAAATCAGCCTCGAGGCTGATATTGTATTAAGCGCTGTTGGCATTGCAGCCAACATCGAAAACATTGGCCTCGAAGAATTGGGCATAAAGACTGAAAAAGGAAAGATTGTGGTTGATAAATTTGGCCAGACAGGTGTTGACGGCTTTTATGCAATTGGTGACTGTACTCCCGGTCAGGCGCTTGCACACGTAGCAGGTAAAGAAGGTATCAATGCAGCCGAGCATATTGCTTTTACCGAAAAGAAACTTAATCATGCTCCTGAAGGAATTGATTATAACAACATTCCCGGCTGTACCTATTGTACGCCGGAGATTGCCAGCATTGGCTATACCGAAAAGGCCGCAAAAGATGCGGGTTATGATATTAAGGTTGGCAAGTTTCCATACATGGCAAGCGGTAAAGCAAGTGCAGCAGGAGCAACCGAAGGTTTTGTAAAAGTGATCTTCGATGCTAAATACGGCGAGTTTCTTGGTGCGCATTTGATCGGGTACAATGTGACCGAACTGATTGCAGAAGTTTCTGTAGCCCGCAAGCTTGAAACGACCGCACATGAAATCTTAAACGCTATCCATCCGCACCCTACCATGAGCGAAGGTTTGAAAGAAGCGACAGCAATGGCTTACGGCGAAGCGACAGATGTTTAGAACCTGGATTTATTGGATTTTTAAAATAACTAAAAGGGCCGCAATGTGGCTCTTTTTTATAAGCGGGAGTTTTTGGAGTTAAACATCCTCTCTAAAAAATCAAGTAAAAAAAATTTTGGAGCCGGCTTTTGAGTTGCTATTAAGCATCGTTGTGTCACTCACTTGTGCCTGTAGATATTCTATTCAGCAAATTAAAGCAGATGTCATCTTTTAGCATGTATGGTCAAAATTATAAGGAGGAACGGTTGAAGGTGAATTAAGCTCTTCTTTAAATAAACCTGACTTCTTTTTCAGGTTATATATCTTTTCTTTTATAGAGTCAACGTCATTATGATTCATTTCTTCAGAAGCTATTTCTTTTTCGAGAGCAGTAATAATGGCTGCAATTTCTTCTGCTTTTACACTTTCAGTTTGCTTTTTCATGGCGTGCAATTGAATTGCTAAGTTATATTGTTCTAATATCAGATTTAGTAGTAACCAGGCGAGGCATAATGACAAAAACACAGATGCTGAAGATGCAAATACAAACCCAACCAAACTTGTAAAGTCGAAAAGAACGATTGCGGCCGGAGAAACGCTGCAGGTTTCTATGGCAACAGGAGGAGGTTATACTGCTTATTTTGTTCCTTTAAAATAAATTAAGGCGATCAAACCAATTCTTTCTTTTGTTGTTTGATAAGAAAAAACAGTTATGAAAAAAGGTGATAAAGTACATTGGAACTGGGGCAAATCGCAGGCTGAAGGAACCATTAAAGAAAAGTCGGAAAAGACAATCACAAAAAAACTAAAAGGTACAGAGGTAAAACGTAAAGCGAGTAAAGAAGAGCCGGCTTATGTAATTAAACAAGACAACGGCAGCGAAGTTGTAAAGTCTGAAAGTGAACTAAAAACGGGGGGAAAGGAGTAATGAGGATTTAGAAGATGATGTACGTTGGGAATGTTCTTTTGATAAATATCTTTAACTATGAAAGTAAAATATGATAAAGAAAGCGATGTTTTGTATATAAGGTTGAGCAATAATCCTATAATAGAAAGTGACAGTGAAAAGCCGGGTATTGTGCTTGATTATGACAGTGAACAAAATGTAGTAGGTATTGAAGTCTTAAATGCATCTAAAAAAATGGAGCGACCTATGAAAGTGGAATATGAAGTTGCGTGACACCATGCACTGCTGTTGAATGTATTCTGGACATACTAAAATGTCCCTTCAACATACCGCTGCATTGTTGAATAAAAGATAATTCTTACAGCTACCTACACTACAAAATACAATAAAGCTGAATAAAGATTTGACGTACAAGTGAGTGACACAACGATGTTGAAAGAAGTTATACTGCCGGCTCCACAATTCCTTTGTCTCTACAAATTCCACCAATACGTCCACTTCAATACCATTGCCCGGTTGCGGATAGAAAAGGGTTGAGGTAAATAATTATCGGTATATACAAAATATAGATCGGAAGCTGGTTTGTAACGCCACTGCAACCGCGTGTTGATGTTTATATTTTTTTGCTGATCGTTGTATTGAATAAAGGTGGTGAAGAATAATTTATTTGTCATCGTCACATCAAGCCTGGGTCCGATAAGCCAGAATATGGTTCTGCCCCAGGGATTAGGCAAACCAATGTTGTTATAGTTGGCGCTCATAGCAAGGCTTACATAAGGCTGAAACCGGATGCCCAGATCAGTTGTAATGTTTAGCAATGTTCCGTTGTCGTAATACCCGCCATATCGTGTGGTAAAACCATAAGTGAAAACACTCTGCGGCAAAGAAACAAACTGTGTTCCCCATGAATACCAATTGTGCCTCGAACCGCGAGCCAGCGTGTCTTTTTTAAAGTTAGTCGGGTCGAAAGGACTTAAAAGCTGAACAAAATCGTGCTGCACAAAAGCGCTGAAAGTACTTTGTTTTCTAAAAGCAAAAGTATAGGTGAAAACCGCCTGGTCGTCTGTGCGTTTTAGTCTTGTATCGAAGTAAGAAGTATAGGAGAACCTCGGGCTATGGGTTAAAATAAGACCGCTTTTAGGGAAGAAAAAATACCCGGCCTGCGGATTGATTTTAATGTATCCCTGCCGTGGTACGTAACCGACTTCTGCGTTATAGTTTTTACCTACATACTCATGCTGCCAGAAGAGAAGCCATCTGCGGCTGGCATATTGTAAGTGAGCTGCATGTACCATATCATCTCCTGTTTTCCCCGGGGTGAAAGACTTTACAAACATCACTTTACCTGTCCACAGATTATTTGGTGAAGCCAGGTTGTATTCAAGACCAATGTTGCGGTTGTAGTTTGAATAAACAGGTTTTGAAGTATCGTGAGGTAAATGATAATTCAGGGACTCTTTGTTGATGAAAATAAAGCCAATATTAGACCTCGAAAATACCCTTCGCTGCACCGATACGACTGTAAAGTTTTGTGCAGGTAACCCTGTTTCATCCACTCCGCCTGTCTCAATATTCATAGCGCCCAGACGCCAGTTTTTATCAGGCTTTCCGCTAAGCCTTGCACCAAAACGTACAGGCGTTCCAAGCCCTATTCTTCTTGAGAAAAAAGGGCGGATAGTCGCATAACCAAAATTGGCAAAGATGTCTCCGTTCTCTAAAAAGAATTGCCTTTTTTCGGGGAAAAATAATTCGAACCGGCTTAGGTTGGTTACCTGTTTATCTACTTCTACCTGCGAAAAATCAGGATTGACTGTAAGGTCTAAATTAAGTGAAGACGTCAGGGAAATCTTTGCATCTACGCCAACTGCTTTCCTGAAGTTAGTCGGTTGCCCGTTTTCATAATCGTTGTTTACACCAGCAAGCACATAAGGAATGACCGAAATGTTGTCTCCAACTTCCGGTGGCGGCTGATCCCAAACAAGAGTGCCTGAATAGGCAAGCGACGCAGAAGGAAACTGTCTTGGAACAGGCGCCCACGAACTTTTTTCAGCCGTCTTTAAATCAAGCCGGCTAAAGTTGATACCCCATTCCTTGATGCCTTTTTTATAACGGATGCTTTTAAAAGGAACAGACATCTCCAGCACCCATTTGTCATTGTATTCTTTTATTGCAGAAGTCCATTTGTTTTCCCAGTTCAAATCAACTGAACCGCCGCCGTACATCATACCATCCCACTGCGCGCCTGCTGCATTGGTGCCAAAAGCAAAGCCATTGGTCTGGTCATCAAAAGGATCCATAAACACAAGAAAGTTATCATTCTTGCCAAACGACCAGTCGCGCCTTAGCGACTCTACAAAATAAGGCCCGGGAACAGCTTGGTAACAAACAGCGAAAAGGTAAAGGTTGTGTTCGTCATACGTCATACGAACTTCGGTGTGAGCTTTTGCCTTGCTGGTGTCCATTGGCAAAATCATAGAAAAATTTTTTGCCACTTCCGCATTTTGCCATGCAGCTTCCTCCATCAGGCCATCAATTTTTATATCGGACGATGCTTTCTTTACATGTATCTTAAAAACATCATTCTTTTTCTGTGCATGCAAAGCAAAAGAAATCAAACAAATGAAAAATAATACAAAAGCGCTTTTAGCATAGCAATTATTAGAGTAGCATTTTTTCAAAGCAATCAATTTTTTTATGTACTTACTTAAGTTCCGTTTCTGCTAATGTTTATATTTAACAATCAAATCCTTCACTCTATTTTTATTCAATGTAAGAATAAAAAACAAAAGTGAGGTCGTAAGCAGTTTTTAAATTAGTATCTATGCCCGAACTACCAGACCTTGAAAATTTCTCTAAAAATTTGAATAAAATATTTGCAGGAAAAAAACTGCAGCATATCAAGATCGTAAATGCAAAAAGTATAAAAGATGATTCCGCTGAATTAGATAAAAGTTTAAAAGGAAATACGCTTACCGAAGTTTACAGAAAGGGTAAAGAATTGCGTTTCGGGTTTTCTAATGAAAAGATACTTGGAATGCATTTAATGCTTCACGGAAACCTTCAGCTCTTCGATTCGAAAAATGAAAATAAGCATACGATAGCCGAGTTGTATTTTGATGGCAGGGGATTAGCACTTATAGATTACCAGGCGCTTGCAAGTGTAAAACTAAACCCGGAAGAGAAAGCCGGCATAGATGCATTATCAGAAGACCTGAATGATGAATATTTAAAAAAAGCGCTGCAATCAAAAGCAAAGATCAAAAAACGGATAACAGACCAGGATGTAATAAGAGGCATTGGCAATGCTTATGCAGACGAGATATTGTGGCAAGCGAAAATTTCACCTTTGTCGATCTCGAATAAAATTCCTGATGATAAAGTAAAAGCCCTTGCCAAAGCAATAAAGAGCGTTTTGAAACATGCGATCGAAGAAATTGCAAAGACCCACCCTGATATTATTACAGGAGAGGTACGCGATTTTCTGCAAATACACAACTCAAAAAAAGCAAAGAGCCCGACAGGCGCTGTTATAAAAGTTGACAGAAAAGGCGGTATCACTTATTATACCGATGAGCAGGAATTGTATGTTTAATTGTTTCCTTTTTTCGAAAGACTACATCTTTTGGAGTTGAATAAATAGTGCAGCTTTTCTTCTTTCTTCATCTTTTGTCACTTTTTGCTTGCCCAAAAAGTAA
>CAXUMK010000274.1:1679-7746 GCA_964251885.1 uncultured Segetibacter sp. | reverse complement strand
ACATCCATACGTTACTTCTTGTTTTCAAAGGGTTAGAGTGGATGTCATTATAAGGTACGAAGCAATCCCTGCACAATCAGGTTGACAGTTAGCTGGGGGATTGCTTCGCCAAGCTACGCAAAGCTTATAATGAAGCACAACTTAGCGACTACTTGGGATGCACCCCTACCAAAACTCAAATTACTTTTATAAAAAAAGCTGCCCTTTTTTTGAAGCGGCAGCTTTTTTACAGTTTCAAATGCTTTACTTATTTATCCGTAATTCCTCTTCGATTAAATCATTAAAAATGTTTTCGTTCTTATAAACCCAATCGGGTATCGGGTCTTCGACAACAATTTTCCAGGTGTTATCAGCTTTTTGCATTTTAAACATTTTACGGTTGCCCCTGTCATCACTTACATCTACTGAAAATAAACCTTCCTTAGAACCGCTTATTTTTCTAAAATTAAACTCCCTTAACTGACCGTCTGCCTTTACCAGTTTGGTGAACTGTATATTTTTTATAAATTCTATTTTCATAATTAAAAGTGCCTTTCTGCTATTAATAATATCCCTACAAAACTACACATTAATCAGGGCAATAAGCAGCATGTGAATATTTGATTAATGCTTTTTATTTCACAATTTTCAGACCCAATAAGTCAATAAGTCAATAAGTCATTGAGTCAATAAGGAAAGAAGTACAAATGCTCAATGTTCAATGCTTCAATGTTCAAGGTTTTCCTTAATGACTTAATGACCAATGACTTAGAACGGTTTTTCCCAAATGACTTATTGACTGTGAGAAAAGTTGAAAAGAGAATCTGCGGTACAAGGGAGTGACACAACAAAAGTTGCTGCATATTCTACAGATGGTAACAAAAAAAAGCAGGTATGAAAAAGGTTATTTTATTAACGTCACAGTACCTTTCTTAAAATACGGTTTCCCTTTATAATCTGTCGCTTTTACCATCCATACATAAACACCTGTAGATTGGGGAACGCCGTTGATTGAGCCGTCCCAGCCTTTTCCGTCAGTCTGCGTGGTAAAGACCAACTGACCCCAGCGGTTATAAATACTGAAATAATCAATTTGTTTTATACCTGCGGCAATTGGCCGAAGTACGTCGTTTTTCCCATCTCCATTTGGCGTAAAGGCAGTTGGGATAAAAATGGTTGGGCCGGTAATGAAAACTTTCACGGTAACAAAAGCTGAGTCGCTGCAATTGGCATCATCAAAAACAACCACTTTATAGTGGATGGAATTGAACGGCTCGCTATACATAGCCACCGGATTGGCAATATTTACAGAAGACAAACCAATGCCCGGAGACCAAAGATAGGCTGAACCTCCGGTAGCAGTCAACTGCAATGGCTGGTCTGCAACGGCTGTCGTATCGTGTCCTGCAAAGGCTGTGATCTTAGGGAACACTTTTACAATCACTGTATCTCTGGCAGGTTTGGGACAACCTTTGGTATCGGTTGCAGATAAGATATAAGCAGCAGTTGCGGCGGGAGTGGCAACAGGATCAAGTATTTCAATACTATTAAGCCCTCTTGAAGGTGTCCATACAAATGCGCTTCCATTTGTTGAGCCATGCAATTGGGCAGAGGTGTTATAGCAGATACTGGTATCATTTCCTGCATTGACAAAAGGGTAGGGCACAGTTTTCAAGCTAACACTACCAGTTGTGCTGCAACTGCCAATGTTTGCCATGACACTGTAGGTTGTATTATTGACAGTAACGGCAAGAGGATCGGCATAGCCCTGGTGGATTATTTGTTCGGCAGGAGACCAGGAATAGGTGAATGCATCTGATATGACTCTCAACTGTATCGTATCGCCCTGGCAAATCGTTGTATCAGGCATCATCTGCAGGTCAACATGGTCTGTAACGCGTACCAGGACTGTGTCGCGGTTAAGGCAACCTTCATCGTCGAGAAGTACATTATAGGCAGTAGTTATCGGCGGTGAAACCACGGGAGATGCCGTGTTGCTGTTCATTATAAAATTATTTGGGCTCCAGGTAAAGTTGCCGCTTCCTTCAGCATGAAGGGTTACAGGATCGCCTTTGCATATCAGCGTGTCTTTAAAGGCAAGATCTATAGGAGGTGCCGTTACTATCGAGACCGGTTTTACAATTGTATCCCGGCATCCCAGGGTATTAGTAACGATCAGTTGAACGTCGCTTGCGCCGAGTGATGAAAAAGTATAAATCGGGTTTGTTTTTGTCGACGTATCTACGGTGCCAAAAGTCCAGTTCCATGAGTTTACTTTGCCATAGGCTGTTGTGGTGAGATCAGTAAAGCTGGTGGGTTTTGTAAAACAGATTCCTGAGAAACTAAAACCAGGCACGAAGCCTGGATAAACCCTTGCTAATGACAGAGTAGAATCTTTACAGGTTTCACCGCGATTAATGGAAAGCTTTATGTTATAAATACCTGTATCAGTAAAAGTGTAAGTAACTGTGGGGTCGGTGGAGGTGAAAACGGTTTGGCCTGCCTGGTTAGTAAGCTCCCAGAAATAAGTGCGTATCAAAGGACTGCTTGAAAGGTTAACGAGGTTAATTGTCTTCGTGTCTTTGCAAAGCATGTATTCAGGTTGTAATATGGCTGCAGCAATCTTACATGGGGCGATATTTATCTGCAGGTCTTTTCGTTGTCGCGCTATCACCACACCATTTCGTATTTCATCTACACAAACCGTAACTACATAAATGCCCGACTCAGGAGCTATTCCTGTTATTAACCCGGTTGCAGGATCTATCTGCACATTGCCTCCCAAAGGTGAGTTTTCGTTGAAGCTGTTTCCATACGGCACAGGCTCGTAGGGAGGTTCAGGCGGCGGGATTACCGTATTTCCTCCGGAACTGCTTTTGTATGCCTGGCAAAAAGAGTAGTGAAGCTTGTCTCCATCAGGATCAGTAGCGCCAAAGCTGTACGAAAACCGGTTGTTTGCACATACAACTACCAGGTCGTTGCCATCGAACTTTGCACTGTTATTTTTTGCATCCGGTATTCCGGGAATTTCTGCAGTATACGTTGCACCAATATTGCTGTAAAATTTTTGAAGGTTATTGATGCCCGCAATTCTATAATTGACCTGGCTGGATAAGATATAACCATTAGCGTTTGCTGGTAACGTAAGCGTAAAATTATAATAGCCAACAACATAGCATACAGTTGGCGGATCACTGATGCAGGGGTCTGGATCTGTAAGGCTGATCGTCTCAGATGATGACAGGTTAACATTAATATCTGAAATGCGGTGATTGGTTCCTCTGTCAAAAACAGATATAATTGTAGGATTATAAAATTGTCTTCCGCTGTTGCAGCGCATAAATAACTTGAAGGTTACATTGTAGGTATAGTTAACACCATTATTAGATGAACACGTGTAATAGATTTCGCCGCCGGTTATATGATCTGCTTTTGCTTTTGTGATGAAGCATAGTAATACTATACAAAAAGTACACAGTTTCTTCATTTAAGATTTTCCAAATCTGTCCTGAACAGAGGCGTTTTATCAATTCTACAACAGAAAATGAATGTAGGTTTTTTTTGCCAGATCGTGAGACGAATTGTACAATGTGTTTTTTTATGAGCCGGGCTTTATTGCTACTATTTTACATCGTTGCGTCGCACACTTCTACGCTTTGTTCTATGCTCGGCAATGCACGAACTTATCGTATGTCAGTTGTCGGTGGTCAGTAGTCAGTGGTCAGTGGTCAGTAGTCAGTAGTCAGTGGTCAGTAGTTAGTAGTCAGTAGTCAGTGGTCAGCGGATACAAATGACTCTTTTGGCTTGTTAAATAAAGAATGAAAAGTATAAGTGTGCGACGCAACTGAAGCTTCATAGCAGTAACCCAGTTTGGCTCAAAAAAATCCTACTCATTTTTTTATCCTTGCAAAGTATATAATAGAACTGTGAAGCTTTTTTAAAAAACTAACTAACCCTGATAGTAACGTCTATCCTGATTGTGATCGCTTTTGTAGTGTATCTTCTCAATTCGCCGTAAGCATGATAAGTTAATTGATTTCCGGTGAGATATCCTCTTAGTTCCGGCGTATTATCGGGAGCTGTGTAGGAAACAGTGGGTGTGTACACATCAGGAAAAGTAAAAGAAGCAATCTGTGCGGCATCCGCTTGTGTATTGGAAGAAAAGGTAAACCTGGCACTTTTGAAATTGGCAAAATTGTTTGCGGTGTCGGGATTATCTAAAGTAAAAGTCATTTGTTTTAACTTAACAGAAGTAACATCGTTTCCGGTAAATTTCCCGTTTGTATTTGCCTTTACTATACTGTCTAAATTAAAATGCTGGGTAAATGAGACCAAAGACTGTTCTCCTGCAATAACCGGTGTACCGGCAGGAACCGGTACGTAAGGAATAGTAAATACCATCTCAGGAACATCTACATCAAAACCGGGAAACAGCGCCTTTATGATTTTTTTGCAACCCACAAATCCTGCCGCAATCACTGTAACCAATAAAACCAAACCAATTATTTTCTTCATGAAGATGTTTTTTTTGATGAATGACAAGGTACAATAGGTATGCCACTGAAAATGGTTTACCAGGATGCATTCTATAACATTAACGTTGCCCGTGATGGTTTTAGTTTCTTAAAAATTATATTTGGGACATTTTATTTTTTAAAAAGATGGACTTTACAACCGGAAGCTGGCAAAAGCAATCTGCTGAACATCAAAAGCAATACAAACAATTTTTGCAGAGAGCAGATAAAAACCAGGTTTTAAAAAAGCTTCCTGTTTTAAATGATGAAGCTTTTGCCAAAATAGATTGCCTGCAGTGCGGCAATTGCTGCAAAGGATATTCTCCACGTTTTAAAACGACCGATATCAAACGCATCAGCAAACACCTGAAGATGAAGGAAGGTGATTTTATTGAAACCTATTTAAACCTTGATGCCGATGGTGATTATGTGGCTAAAACCACTCCCTGCCCTTTTTTGGGTTCAGATAATTATTGCAGCATTTATGAAGAAAGACCGGGAGACTGCGCCCGTTTCCCTTATACTGGTGAAGATGTATTGTTGAAAAGACCGCATATCACTTTAAAAAATTCTACCTTTTGCCCAATCGTTCATTATGTGCTTGAGAAGCTGATAGCAACTAAATAAAACGAGCTTTTATCAATCCCAAAATCTCTACATCTCAAAATCAGAAATATCTCTTAGTCTTAATTGCGATTGCGCTTTATCTTTTGCCAATTGCTCTTTCAACTGATCGAGGCCTGCAAACTTTACTTCTCCTCTTAAAAAACCAAACAGACATACCCTCATCGTTTCTCCGTAAATGTCTTTGTCAAAGTCAAAAATGTTTACTTCGATCGTTCGGTTCGTTCCATTTACGGTAGGCCGCAAACCAATATTCATCATGCCATTGTGAACATGTCCGTCATCTCCAATTTCTACTTGTACAGCATATACTCCATTTCCCGGAACCAGCTTTTCTTCGTCTTCAATCAGCAGGTTAGCGGTCGGATAACCAATTGTTCTTCCCAGTTTATTTCCCTCGACCACTTTTCCTTCAAAAAAATACCGGTAACCTAAAAACTGGTTTGCCATATCTATATCGCCTTCCAATAAAGCTTCCCTGATCTTAGTAGAGCTGATGGTTATTTCGTTTAAAACACGTTCGGGTATTTCCTTCACCTTGTAGCCAAACTGTTCGCCCATCTTTTCGAGAAGGTGATAATCTCCCGACCTGTTTTTACCAAACCGGTGATCGTAGCCAATTATGATTGTATGCGGGTTGAACTTTTTTACAAGAAAGTTTTCGATGTATTCTTCGGCAGTTTGATTTGAAAATGCGTCATTAAAAGTCACTACAACCAGGTGGTCAACTCCTAACCGGTTCAGCAATTCCGTTTTTTCATGTAGAGTATTTATGATCTTAAGATCAGACTTTCCATGCGTTACCACCTTCCTGGGATGTGGATGGAAAGTGATAATAACCGTCTCTCCATCTATAGCCGCAGCCTCTTCTTTCAGCAGTTTTATAATTTGCTGATGCCCCAGGTGTACTCCATCAAAAGTGCCGATGGTTATTACTGCTTTATTAAATT
>CAXUMK010000274.1:0-1669 GCA_964251885.1 uncultured Segetibacter sp. | reverse complement strand
TTTTGGTAACCGGTCTAAGTCTCTGTGAACCTGTATCATAATTGTCGGGCAAAGCTAAGAGATTATGTTTTAGAATGGATGACAGATGAAAGACAACTGAGCGGAGATAAAGGTTTATTTGGTGGTGATGCATTTGAAATTGTCTCGTCATTGCGAGGAGGTACGACGAAGCAATCCCCCAGCCAACTGTCAATCTGATTGTGCAGGAGATTACTTCGTTCCTTATAATGACAAACGATAGAACTTACAAAAGCACAACAATTCAAAAACGACAATTTAAGATGCACCCAGACGAGGAGATCACAGTCATCTTTATTCATTCTCCCGTACATTTGCCCTCTTAAATCGTCAGATGTCTTTATATTCTCAACGGGGTGTTTCTGCACAAAAAGAGGAAGTTCATGCTGCTGTAAAGCATCTTGACCATGGTTTGTTTTCGAATGCCTTCTGTAAAATTTACAAAGACTTTTTAGGCAACGATGAAAACTGGGTGAACCTGATGCATGCAGACGGCGCCGGTACAAAAAGCATTCTTGCATACCTGTACTGGAAAGAAACCGGTGACATAAGCGTATGGAAAGGAATTGCGCAGGATGCGGTGGTAATGAACCTGGATGATTTGCTTTGTGTCGGCATTTATGACAACCTGTTGTTTTCATCGACAATAGATAGAAACAAACAACACATTCCTGGCGAAGTGCTGGAAGTGATCATAAATGCAACGCAACAGCTATTTGACTGGTTAAAAGAGTTTGGAGTGAACATTCATTTTTTAGGCGGAGAAACAGCCGATGTTGGCGACGTGGTTAGAACGATCGCCGTAAACGGAACGATGACTGCAAGATGGCCTAAAGCAAAACTGATTACCAATGATAAAATACAACCCGGAGATGTAATTATCGGCCTGGCAAGTTCAGGCCAATCAATCTACGAAAATGAATACAACAGCGGTATCGGCAGCAATGGATTGACAAGCGCCCGCCACGATGTTTTAAATAAAGGTTATGCGACCATTTACCCTCAAACTTTTGAACCTCTTTTAAATGAAAAGGTGATTTATACCGGCAAGTATCGTTTAACAGACGAAATAGAAGCTGGCGGCGCAAAGACAACTATTGGAAAGCTCATTCTTAGTCCAACCCGAACATACATACCGGTAGTGAAGCAGTTGTTGCAGGAGCATTTTGATGATATTCATGGCCTTATTCACTGCAGCGGCGGCGGACAAACCAAATGCATGAAATATCTTCCCGGCAACATGAAGGTTATAAAGGACAACCTGTTCGACCCTCCTGTTATTTTTAATCTCATCCAGGAGGCATCCAGGTCTGAATACAGCGAGATGTACCAGGTGTTTAATATGGGTCACCGCCTTGAGATATTTACTTCTACAAACAAGGCAAATAATATCATTTCTTTATCGGCGCAGTTTGGCATCGAAGCAAAAGTTGTTGGAAGAGTGGAAGAATCTGATAAAAAGGAATTGATACTAAAAGGTAGTTTTGGTGAAATCGTGTTTTAGAGGCAACATTGTTGTTCGCCATTGCGGGGAACAGCTCGTCCTGCAACAAAAGCGGGAAAGCAATCCTACTGCATTAAAGCCTGATTTAGAATGAGATTGCTTCGTCGTTCCTCCTGCCAATGACACATTTTTAAAACCACTGTACTT
>CAXUMK010000273.1:4778-7752 GCA_964251885.1 uncultured Segetibacter sp. | reverse complement strand
TATCATCCGGGCGTCAATTCAAAAAATTTTTATTCTTTTAAAAAGATAAAATATTAATTTTCACATCCCATTGCTCGTTTAAAATTTGTCTTGTGAATAAAATCGTTCTGTTTGTTTTAGCTGAATATTTCTTTTTTTCTGCATGTGCACAAAATGCAATACAAGATTTTACTGCTTATGATCAACCCCTTCCGGGTTCCTCTTTTAACAGTAAAATGGTCCCCATTCCTGCAGGTAATTTTTTAATGGGAAGCGGTAATAGTGATAGCGGTCATGCACCGGATGAAAGCCCTCAAAAGAAAATAACCATCTCAGCCTTTTGGATGGGAGCCAAAGAAGTAACCAGAGATGAATTTGATGTATTTTATAAAGATGAGGCAATCAGCCAGAATGATGTAGATGCCGTAACAAGACCCAGCCAGCAGTACATAGATTTAACCTGGGGCATGGGCAAAGAAGGCGGCTACCCGGTAAACAGCATGTCGCAGTATGCTGCTTTAATGTACTGCCGCTGGTTATACAGTAAGACGGGAATATTTTACCGTCTTCCCACCGAAGCTGAATGGGAATATGCGTGCAAAGCAGGCAGCAACACCGCTTATTTTTTTGGAAGCGACTCAAAGAATTTAGAAGAATATGGCTGGTTTGATAAAAACAGCGGTGGAAAATTTCATCAGACAGGTTTAAAGAAACCCAACCCGTGGGGGCTGTACGACATGCTCGGAAATGTAACAGAATGGACACTGGACTATTACGATGAAAAATCGTTGGAAAAATTAAGCGACAGTGCCGCAGACCCTGTTAACACCAACTCCAAGGTGTATCCTAAAGTTTTAAAAGGCGGCGGATACGATAGTGATGCCGGTCTGTTAAGGAGTGCAGCACGAATTAAGTCTGATCCGCAATGGAACCGCAGAGATCCGCAAATTCCGAGGAGCAAATGGTGGCTCACCGATGCACCTTCTGTTGGTTTTCGTATTGTAAGACCTTTAAAACAACCAACGGCTAAAGAGGCAGAAGCGTTTTTTAAATTGTATCTTGGTTCATAAATCTTCACACTTCACACATAAATTACTCAAAATGACTAACGATTACTTAAAACCCAATGCAAGCCGCAGAGATTTTGTAAAGCAAACTTCTATACTTGCCGGTGGCTTGCTTGCCGCTCCTTTATTGTCAAAAGCAAATTATTTTTCAGGTTCTGATGACACCATTAAGATCGCTCTTGTGGGTTGTGGTGGCAGAGGAACCGGCGCTGCCATGCAGGCTTTGCTAACCAAGCAAAATGTAAAACTCGTTGCGATGGCAGATGCTTTCAGAGATAACTTAGACCGCTGTTATACGGCGCTTACCGATGAAAGCAATATAGACACCTCAAAGGGCGAGAAAAGCGTTAAAAGCAGGGTTGACGTTCCGGAAGAAAGAAAATTTACGGGTTTTGACGGTTATCTAAAAGCCATCCCCTTTGCTGATGTGGTCATCCTTGCAACTCCTCCCGGGTTCCGGCCTATACATTTTGAAGAAGCCATCAAACAAAACAAACAGGTATTTATGGAAAAGCCTGTCGCTACCGACCCGGCAGGTATTCAAAAAGTACTGGCTACGGCAGCAATTGCGAAACAAAAAAAATTGAATGTAGTGGTAGGTCTGCAGCGCCATTATCAAAATTCGTATCGCGAATTATACAAACAAAAAGACAAGATCGGCGACATTACTTCTGCCCAGGCCTGGTGGAACAATGATGGTGTTTGGGTTCGTCCGCGTAAGCCTGGCCAAACAGAAATGGAGTATCAGATGCGCAATTGGTATTATTTTGTATGGTTGTGCGGCGACCACATTACAGAGCAGCACATTCACAACTTAGATGTCATCAACTGGTTCAAAGGCGGCTACCCGGTAAGTGCGCAGGGCATGGGCGGAAGACAGGTGAGAAAGGGAAAAGACAACGGCGAGATTTTCGATCATCACTATGTTGAATATACGTATGCCGATGGTTCTATGCTTAACAGCCAGTGCCGTCATATACCCGGAACGATGAGTAAAGTAGATGAACTGCTTATAGGCACGAAAGGAAAAATTCAGTGTGGCGATGCAAACATTACAGACAGCAAAGGAAAAGTTGTGTTCCAGTTTGATAAGAAAACCGAGAACAACGCATACCAAACCGAACACGATGAACTGTTTGCCGCCATCGCAAAAGGTGAATACAAATTTGCGGATGCAGAAAACGGAGCAAAAAGCTCTATGACTTCTATACTGGGTCGTTTGGCAACTTACAGCGGTCAAATTGTTGATTGGGATAAAGCAATTAATTCCGGTCTCGATCTTCATCCCAAAGTGTATGCGTGGGATGCAGCTCCACCGGTAGTTCCTAATGAAGATGGTTTTTACCCTGTTGCCGTTCCGGGAAAGACAAAGTATGTGTAAAGAATAATATGCTAATGTGATAATATGCTAATGTGATAATATGCTAATGTGCTAATGTGCTAATGTGAAAACGTGCGGATATGCTGATGTGCCAATGGGGGCTAATAAAATGATTTTTGCATAAGTTGAAAAAAGTTTCATTTATTTGAGGCTTTAGGAGAAGAGAAATTTTATTCATCTCTTCGAAAATTAACCTATAAAAATCATTATCATTTCTTAAATGAAAAAGTCATTAACAGTTCTTCTAATATTCACTTCAGCTTTTCTTTTTGCATGCGGTTCCGGAAACTCTAAAACCCCTGCCGGCGACATCGTTAACAACCAAAACAAAGACACAACAGTTGTTCAGCAAAGTACAGCATCAAAAACAATAGCTGATGCTGCTACCATTATGGCACGAAAAGAAGTACCGGTGCTATGCTATCATCAAATAAGGGACTGGACAGGCAAAGACTCCAAAACAGCCAAAGACATCATCGTGCCAATAGCTTTGTTTAAAGCACAATTAAAAATACAATTTATTATTCAAAATATAAAAAGTGTATAA
>CAXUMK010000273.1:4433-4768 GCA_964251885.1 uncultured Segetibacter sp. | reverse complement strand
TACTCTCAGACAGCGGCTACCATACCATTTTACCTGACCAGTTGTATGATTACCTGACAACAGGCGCTCCCCTACCGTCAAAACCTTTCATGCTCACTTACGATGATACTGACGATGACCAGTACGATATTGCCTGGCCCGAAATGAAAAAATATGGCTTCAAAGGCGTATTTTTCATAATGACTGTATCTATGAACCGGCCTAAATACATGACCCGCGACCAGATAAAGCAACTGTCTGATGCAGGAAACGTAGTAGAGTCACATACCTGGGATCACCACATGGTTACCCGTTACAAAACAGAGCAGGACTGGGCGACACAGGTAGATAAACCT
>CAXUMK010000273.1:1784-4423 GCA_964251885.1 uncultured Segetibacter sp. | reverse complement strand
GCAGATAATGGATTTAACAGGTAAACCAGCCGATTACTTTGCTTACCCCTACGGCCTCTGGAACAAAGAAGGCATTCCCGAACTGAAAAAAAGAGGCATAAAAGCCGCCTACCAGCTAAGTACAAAACGTGACCCCGACGAGCCTTTATACACTATAAGAAGAATGATAGCCAGCGGCTACTGGAGTGCACCGGGAATGTATAAAAGCATGATACAGACATTTCATTTGAAGGATTAACAGCGGTGCGATTGCATGAGTTATTAGTAAGAAAATTTTGGTACCCGTCTTTAGAATAACTATTAAGCAGCCGTTGCGTCGTTGCGTCGCACACTTGTGCTTTTGAACAATATGAAGCGGATTTAAGAGGCTTTAGCTCCTTTTCAAAGAAAGAAAGGTGTAAAAATCAATTCATAGCTCATCGAGCAACTGTTGAAATGATTTTGATTTTTTAATTTTACCTGCCTTGTGCTTATTTACCCATTCGACTGACTGCTGAAAACCTGCAAGAAATTTTTTCTCTTCGGCAGTAAATTCTGCAGGTTCTACTATTTCCACAAATTCCATTCGCTTCAATATCTCCTTTAAAAATGGAATTTTACTTTTGTTTTTAATATTTAATACAAGTTGCTCCATTATAAGTTGTATAGTTTTTAAGTGTTTGTAAAGTTAATAAAACTCCTTAAGCTCATTCAGTAGCTTTTCGCTTTTGTTAGTGTCTTTAGCAACAAATAGTATTAACTGAAAAACATAGAGGAAAACTAATGCTTTTTCCTGAGTAAATGTTATTGGGTAGCATTGATTTGAATTCCTGGAGAGGTTAGACAAGAGAGATTGCCGGTGAAGAACACTTCCAAAGGCGGAGATAAGTCATTGGTCATTAAATGTTCTGGAAGGGCATTATGTAGCCATCGGTAGAATAACTATTAAACATTGTTGTGTCACTCACTTGCAGATTCTTTATTCGGCTTTTCTTGTCTGAACCCTGGATTTGTGGAATTGTTGGGATTAGCAGGATGATGTGCGTTTGCCGTTGTTGTGTTTTTTGACCAACAACTGTAGGTGTGGGTAGTCGTCAAGAGTGTCCCTTGTTCAGCAATACCTGCGTTTGTGATAACGCTTTCAACGGTTTAAAGGACAATGTTAAGCAGAAATTATTATATCATCAATTTCTTTAAGGATATCATTTTTTGATTTTTTTTGTATAGATTTCTCGATAAGCCTAAGAATTAACGACCTATTATAGATTTGTAGTAAACTTAATTTTTGCTTGTCAAAATCTTTTTTATTAGCATGATGCACCATATTGCTACGGACCTTATATAATTCTTTTACTATTGCTATGATTTTCTTTCTTTCTTCCACATTCACGCTAATTAATTTAGGCAAATATTTAGTTACCGAATCAAGTATGGGAGAACTTTCATCGGCTAATAATAATGATTCTAATACCGAAAAAATCTGAACTATTCTCTCATGTAAATCATGTGTAGCAATGGCTTTTGAAAAATTTCCGATAGCCACATGAATAAGCTTTTCTAATTCAGTTTTATTTACTACAGTTCTATCAATAAATTCATGAAATCTTACAATTCCAATTTTACACATAATATCCCATGCTGATTGAACAATTTCAAATGGTTGAGGAATAACTGTATGAGTAACTAAAAAATTTTGTTCTTCTTTTAGAGGTTGTGTTATTACTTCATTTTTAGATTGATGAATATTCCTATAATCAACGTCAAAATAAATTTTAAAATCAGGAAATTCTACTGTAGGGCTTAATATTCTAAGAACATCTACTGATAATATAATCTGTTTTGTAGCAGAACTAATTGCCTTCCCTTTTTCCATAATAACAGGACAATTACCCATTAAGCGACCTTTATATAGATTCATGGTTTTAACATATTCATCTCTCCTCTTTTCTTCAACCTTTAACGAAAGTTTATTTATGTACTCTTCAGAAATATAAAGAAAGTGTACTTTCCCTAAATAAAATTCTCTATCACTTTCGAGATATAAGATTGGAATATAAATATTATAATCCAAAATATTATTAACACACTCATTTAATATATAATCTGAAAGCACTCTTTTAGCTTCCTTACGATATGTGCTTATTATCCATTCAAATATTGAATTAATTAAAAACTCCTCACTTATTACTTTATTAAGTTCATTGTCCTTTAAAATAGTTGATGTTAAAGTATATATTTTATCGAGACCAATTTTATCGAGACCAATTTTATGTTCATTAATATTTACATATTTCTCGAACAATTTTCCCTCAAAATTGGTTCTTGAAAAACTCATAGGACCAATAATTTTATCACTTAGGTCAAAAATCTTCTTATGTTTTAGGTACCCATCTTCCTTATTGAAGGACGTAGGCGTTTTTTCAATTGGTAATACTTTAATTTCTTTAACTAATATAAAACCCATATTATCGATATACTGTCTCTTTTTTTCGTGAAATTTTATTGTCATTTAAAAATATTTATAATCATCAATCACCCTTACTCCTCACTCAACTTATACAACCTATTATACACAAGCTTATTTTTCTTTTATCTGATTCTACTCAATTAAGAAATGCAGAACAAGTGTGCAACGCAACCTAGCTCAATCGCGTTCCTTC
>CAXUMK010000273.1:0-1774 GCA_964251885.1 uncultured Segetibacter sp. | reverse complement strand
TCTCCCAAAATTCTCTCTTTTTTACTTTGTTGCCTGCTCTACAATTTCAATTTCTTCAGAAGTAAGATTATAAAGCTTGTAAACTAATTTATCTATTTCCTTTTCTAATGCTGAAGTGTCTGCTTTTGGATTTTCTTTTTTTGCAAGTAAAATTCTATTTACTAAAGATTCGATATCTTCCTTTTCATAATTATTTGCTTCAGCAATTGGAAAATCTTTAAAATAAACATAACTGGGTTCATAGAAATCGCCTCTTAGTTTGGGAAGTATCTGTTTGAATAAATAAAAGATAAGGCTACTGTTTAAAACACCAAGCAAATACTTACTGGCTCCAGTTATAATAAAACATTTTTGATTAGTATAGTAACCATTCTCATCCCACATAAATTCAGGCTGTTTGCAGATATTGGGGTAGATAATTTTAGCCTTATCAAATTCACTATAATAATCACAGGCCCTTAATTCCCACCAAAAATCTCCTTTATCACCTCTTGCTTCCGCTTTTTCCCTAAATGGAAATAAATGTTTTGCAACAGCAGGATAATTATCTTTTAACCAATACCAGGCATCATCAAAAGACATATTTCCGTAACGGGGTGTTGGCTCATTTAAATAATTAGGGTCTGTAGGTGGTAAGTTTCTTTTTATAGTAAAACCTTTGGGAAAAGATATAAGCCATTGTTTGATGTAAGGGGATGCATATCTCTTTATATTTTTTTCGATTAAAAAGGGTTTGATTATTTTCTCACTGTTAGCATCTTCATTAGTAAGTCTTTCTTTAGTTTCTGCATCTATAACAAATGCCTCATTTAAACCGTTAATATGCCACGATAGATTTTTCTATTTATGTATTCACTTAATGGTTTGCCTACTAACTTCAATTTATTAATTAAACTATTGGTTTGTTCTGCAGCAAGATTCCATCCTTCGTCTTGTAAGTCTTTCTGATTTATTTTAAACTTGATGTCATTTAAGTATTCTTCAAAATTATTTTTTTTGAGTTCTTTGACATTTGCAGATATTAAATAATTGATGGCTAACTCTTTTTGAATTGACAAAATAACAGGATAAGTAGTAGCTTCATCAAAAACAGGCAAATCACCGAAATCTATTAAAGACCTTAATTGAAATCTTTGTAAATATTTTCGTAAGGGTTTTCCAAACCCTGCTCTCATAAATTTGTTGGCTACTATAAAACTAAACTGACCTTTTTGTTTTAAAACTGAAGTTCCTCTTTCAATAAAATAAACCAGCAAATCGGCAGTACCTGAAAACACTTCATAGTTTTGCTGCAGGTAATTTTTCACATCACTGAATTCCTCTTGCCTAATATACGGCGGATTTCCAATCACCACATCAAACCCAACGAAATTCCCTTCATTATCCAATACCTCGGGAAACTCAAAACGCCATTCAAAGGCATTGTTGTACATTTTGTTATTCTCTTTTTCCTTTAGTTCATTTTCCCTTTCTTCTATCTGGCTGTTCAGCAGTTTCAGTTCTTTGGCAAGTTCCTTTTCATCCTTTTTCTTTTCGCCGAACAGGTCAATGTTGTTTTCAAGCAGCAGCAGCTTGCCACGCAACTCAGCAATCTTTTTCCGTAACGGGTCTCGCTGGTAAACGATAGAGGAAAACTGTTGTTTCAGGTCTTTTACAAATTGCTGCAACTGTTCTTTTTCTTCTTTGCTTTTGCTGTCTTTATAGGTTTGCACTACCAGCTTGTAGATTTCTACGCTGTATTTGCCTTGTTTAAAAACGGCTTTCAAATCCTCGT
>CAXUMK010000272.1:4139-7758 GCA_964251885.1 uncultured Segetibacter sp. | reverse complement strand
CATCCGCCAAAATAAACGCTTGTTGGTTTATCGCCTTCGGTAACCGGTATTTGATAAGCGCCGCCAAAAACAGTTTCGGCTGCCCCTGCCTGAATGCTGTATAATGCACTTAAATGAATAGTTCCGTTGTCACCTGCAGGAAAATATCCACCGCCATGAAAGGTGGTTCTTGGGTTTAAAACAAAAAAAGAACCGGTGAACTGCTGTTTAGGCCGCATAATATGATACATTGATATGCCTGCATAAAAGTTATTTTTATCGCTCGTACTGCCGCTGTACAACACACCGGCATTGAGGTCGAAGTAATTATTTTTAAGTGTCGAATTGTTGAATAATTCAGATGTAGTTCCTGTAAAACCAAATGGAGTAAGCTGGTCTTCAAATTTTAAATCTGACACATTCAGCAGCATATTGCTGTAAGTACCCTGAAAGCCTGCGCCAATTTGGGAATTTCCGTCTTCGTCGAGCCCTTTGTGAAAAGCTGTAGAGACAGAAAGGTAATTAAATTTTAGTGCGCTGTTGGCGCTTTGGTCAGAGTAGCCCATTATACCAACTCCCCAGGTATCAGTAGGCGAAATATGGCTTCGCATAATAGGGAAGTCGACAGAAACCGTGGTTGTAACAAATGCCCGGTTTATCGTTGGCCATTGATTGCGGTAGTCACCGATAATACGCAGGTCACCGTCAAACTTACCGGTCAATGCGGGATTGAGAGTAAGGGGCGATGAAAAGAATTGTGAAAAATGAGGGTCTTGCGCCTTGGCTTTTGCAAGGCAGCAAACAAAAAATAATAAGAAGAAAAATCTGCGCATTCATTAAGTTGATTAATTCTTAGACACATCTAATATACAACATGTTGCTTTTTGAAAGATAAACTCTGCCATTACATTTGCATTTTGGTGCCAAACGCCAGGTCACCTGCATCTCCTAATCCGGGAACAATATAGCCTTTTGCCGTAAGTTCATCGTCTATTTCTCCGCACCATATTTTTACTTCGGGCTGCTCCATTTGTACATATTCAATTCCCACTGTACAGGCAATGGCAGTAACGACGTGTATTTGTGCCGGCGCTCCGTCGTTTTTCATAAACTGAATTGTTTTTACGAGAGAAGCGCCGGTTGCAAGCATCGGGTCGCTTATAATCACAATCCTATTATCAAGCGGCGGGCAACTCATGTATTCAAGACTGATTTCAAATGTGCCGTCGTGCCTGTGTTTGCGGTAGGCAGATATAAAGGCATTGTCGGCTCTGTCAAAATAATTCAGCATGCCTGTATGCATCGGCAATCCAGCCCGTAAAATCGTTGCAAGAACCGGTTGCTCTTTCAACCGTTTGCACATTGCAATTCCCAGCGGAGTTTGGATTTCTACTTCCTCCCAATCTAACTGCTGGCTGATCTCGTAAGCAGCCACTTCTGCAATTCTTTCCAGGTTTCTTCTGAACCGCATTCGGTCAGTTTGTATTTCTGTGCTCCTCAGTTCACCAACCCAGTTGCTCATCAAACTGTGTTGTTCACTTAAATTAATTACCATAGTAAAATTGCAGATTTCAAGGTGTAGATTGCGCCGTGAAAATTAGTGCAAATATGCCATTTGCCGATAAAATCTGAAATATTTATGTTGTACAGAGTGATAGGTCTAATGAGTGGAAGCTCATTAGATGGTTTGGATATGGCTTTTGTAGAATTTGAAGAAACGGGAGGAAAATGGAGTTATGAAATAAAAGCTGCAAACTGCAAAGCTTATTCTGCAGAATGGCTGCAAAAACTGCAGCAGGCAACCAGCCTTTGTGCTTATGATTATCTGTTGTTGCATGCTGCTTATGGAAAATATACTGGCGAACAGGTAAACGAATTTATTGATGAATTTGATCTGCATCACAAAGTGCAGTTGATTTCGTCGCACGGGCATACAACATTTCATTCTCCTTCAAAAGGAATGACGGCGCAGTTAGGCGATGGTGCAGCCATAGCTGCAGCGACAGAAATAAATGTAGTAAGTGACCTGCGGGCAATGGATATAGCTTTTGGCGGACAAGGCGCACCCATAGTGCCCATTGGCGAAAAGCTCTTATTTCCTGATTATTCTTTTTACCTCAATCTCGGTGGAATCGCCAACCTGTCTTATAAAAGCAAAGACGGATATATCGCTTTTGATGTTTGTGCTGCCAATCGGGTCCTTAATATGCTTGCACAGGCCGAAGGAAAAGATTTTGATGAAAGCGGTTCCGGCGCTGCATCAGGTAAAGTGTACACACCTTTATTAGCCCGTTTAAATGCTTTAAAATACTATTCGCTTCCTTATCCCAAATCATTGGCGAACTCTTTTGGAACGGATGAAGTGTTTCCCTTAATACAAGGTTTTGACATATCAAATGCCGATAAGCTAAGAACATACGCAGAGCATATTGTTATGCAAATCGGTTATGCTATTCAAAAGCCGGTTGAAAATAATGGTATCGGTATACATAAAATGCTGGTAACCGGTGGCGGAGCTTTTAATACTTTTTTGGTTCAGCGTCTCTCCCAAACACTTCAGTCTTTTAATATAGAAGTGATCATTCCAGATACAATGCTTATAAATTACAAAGAAGCATTAGTAATGGCTTTGATCGGCGTTTTAAGATGGCGCGAAGAATACAACGTGTTAGACACCGTAACCGGAGCACGCCGCAGCAGCATTGGAGGCGCAGTCTGGATAGGACAGGAGGCGTGAGGGAAGTGAAGGTTTAAGTTGTTGCATTGCTACATTGTTGTATTGTTACAGTGTTAAATTGTTGCATTGTTTTATTGTTGCATTGTTACAGGTTATAAGTTTGAAGTTGCTGGTTATTGTTATCCGTCAACGTCAACTTTCTTCTTGTATCTGTCAACTGTCAACAATCAACTGTAATCTCCTCTCTACCATTTTGCGATCAATTTCAAATTCAATAATCTCGGCGTGAGCCTGTTGGGTAGCGTGAAGATATTATTTGCAAAGTCTTTAATCAACAGGTAACTAATTGTATTGGCTCTGTCAATGATGTTGAAAATTTCAAGTGTAGCCCAGATGTTATCAAAGCTTTTAAAAGGACTATGGCTTCTTCGGCTCGATTTATCTGAGTCAAGTAAAAGAGCGCTGAAGCCGAGGTCAGCTCGGATGTAAGGGTCAATGATCAATGCGTTTCTGTATTTTATGCTTCCCGGGATGTTGTAGGGCAGGTTGCTTCCATACAAAGTGTTCAGGTATACGCGGAAGTTTTTATTGGTGCTTAAATAATCCTGGAAAAACATTCCGAAGGTAATCATGCGATCAGTTGGGCGGCGCACATAACCTACATTCACCAGTGTGCTGTCAACCGGTTTGTTCTGGGCGTTCAATGTGTAATTGTAGTAATAGTCGTTGTCGAGATTTTCGCGTGTACGCATAAAACCCAGGCTTACCCAGCTTTCTGCATCTTTCACCAGTTCGCCAAACAATCTTACTTCTGCACCCGCCGCATACGCTTTGGCCATGTTTTCTCCAAAATAGCGGATACGAACATTATCAATGTCGTAAGGATCTACATCCCACATTCCTTTATAATATAGTTCGGTTGTTATTTTTGCCGGTCTTTGCAACAGTTTCAGGTTGTAATCA
>CAXUMK010000272.1:0-4116 GCA_964251885.1 uncultured Segetibacter sp. | reverse complement strand
TTACCTGCCAGCTTTTTTGTGCTTTCAGGTTTTCATTAAGGGTTCCATCGTAGCGGCGAAGCTCACGGTAAAAAGGTGGCTGGTCGTATATGCCTGCAGAGCCGCGAAAGATGATGTCTTTCTGCCAGCTTCTTGGCTTAAAAGAAAATCCCGCCCGGGGAGATAGCAGAAATTCTTTGTTCAGAGTATTGTAATTGTAACGGAGACCTGCCTGTAAAGTAACTCCTGAAGAGTCGTGGAACTGAACATTATCCTGCACAAAACCGCTAAAACGGTCAATACTTAAATCGGCGTTATTCTTAATGACACTGTTTAATTGCAAAACATTTGGCGAGTAGGGAAGTGAATAACCTGCAGAGTCATTGTATTCCCACTCGTCGAGCCGGTCGTGTACTTTCTGCAATTCAACACTGTTTCCAAACTGAATAAAGTGTTTGCCTTTGTCTATACTTCCTTTAATGGATGCATTATACACCTGGATGTTCAATTGGTTTCGCGAGAAGTTTTGATAAACACCTGCTCCCAGCGGGTTTACAATTAAACCATAAGTTGAAGAGCTTTTGTCAAAATCCCTGTCTCCAAAAAGATAAGCTCCGGTAATATCAATGTTTTCTGCTTCGTCGTCTTCAAAACGGCTGAGCATGCCTTTTAGTCTGAAGTTCTTTCGTGGCTGCCAGGTGGCAGAAAGCCCGATCATTTTGGTTGAATAAGCGTCTTTTTCCTGCCCCTGAAATGCAATGTCAACAGCTATATTTTCGGTAAATAAAGGCGAGAAGACAGCAGATGACAGCTTGCTTTCTTCTGGGTACAAGGTGAATTTTGTCGTTGAAATATTTGCCAGCACTTCGAGCAGCCATTTATTATTTGGCTGGTAAGTAATCAATCCCTGCAGGTCTGAAGATGACGGAATATAGTTCCCCTTTGTATCCTGGCTGCTGACAAGGTTGCGGTTGGTTCTGTTGCGAAAGCCAACATTGTAAGTGAATTTGTCATTTGCAGAAATCCCTTCAAGGTGAAGGCCTTGTTCGAGCAGGCCGATATAAGCAGAGCCTGCAAACTGCTTTGGTCTTTTATAAGTAATGTCGAGCACGCTGCTCATTTTATCACCATACTTAGCCTGGAAACCACCGTTGTAAAATTTTACATTCGATGTCATATCAGGGTTTATAAAACTCAGTCCCTCCTGCTGGCCGCTTCTCACGAGGTAAGGCCTAAACACTTCAAAATCATTTACATAGATTAGGTTTTCGTCATAGCTGCCGCCCCTTACATTGTATTGGCTGGTCAGCTCGTTATTGCTTCCGGTAAATATTTTAATCAGGCTTTCAATATTTCCGAGGGGAGAAGGATTTAGCTGAGCCATAGCAGGATTGATATCTATTCTGCCGGCCTCTGTGCGGGGGCGATTGTCTCTTACGGTCACATTCTCCAGCACATTCTGCTGGGGCGGCAATTGCACTGTTATTATTTCATTTTCGCCTTCCAGTAAATTAAAATTGCGCTGAATGCTTTTATAGCCGGTGTAAGAAAAAACCAATGCCAGAGGTTTCCCTGCTGTCACAGTTATCGAAAATCTGCCGGAGTCATTTGTAGTGGTTCCTTGTTCTTTGCCCAAAATGCTCACGTTCACACGAAAAAGCGCCTTTTCATTTTCATCCACAACCTTACCCGATATGGTGGCTTTTTTGTTTTGGCTAAAAGCTGAAAAGGCCAACACTATTAAAAAAAGCAGCAGTTTGGTAACTTTCATTGTTCCGGTTAAAAATAGGTTCAAGGTACAACTTGCTTTTAATTTACCTCGTTTCGACATTTGCAGCGTCAAAATTTCCTCAAAGCCATTGTAAGCTCTATGCCCATCTTTTACTCTCACATAGTAAAACAGATAGCGGGTAGAACAAACCGCTGTGTAATACATTTATGAGCCGGGCTGCATTACTACTATGATTCATTGTTGCGTCGCACACTTATACACTTTGTTTGCTGTTCGGCAAGACCTCATCCTCCTTCTCCTTCTCCCCGCGGAGAAGGAGCGGTACAGCATTGCATAACCTGACATTTTATCTACCACATTGTCGTTAATTTTCTACCCGTCATTAGGCAGCCTTGAGCCGTTGAGGCAGGAAAGCAAGCCCCCAGACAACTGGCAAGCTGATGACGATGCATTAATGACTTATTGACTCAATGACCTAATGACTTAGTTGTTTGCTATTTGGCAAGACCTCATCCTCCGTCTCCTTCTCCCCGCGGAGAAGGAGCGGTATTGCATTGCATAACCTAACATTTTATCTACCACATCGTCGTTAATTTTCTACCTATCATTGGTAGCGTTGCCCTGCTTTTGTTGCTGGACAAGCTGTGCCTCGCAATGACGAACGATAGAACTTACAAAAGGACAATCAAAAGAGCGACTTGCAATGCACCCGGCATGAGCAATTGCGTTACCAATACCGGCATAAAAAACCTTATTACCTTAGTAACAGATAGGCAAGAGAAAGAAGAAAAAACCTTATTACCTTATCATTAAGTCATGAATCGAATACCACAATTTGTATACTCATTTTGTTTTGATAACTCAAAACTGCACTCCTTCCATTCCTGAAAAGAATCGTGAGATATAAGGTAATAAGGTTAGTAATTTTGGGCAGATATGTTGTGTTGTTACCAAGGTAATAAGATTACGTGTTGTACTTTCTAAGCTCAAAGGGCTTAAACAAAAATAGCCACGGGTGAAACCCATGGTAAAAGAGATGAATTTTCAGCAACCCTGAAAGGGTTGAATAAAAAAGATTTCGAGAAAAAATCTATTTAAAAAGGAAAACCTACCGTTTAATTAGAAAGTCATAAAGGAGGCTAAAATATTCAACCCCGTTGGGGTTGTTATAACCCTTTTTTAAGCGACCACGGGTTGCACCCGTGGCTACTTTAATTTAACCCTTTCAGGGTTTCATCTCTATCGTTAGCTACTTTCTAAGCCTAAAGGGCTTAAACAATAATAGCCACGGGTGAAACCCGTGGTAAAAGAGATGAATTTCAACAACCCTGCAAGGGTTGAATAACGAAGATTAGAAAGTGATAAAGGACGATAAAATATTCAACCTCTTTGTGGGTTGTTATAAACCCTTTTTTGAATCAACCACGGGTTGCACCCGTGGCTACTTTGATTTAACCCTTTCAGCGTTTCATCTCTATCGTAGCTACTTTCTAAGCCCAAAGGGCTTAAACAAAAATAGCCACGGGTGAAACCCGTGGTAAAAGAGATGAATTTTTAGCAACCCTGAAAGGGTTGAATAAAAAAGATTGCGCGAAAGAAATTATCTTTTTTAAAAGGAAAACTTACCGTTTAATTAGAAAGTAATAAAGGAGGCTAAAATATTCAACCCCGTTGGGGTTGTTATAACCCTTTTTTGGAGCAACCACGCGGGTTGCACCTGTGGCTACTTTAATTTAACTCTTTTCAGGGTTTCAACTGTATTGTTAGCACCTTAAAAATAAGAATTAGCACACTTAAATCATTCATCGTTGTCAAAGGATAAATTATTGACTCTTTGGCTTGTCGAATAAAGAACAAAAAGTACAAGAGTGCGACGCAACGATGATTCATAGTAGTAACTCAGCCCGGTTCAAAAAAAATTCTACTCACTTTTTAGTTTCTTACTATAATATTCACTTTTTAGTAAAGAGATGAATATAAATGAAGTTGCATTGAAATTATAGTTCTGCATATTTTTTTATATGCTCTCCTTCTATTAGATTTTGTAAGTTTTTGAAGCATTACCAAAATAAGATTAACAGAAAAGCAGGATAATTCCTTATTTTTATTTCAACTACAGCCAAAGACTAATTATTATGAGAAAACTTCACTTGTTATTGCTGTTCATTATTCTCATGTTTTATGCAAAAGCGCAGGAAACCTTTCCGGTAAACGGCGTTGCAGATGAGCGGGATGAAAGCTTTGCATTTATCAATGCAACCATTGTAAAAGACCCTCAAACCACTTTGTCAAATGCAACGCTGGTGATAAGGCGCGGCAAGATTGTGAGTGCCGGTACAAATATCGCTGCTCCTAAAGATGCCGTTGTAATGGATTGTAAAGGAAAGTTTATCTATCCTTCTTTT
>CAXUMK010000271.1:0-7841 GCA_964251885.1 uncultured Segetibacter sp. | reverse complement strand
TGCAGTAGAAATATCTAACCTGCGCAGTCCATTATATATCTGGTTTCCTGCTGCACCCTGACCAAACAGTACAAGGTCAAAGCCTTTATAAGCTGCACTTGCAGTAAATCCGTAAGACCAGTCGGGTGTCGGATCACCAATGAATTTACGGTCGTCAGGAGTAATCGCTCCGTCACCGTTTAGATCTGCCCAGCGAAAATCGCCCGGTTTTGCATTTGGCTGAATTAAACCACCACTTTTGTTTGTATAACTATTGACTTCAGCCTGGGTTTGAAAGATGCCCATTGTCTGATAGCCATAAAAAGAACCTATTGCATGCCCTACTGCATTCCGGCTTAATTCTAACTGACTTGATTGAAGTGTAGCTGCAGTATAATACTTTCGGCTTTCGCTGAGATAAGTGATTTCATTCTTCAGATGAGAAATATTTCCTTTCAGCTCGAAATTTACCCCACTAATTGTTTTACGGTAGCCTAATTCAATTTCATAACCCGTGTTATTCATGTTGGCTACATTTCCTACCGGAGACCCAACACCAACATATAAAGGAACTTCTACAGTATATAACATACCGGTAGTTTTCTTCTTGTACCAATCAAAGGTTAAACTAAAATCTTTGAAAAGAGTAGCATCAAATCCAACGTCTGTCTGGCTTGTTTGTTCCCATTTAAGGTCGGGATTAGCAATAGAAGCAGGGCTGTTTCCAAAAGTGTAATTGCTTCCGAAAGTATAGTTTCTGCCGCCATTAACCTGTGATACATACGCAAAATCACCAATGTTATCATTACCGGTAATACCATAAGATCCACGCACTTTCAAAAAGCTTACAACCCTGTTAGCTGGCCAGAAATCTTCTTTTGAAGCTACCCATCCTGCAGAGCCTGATGGAAAGTACCCGTACTTATTATTACTACCAAACCTGCTTGATCCATCTCTGCGAATGATACCTTGCAGCAGATATTTTTCTCCATAGTCATACGTTAAACGGCCATATACCGAACTAACTTTATGCTGGTAAGCTTGCCCCGCCCAACCTCTTGTAGAAGAATCGGGTATAATGAAATGAGTATTTGAAGCATCTGCAAAATTGTTAACTGGCAAATCGAAATAGGTAGTACCCTGGCTCCTGCTCGTATAATTGTCAACATAAGCTCCTGTACCTGCTAAAGCAGTTACATGGTGAAGGCCAAATGCCCTTGTGTACGAAGCAGTGTTCTCCCAGGTATAGTTTAGGCTACGGTCGCTTTCGCTGTAAAATGAATTATGACTGGTGTTTTTATTAACTGCATTATAGTAATAAAAGGGATTGAAGCTTTCACTGCCGTAAAAAGCGGTTTTAGCCCCAATGTTAGTACGTATTTTAAGTCCTTTTACTGGCTCAACTTCGGCAAAAGCATTTCCTACAAGATTGTCTGACCAGCCATAGTTACCAAGATGTGTCTTAATATAAGCCAGGGGATTAGACATTTCCTGAGTTACAAGAGTAGAAATACCATAAGGATTACCATTAGCATCCCTTACAATTCCTACGCCCTGGTTATTATTACTGTTAGGAAGATAGGGTGAATTTGGAGCATTAATTACAGCGGGGTCTGTTATAACAGCCTGTGTAATGGGATCAAGGTTTATAGCAGAACTTAAAATACCGCCATACTCTGTATTCTGACCGCCTATACCAATACTTTTTATATGAGAATAACCTAAATTACTTCCCACATTTAACCAGTTGTTTATTTTATGTGTACCGTTAAACCTGAAATTAAGTCTTTTATATTCTGATATATCAGTAGCAACAATTCCCTGCTGATCAAAAAGCCCGAAAGAGGTATAAAATGTAGAACGGTCGCTGCCACCGCTGATGCTTATTTCGTGATCCTGAATTTTAGCATTTTTATTAAAAATGAGAGACTGCCAGTCTGTGCCTTTACCTAAAGCTGCAGGATTACTGAAAATAATCGTTCCGTTACCTGCCAGTGACGCTTCATTTCTTAAAGTAGCATACTCAGTTGCATTTAAAAGGCTTAGTTTTCTTGCAGCAGCCTGTGAACCATAATAACCGTTATAAGACATAGTGGTTCTGCCGGCTCTGCCTTTTTTTGTTGTGACTAATATAACTCCGCTAGCCGAACGGGCTCCGTAAATAGCTGCAGAAGCTGCATCTTTCAGCACCTCTACTGACTCAATATCGCTTGGATTTAAATAATCAATACCGCCAATATCTACCGGAATACCGTCTACTACATAAAGAGGGTCACTGTTATTAATGGATGTGGTACCCCTTACTCTCAATGTAGCGCCAGAGCCGGGCTGCCCCGAACTTGAAGCGATTGTTAAGCCTGACGCCCTGCCTTGTAAAAATTGCTCTACACGCATTATTGGCTGGTTGTCTATATCTGATGCTTTAACACTTGAAATAGCTCCTGTTACAGCGCTTCGCTTTTGTGTTCCATAACCTACTACCACTACTTCATCCATTGTTCTTGCAGCAAATGAAAGCCTGACAGCAATACTGGTTTGATTAGCAACCGAAACAGCCTGGGTAGTATATCCAATAAAACTGATTTCGAGGATAGCATTGTCATTTGCTACAGCAATAGAAAATGTTCCATCCTGTGCGGTTAAAGTTCCATTAGTAGTGCCTCTCTCTTGTACCGAAACGCCGGTAAGCGGTGCCCCCTGTTCATTTACCACTCTTCCGCTTACCGTTTTTGCCAAAGGGGCTACACTCCCCGCTTCACCATCTTTTGTAATAACCACTAACTGGTCATTCAGCTTTTTGTAATTAAGGTCGGTATTTTGAAGTATTTCATCCAGTACCTGTTCTATAGAGGCATCTTCGACATTAATGCTCACTTTAGAGCCTTTAGGCATAATCCCATCCCGGTACACAAATCTGTACACACCCTGGGCTTCCAAAGCTTTTAACGCTTGCTTTACATCCACCTTTTGAAGGTGTAATTTGATTTTGACCTGTCCAAAACCCCGGCCAAATGATTGAACGGTTAACGCGAATAATAAAATGACAGCAAGCTTAAACATCAAAATATATTTGACAGATTTACGGGCATTTGGGAAAATAATGGTATGACCATTTTTTTTCATAATTAAGTTTTAGATTTTAAAAAATAGAAGTATTTGTTCCTTAAGAGAACTCTTTTTGTTAGCGGTAAAGGGGAATATATATATTCACCACTTTGTTTTTAGGTGATTGTTTTCATGGTATGGCAATTTTTAATGAAGAATAGTATCAATCGTTATTTAACAGAAAAAGATATATTTTTTAAAGGTTTAAGGTTGTACTGTAACTTCTCTTCTGTTTATAGAATATTTAAAACTACCGGTTAAGCGGAGAGCATCCATAACTTCAGGCAACGTTTCATCTTCAAATAAACCTGTAAACTCAACATTTTTCAGTTCGGTTCCCTTTATCGTTATGTGTACACCATACCACTTTTCTATTTTCTTTGCAACCAGCTCAAAACTTTCGCTGTCAAAAGCCAGCTTATTTTTAATCCATGAAGTTTCTACCGAACTGCTATCGTTTTTAAAATATCTCACATTAGATAAAGTAAGCAAAGGCTTTTCCTCTGTTTCTGGTATTTCATTATGTTTACCAGGCGCTTCTTCAGGTTTATCCTGAATGATTAGTTTTTCATTTGGCCTAAGAATAATCTTTTTATCAGGGTTGTTTTTAAGTGTTACTTCTATTATTCCCCGTATGAGTGATGTTTCAAAAGTTTTTTCATCAGGATATGCCCTTACGTTAAATGCTGTTCCCAAAACTTTTATATCCATAACTTTAGAATGAATTATAAAAGGCCGGTTCTTGTCTTTTACAACGTCGAAGTAGGCCTCACCTGTTAACTGCACTTCCCTTACATCATTTCCAAACTTCTCGTCATAAGTAATTTTGCTGTCAGAATTTAACCAAACCTGTGTACCATCGGGCAGTGTCAGCTTAGATTTTGAGCCGGGTTTTGTTGTTACAATATTTTGAGACAGTTCTAAGGGCTTTTTCTGCACATAAAGCAAATAAGTAAGTATCACTACAAAAAAAAAGGTGGCCGCTATTGCACTGCCCCAGGCAACTGCTTTTTTATTTGTAACTTTTATTTTAGAAGGCAAAATCTCTGCTTTATTACTTTCAGTATCATATTGTAAAGCAGGAGAAGTAAAATGATTACTTAAACGCTGTAAATGTTTATTAAATGAATCCTCAGCCGAGCCTGAATTCTTACTCTGTTCAAACCATACCTGAGTGATTAAATCAACTTTGAAACTTAGATGAGGGTATTCCTTAAGAAGATTATATAATTCAGCCAAATCTTCGGGCAATGCTTCGCCTGACAGTTTTAAACTAACAAGTTCCCATAGCCTTTCTTCTTTCATTTTATCTCGTTATATATTAAGACAACAAAAAAAAGAAAACGTACCAATGGAATTTAAAAAAAATTAAGATTCTGAAAATTTAGAAATAAACAGGTAATCTGCTTTAATAGTAAGAGGCAAGGCATCAGCAATTTTCTTAGTTGCTATAGCAAGCTGATTTCTAACCGTATTAACCGATATATTAAGGATGGAGGCTACTTCCTTATACTTTAAACCGCTCTCTCTAACAAGATAGAAAATGATGCGGCATTGTGAGGGCAAAGTATTGAGAGCGCTGTTTATTTTATTGATAACATCTGCAGAGATTAACAGCTTTTCGGGCGTAACTAAGTTTTGAAATGTTTCGTCCTTCACATCATCCAGGTTGATAACTCTTAACTTATGATGTTTTGTTATGTAATTTAATGAAAAGTTTTTAGCAATAGTATATAAGTAAACTTTAAGGTTATCAATGGTTTCAAGAGTACTTCTTATTGACCATATCTTTATAAAAACGTCAGAAACAATTTCTTCTGCTACCTGCTGCGACTTTACAAACGAATATGAAAACTTATACAGCCCCGGAAAGAAAAGCTCATAAAGTTTTTTGTAAGCTTTCATATCTTCATACAATGCAATTCGTTGTTGCAGATCTGTTATTATAGCAAGTTCGTTCAATTACTTATAGTTTAGCAGTAAAGCAAATATAGAAATATTCAATCTGTTTAAAATTGCAAAATTATAAATTCATTAAGGTACGGCACCTGTACCTGATAGCAGATAACTCTGGCAGGGCTAAAAGTGATTACATTTAAAGACAACAGCAGCTTATCAGAAGCTTTACCTGAGCAATCGGTACACAAAAAAAGCCACAGTTATTCTGTGGCTGACTAATTTGTTAGAAATGACTATACGAGTTTTTCAACCTGCATATAATTCAATTCTACTGGAGTTGACCGGCCAAATATTTTAACGGTAACCTTCAGTTTCTTTTTCTCATCATTCACTTCTTCAATAACGCCATTAAAATCATTAAACGGACCTTCGATTATTTTTATTGTTTCGCCCACAATAAAAGGTTCGTTCATTGTAATGCCCTGGTCATTCATTTCATCTACCTTGCCAAGCATTTTATTAACCTCTGCCTTACGTAGTGAAATAATATTTCCTTTTGCGCCTTTGCCATCGGTTAAAAAATGCATCACATTGCTTACATTGCTTATGTGCTGCACCATATCATCTGACAGTTTTCCGTCGCTCACTTCTATCATTACATAACCCGGAAAATAGTTTTTCTCACGCATTACTTTTTTACCATTCTGCACTTTGTATACCTTTTCCATAGGTAAAAAAACCTGCTTAATAGTCTCACTCCAGCCACTGCGGTTTACCTCCTTATCAAGATACTCCTTCACTTTACGCTCCTTACCGCTAACCACCCTGAGCACGTACCATTTGGTAAGATCGTGGGCTTCAGCGGCAGGCGCAGATGGATCTATTTTTATTATTTCTTCCATTATTTAAACAAAGAGTAAATAAGCTTCAATAAATTTTGTGAAGTAAAGTCCATTACCCAAACCAAAGCCGTTATGATAATAGTTGCTACCAGCACAATGACAGTTGATTGCTGCAATTGTATCCACGAAGGCCAGGTAACCTTTTCTGTCAGTTCGTGATAACTTTCCCGAAGGTATGTTGAAATTTTATCCATTATTTTTAATTTGCTAATTAGCTAATTAGCAAATCAGCTAATTAGCACATTAATAAGCACGGGAACAAGGATTCGAACCCTGATCAAAGGTTTTGGAGACCTCTATTCTACCGTTGAACTATTCCCGTATAAAGCCTCCCCAAACCCTCCAAAGGAGGGCTTGATAAAGCCAATATTATAAAGAACTTATAAAAGCAAAGTACCCAAGCTTAGCTAAGGTACTTTGCAAAAGTATTAGAACCCTTCTGAAAGTCCCCCTTTGGGGGATTTAGGGGGCTGCTTTTTATTTTAAAATATCAGTTACCTGACCTGCACCTACTGTACGTCCACCTTCACGGATAGCGAATTTCAGACCTTTTTCCATCGCAATTGGCTGGATAAGTTTTACAGTCAATGAAGTGTTATCACCAGGCATTACCATTTCTGTTCCTTCAGGCAATGTACATTCTCCTGTTACGTCAGTTGTACGGAAGTAGAACTGAGGACGGTATTTATTAAAGAATGGAGTATGACGTCCACCTTCTTCTTTGCTCAACACGTATACTTCACCTTTGAATTCAGTGTGAGGAGTGATTGAACCTGGCTTGCAAAGTACCATACCACGACGCACCTGGGTTTTCTCAATACCACGCAATAAAAGACCTGCATTATCACCGGCTTCACCCTGATCCAACAGTTTCTTAAACATTTCAACACCTGTAACGGTTGAAGTCAAAGGACTTTCCATTAAACCTACGATTTCAATGCCTTCACCTACTTTTATACGACCTCTTTCAATACGACCGGTAGCAACAGTACCACGACCAGTGATAGAAAATACATCTTCAACTGACATCAGGAACGGAAGATCAACAGGACGTGGAGGCAAAGGAATATAAGTATCCACTGCATCCATCAAATCGTCTATTGCTTTTACCCATTTAGCATCACCGGCTAAAGCACCGGTTGCAGAACCTTGTATAATAGGAGTATTGTCGCCATCAAATCCGTAAGAGCTTAACAGATCACGAATTTCCATTTCAACCAATTCCAGCAGTTCAGGATCGTCAACCAAATCAACTTTATTCATAAATACAACAATACGGGGCACACCAACCTGGCGGGCTAAAAGAATGTGCTCTTTGGTCTGAGGCATAGGGCCATCAGTAGCAGCCACCACAAGGATAGCACCGTCCATTTGAGCAGCACCTGTGATCATATTTTTTACATAGTCAGCGTGACCAGGACAGTCAACGTGAGCATAGTGTCTGTTTACTGTAGCATATTCTACGTGAGCAGTATTTATGGTAATACCCCTTTCTTTTTCCTCAGGAGCCCCATCAATATCATCGTAATTTTTCTTTTCCGCTAAACCTTTTTTTGACAAAATATCGGTAATAGCGGCAGTTAAGGTTGTTTTACCATGGTCAACGTGACCGATGGTACCAACGTTAACGTGAGGTTTATCCCTCTTAAAGTTCTCTTTTGCCATTTTATTTGTTTTTAAATTTTGTTTTTTATAATTGACCTTACTTACGGAGCGCGAAAGTAAGGTTTTATTATTGTCTTTTGTGTTTCAAACAGTTAAGCAACTATTAAACATTGTTGCGTCGCACACTTGTACAGATGAAATCATTAAGCAACGAAGTCAGTAAGTCAATAAGGAAAATCTTAACCACTTATTAACTTACTGTCTTAATGACTTCTTAACCAGAGCTGTTGATGAGAATTGAACTCACGACCTCTTCCTTACCAAGGAAGTGCTCTACCCCTGAGCTACAAC
>CAXUMK010000270.1:6990-7935 GCA_964251885.1 uncultured Segetibacter sp. | reverse complement strand
TTTGGTGTATCCAAACAGGTTTTCCGTTTGCCTGTTTACCACACTGATCACACCGTTTTTATCTGCTATAATTAAAGCATCCGGTGTTGCTTCCAGTAATGTTTTAAACCTTTCTTCGGCTTGTTTGCGGTGCCGTATCTCTGCTTCTAAGGCAGCCCGCGGTTTAAGGGAAAATAAAGCGGGCAGCACCCTGATGAGATAAAAAACAGTAAGCCAACTGATAACCCCAGTCATAAAACGAACCAGGGCATTTAACCGGTAAAGAGGAACCCAAAATGCCACCGCATCTAAAAAATGGGTAGCGCCACAGGCAAGAATAAACGCCGCAAATAAAAAATACAAACGCTCAAAGCGAATGCCCTTCCTTTTTAAAATATACTTTAGAATAACGATAGGGATGGTAAAATAGGCTGACCATATTAAAAGATCGCTGATAATATACAGCCACCCATGAAAGTCGCTCCATGTGCCGCAGTGCCATCGGGCCGGCCAGTCGGAGCTGTTAAACAGCTTTGCAAAAAATTCTTTAATCGGATACATAGAATTAGGGGGTGGATTAAAATTATAAGCATAGTTGTACCTGACACAGCAAAAAAATGTGCAATGATGAGCCGGGACTTGCTGTTTAATTACATTATTGTGTTGCACACTTGTGCTTCTCAACCGTGAGGAAGGAATTGTTAAAAAAAGATAAAATACATGTAAGCCGATGCTTAAAAAAAAGTTTAGGAGAGTGGGTGTTTAACTAATATTTGTAATAATATTTCAATAGTTGTACAAATTAACGCTATTTATCCGAAGGTGACACATTTTTTTTGCTATTTTGAAATATAAAGACTATATGCATTAAAATCTTAATAAAGCTTTGTCATAGTTTACACGAATGCAGATATACCGGTATTCTGCAGCGGCTGAGTCTCGCCTTTGCATAGAGTTATCACCTGA
>CAXUMK010000270.1:2917-6980 GCA_964251885.1 uncultured Segetibacter sp. | reverse complement strand
AAGATCGCTGATGATATACAGCCACCTGTGAAAGTCGCTTCATTTGCCGCAATGCCACCGTGCCGGCCAATCTGCGCTGGTTTACTCCCCGGATGCATTCCGGATTGTCTCTTTTATGGTTGTCCCTTTGTAAGTTCTATCCTCCGTTATTGCGGGGAACGAAGCAATCCTACTGCATTAAAGCCCCGACTTAGAATGAGATTGCTTCGTCGTTTCCCGAAAACAAGTTTGGGACAGGCTCTCCTCGCACTGACGATTACTAATTTTGAAAGAATCGAGAATTTGGAATGCACCTTTTCCTGCTGTTTGCCATCGGAAAGTAAAAATAATAAAGTAACTTTGTAAAGTAACTTTACTATTATCATTAACAGTTCTTATGTATGAAGCTAACGATATTGAAATTGCTGCCAACCTGCGGGTCGTTATTTCGCGCCTTGTAAAAATACTCAGGAACGAAGTAAAAAGCGATGAATTGCTCTCTCTGACAGAGCGGTCTACGCTTGCCCTGGTGTATCAGTCGGCAGAAATACTTCCCTCACAACTGGCCGTTATAGAAAAAGTGAGCACGCAAAGCATGTCTCAGATCATTAATAAGCTGCTCGCATTAGGCTATATTAAAAAAACATCGTCAAAGACAGATAAAAGAAAAGTGATCATAACCATTACCGCAGGCGGCAAAAAAGCTGTCGAGAAAAAAAGAAGTGAAAAGCAGGAGTGGCTGGCTCAGTCAATCTTCGAAAAAACAACTCAAAAGGAAAAAGAAGTATTGGTTAAAGCAATTAAAGTTTTGACCAAATTAGTCGATTTAAAATAGATGAACATTACCACATTCAAAGCGTTTGGCAGCCGTAACTACCGGCTGTATTTCTCAGGACAATCGATATCATTGATAGGTACATGGATGCAACGAACTGCTGTGTACTGGGTAGTGTATGCGCAAACGCATTCTGCTTTTATGCTCGGCTTTGCTGTATTTGCAGCACAGTTTCCCTCCTTTGTTTTTTCTCCTTTAGGCGGTGTAGTTTCCGACAGGTATAACCGCTACCGGGTATTGCTCATCACACAGATCGCTTCATTGATGCAGGCAACCGTGCTTACTGTGCTTGTTATGTTCACTCACTATACCATAGCGCAAATATTTGTCTGCAGTGTTGTACTCGGCACTATCAACGCTTTCGATGTGCCGGCAAGGCAATCGATGGTGTACGAGATCGTAGGTAATAAAGAAGATTTGCCTAATGCCATTGCGCTTAATTCTTCTATGGTAAACTTAGCACGGCTCATTGGTCCTGCCATATCGGGTATTGTGTTAGAAAAGTTAGGCGCAGGAACCTGTTTTTTAATCAATGCTTTCAGTTTTCTTGCGGTTATTACCTCTTTATTATTCATGCGGTTTCCCAAATTTATTCCACAACCACATACTAAGAAAGCATTCAATGAATTTAAGGAAGGATGGAAATATTTACGGCGTACTCCTTCCATTGGTGTTGTTATTCTCATGCTTGCTTTTGTCAGTTTACTGGTACTGCCCTTCATTACGCTACTGCCTGTTTATGCGCGGGTTATTTTTAAGGGAAATGCCTCTACTTTTGGTTACCTGAACAGTTCTATCGGTCTTGGCGCAATAGGAGGCGCTTTTTTCTTAGCCTCTTTAAAACCAGGCGCCGAATTAAAAACAATTTTGTTCATCAACCTCTTGATCTTTGGTGCAGGGTTAATCCTGTTTTCACACATCACCTATCTGCCGCTTGCTTTGTTATTTGGGGTCGTCACCGGTTTTGGAATGATGGCTCAGACAACTGTCAGCAATACGATGATACAAACCGATGTGTCAATCGAAATGAGGGGAAGAGTCATTAGTTATTTTGCAATGGCATTCTTTGGTATGCAGCCCTTAGGAGGATTATTGATAGGAACAGTATCGGAATATATTGGCGCGCCAAATACTATTCTTGCCGAAGGAATTGTGGCCATTTTGATTGCTGTTATATTCCTGCCTTTTTTTAGAAAAAATATTTTGAAACGAAAAGATGAAATAACACTGGCAAAAATGGAAGGCGCGGCGGTAGAATCATCTTAAAAAATAAAACAACAAATAATGCCATCGCGGGTTTATATCTTTTTTGTTGACCGGCATTTATTCTTTATTCATCTCCGGTTGTGTCACTCCCTTGTACTGTATCTTTTCATGGCATCCTGAAAAAAAATTGGGCTAACTCATACCATGAAAAAAGATGACATAAAATACTTCAGTATAAGTGAGTGACACAACGATGATGCTATGAAAAGCATCTGCTGGTAAACTAAAAATTACAAAAGTTTAAACCTGTTAAAGCAGAACTAAAATAGTTTTATAAAAGCCAATAAATTAAAATAACCCACAACATTAAACAAGATGGAAACAATACAATGGTATCATTACATAGCTGCATTCTTTGCAGGAGTCTTTCTGGCAAATGCAATTCCACATTTTATAAACGGAATTTCAGGAAACCGCTTTCCAACTCCGTTTTCCAGGCCGCCTGGTAAAGGACTTTCTTCGCCATTGGTCAATATATTATGGGCAAATTTGAATCTGGTTATAGGATATATTCTTTTAAGAGCAGGTGAAGTGTCTCCCGACAACAAGCTCTTAATACTTGCATTTTTTATCGGTGTACTTGCGATAAGTATCATGTTAAGTATAAATTTTTCAAAGAAAGCTAAAGAATAATGCAACAAAACAACAATCAAAAGACCGCACTATTAGTAATGGATGTGCAGGGAGCTACTGTAAAAATGCTGAATGACAGTACTATGTTTATTCAATCTATTACAAAAGCCATACAATCAGCGCGGGACAATAAAATTGTAAAGACAGGGATGAGGAAGTTCATCGTGTGCTAATTACTAAAATTTTCCCACGACAGGCTGAAGTGATTACGTCAGAAGAATGGCTTGTTCATAATATTTCATAATAATATTGGGTACTTATATATTCCGAACCCTACGGTTCTAACTTTAGTTTTCATCTTGTAACAACGGATTAAAATCCGTTGTTACAATACTTGTTCGAGGCTACGCCTCTTTTGAAAGATGTGTAATGCAGAGCCAGAGTACTGTCAACGTGATTGTGCAGGGATTGCTTCGCGCCTCGCAATGACGGGGGAGATTACTTCACTTCAATAATACTTCGTTCCATATATTGCAGCATTAAAATGTATGGACAGTTTTCACTTTATCGCTCCCGACGAAAAAGGCTTTACCGCCGATATACTCGATGACCTTCTTGCTGCAGGCTTTTACCGTATGCAACATGTTATGTTTACCTGCAACGAAACGACCTTAGGCGAAGGCGAACAAGCCGTTCCTGTATTTTGGCTGCGCACTCTTGTAAATGAGTGCAGGCTTCAAAAGACAGCAAATAACATCCTTAAAAAATGTGCACGCTTTTCAGTAAGTATTCAACCCGCTTACGTTGATGATGAAGTTGAAGCCCTGTATACGCTGTACAAAAATGAGATGCCCTTTTCTGTGTCACCCACCTGTGCAAAATATTTACACCAGCAGTTTCTGCCCCAGCCCTTTGACTCAATGATGGTACAAGTACGTGACCATGACCAGTTAATTGCAACCGGTTATTTTGATAAAGGCCACCAGTCAATTGCCGGTATTATGAACATTTATCATCCGCAATACCACCGGTATAGTCTGGGCAAACTGCTGATGCTGCAGAAACTTAAATATGCACTTTCGCAAAACAAAGTGTTTTATTATACCGGCTACATCAGTACCGGAAGTACCCGCTTCGATTACAAAACCTTCCCCGACCCCGCCGCTGTAGAGGTTTTGCTTCCCGATAAGCAAGACTGGCTGCCCTATAATTTATTGGGCAAAGCATTTTTAGAGGAATATTACTGGCAGTTTTTAAAAGCCCCCTAAAACCCCCGAAGGGGGACTTGGAACCCTTAAATCCCGAAGGGGACTTAAAAAATACACATGAAACAATAATTTTCTTTGATTAGAGTTTAGCTCCCTTTAGGGCGGGGGGTTAACAACATTTCTTTTCTTTTGTTGTTTGTTT
>CAXUMK010000270.1:0-2907 GCA_964251885.1 uncultured Segetibacter sp. | reverse complement strand
ATAGAAACAAATGCTCCTTTATAATAAGCCAATATTGACCAGGAAAATTTTTATAACTGCTTTTTGTTTGTTGCTTTTTTGTTTCACAGCAAAGTCACAGCAACGATTTACTTTAAATGGCTATATCAAAGATTCTCTTACCGGCGAAACGCTCATTGGTGCCAACCTTAATGTACCTGCTGCCCGAAAAGGTGTTTCAAGCAATCAATATGGATATTACTCGCTGACGCTGATAAAAGACAAATACGTGTTGACTTGCTCGTATGTTGGTTACAATACAAAAGTCATAACTATACTTCTTGATAGTAATTACCAGTCTGACATTTACTTAATTCCACGCAATGTGATTGTGGAAGACGTAACGGTAACCGGGCACCGAAGGGATAATAATGTGAAGACAGCGCAAATGGGCAAGATCGATATCAGTATGGAAACAGCTAAATCGTTGCCCGTTCTTTTTGGTGAAGTGGATATTCTAAAAACATTGCAGCTATTGCCCGGTGTCAGAAATTCGGGTGAGGGCAATTCAGGTTTTTACGTTCGCGGTGGTGGCCCCGACCAGAACCTGATTATCCTCGATGATGCAGTAGTATACAACACCGGTCATTTGTTTGGTTTCTTTTCCATTTTTAACTCAGATGCTATCAAGAATGTTTCTCTTATCAAAGGCGGCATGCCTGCTCAATATGGCGGCCGGCTTTCATCCGTCGTTGACATCAGCATGAAGGATGGCAATATGAACAAAACACAGGTGGATGCAGGAATTGGTCTGATTGCTTCCCGCTTTTCTATACAAGGACCGATCAAAAAGAACAAAGCATCGTACATTGTTTCTGCACGAAGAACGTATATTGACCAGTTAGTAAAGCCTGCAATCAAAAAAACCAGCCAGTTTTATGGCTCAGGATATTATTTCTATGATTTAAATGGAAAGGTGAATTATATCTTTTCAGATAAAGACCGCATTTACCTGAGTGGTTATATTGGCAGAGACGTGTTCAACTTCAGCAATTCAGAACGTTCTTTTAAAACAAATATTCCCTGGGGCAATTCTACTGTTACCTTTCGCTGGAACCACGTTTTTAACCGTAAGCTTTTCAGCAATACTTCTTTGGTGTATAATGACTACAAATTTGCTTTTGCAGCAACGCAAAACGATTTTGCTATCAAGCTCTCCTCAGGCATTAAAGACCTGAATGCAAAAGTCGACTTCGATTATTACCCTGCTCCAAAACACAAAGTAAAGTTTGGAGGTTTATACACTTACCACAGTTTTTTACCCAATATTTTAACTGCTAAACAAGACACGACTGTATTTGCCCCCAACAATGCAAATAAGAAATATGCAAACGAGTTCGGTTTATATCTGCAGGACGACTGGGATATAAGCGATAAGATAAAAATAAATGCCGGTCTCAGGTATAGTGCATTTCAGCAGGTTGGCCCCTATACCAGGTATGCAACGGATGCCAATGGTAATAAAACAGACAGCACCCTATATAAAAGCGGTCAGGTTGTACAATCGTACGGAGGACTTGAGCCGCGAATGACCATAAGATATGCTCTCAATGAAGATGCTTCTGTAAAGGCTGCGGTGACCCGAAATCTTCAATACATTCACCTCGTTAGCAATGCAGGCACTACTTTGCCCACCGACCTTTGGGTTCCCAGCACGTATCGTGTAAAACCCCAGATTAGCTGGCAGTATGCAGTCGGGTATTTTCAAAATTTTAAAAACAACATGTTTGAAACCTCGCTCGAGTTTTATTACAAAAGCATGCATAACCAGATAGAATACCGCGAAGGTTTACACCGTCATTAAAAGACCCGGAAGAGGATTTTACATTTGGTAAAGGATGGGCTTACGGTTCTGAACTGTTTATAAATAAAGTTAAAGGCAGATTTACGGGCTGGATCGGGTACACGCTTAGCTGGTCGTACCGCAAGTTTCCCGCACTAAACGGAGGCAATGCATATCCATCAAAATTTGACAGGCGTCATGATCTTTCTGTTGTCGGAACTTATGAGGTGAATAAAAAGTGGAAATTGTCTTCGGTATTTGTGTACGGAACAGGAAATGCGACCACTGTTCCTGAGCGGTTTTATTTTATCAGTGGTGTTCTCACCCAGGAAAACAGCCGGATAGATGCTTACCGCCTTGCTCCTTACAGCCGGTTAGATTTTTCGGCAACTCTAACTCCGCAGCATATAAAAAAGAAAAGGAAGTATACAGATAGCTGGGTCTTTAGCGTCTACAATGTATACAGCCGCCTCAACCCTTATTTCATCTATTTTGACCAGACAGGCAGCGCCGTTGGCGGAGACCTGAAAGTAACTGCAAAACAGGTTTCTTTATTTCCCATTATTCCATCTGTTACGTGGAATGTGAGGTTTTAAAAGTTGGACTTGCAGTATTGAAACTGTCAACTTTTAAGTTTTTTGTTCTACTAAAAGCTGTAGAAATTTGCAATACATTTTTATGAACCGGGCTTTATTGCTACTATTTTACATCGTTGCGTCGCACTCGTGTACTGAGGGAAATGCTTCGGCAAAATAAATAGCAGTCATTACGGTGAGGAACAACGAAGGAATCTCCCACTAATAGTAGGCTTGTTAAAACACAAATCAGATTGCTTCGTTCCTCGCAATGACGAACGACTTGGTGCCGTCATTGCGAGTAAATACTTTTTCGGGGCAAAAAAGAAAAAAGACCAATGACATCTCATACGTAAGTTGCTGAAAACAAATGCAGTAGAAGGGATGTCATTATAAGGAGGAACGACGAAGCAATCCCTGCCAATGTAAGCCTGTTCAAACACAAATCGGATTGCTTCGTACCTGCCAATGACACATTTTAAAACCACTGTACTTTAATTACTTTTGCATTAATATTAATTTTAATATTAA
>CAXUMK010000269.1:271-7959 GCA_964251885.1 uncultured Segetibacter sp. | reverse complement strand
GCGGCGGAGCCGGCTGGGAACACGCACTGCGTCCGGCCGTAATGGTCGCGCAGAAAATTCATGACTTCCGTTTCGGCAGCAGGAGCGGCTATTATGTTCCATCCTTTGTTATCGTGGGCAATTGATGAAGAAGACCCAACAATAGCCAGAATTGTAGCCCAAATCATCGGCATTGATACGCACAATCACATTGATGTTCCGCTTGAGAAAGCTGAATTGCCTTGAATAAATAATGTCCAGAGGCGGAGGGTTTTCAATCCCTACCGTCAACTTTTTTGTTGTCGCAATCTCCACGCCCACCAACCACCATCAAACAATTTATTGCGCAACTTCATTTCATCTTTTGGGCGTTTGACCATAGCTTTGCGAAGATTGAAAGGTGAAATAATATATCGTCAACTGACTGCAATTATTTTTGTTGCAGCTTCCAGATGAGCGTACTTATAAAAACATAATTATGAAAAAAGCAGGTATGCTAATGGCAGCTTTGTGGCTGAGTGTAATGTGCATGGCACAATCACAATCCTGGAAACAATTCAATGAGTTTCATTCGCTGGTAGTGGACATATTGCACCCGGCAATAACGGGCAATGTTAAACCCGTAAAAGACAGCAGCCAGGTATTGGTAGCAAAAGCGAAGGCGTGGCAGGCATCGCAGGTTCCTAAAGACGTAAATGCAGATGTGTTTAAGGTGCATGTTGCCGAACTGGTGACTAAATGCACGGCACTGAATGATGCAGTAAAAGCGAAGAAGCCCAAATCTCAATTAAAAACACTGGCAAACAATGTACATGAAAATTTTCATGCCTTGTTATCTGCCTGTAAACTTAAAGACTGACCCTTACCGGTTTTGAACGAAGTGTAAGAACCGCTGCACTTTCAACATCTATAATACATTTCATCTTTGCATAAATGATAAATATTGGTCGCCAGGCAGAAGTGGTTAAATTTTTCCATCTCGTAATATTTTTTGTATAGCCGGCATCAGGATTTCTATTCTACATCGTTGCGACGCTTACATGACAATATAACTTCAAAAAGGTATTACATCAATAGTTTGTTTGAACCTTTTATTGCAAACACCAATACGGGATATATTACCTCATCTTACGATAAAACAATGGATATATTTATAGACAGTCCCCGCAGCTTGTATTTTAAGCTGCGCTTTGTTGTAGGTGGATTAGCACACACTACAAATAATCTAAACCTTAACGTAACTGGTTATAAGATATAGGATTAGTGTTGCGAAGAAATTCATGTTCTATAATTAACGGTATTGGAAGCTTTGCGATTATCCTGAAGAATTGAACAGACAGATACTTAATTATGATGCAGAATTAAAATGACCGGATAGAACGAACATGAAGGTTTACAAAGTGTGGTAAGAAGAGATCATCCAGTATAACACCTTAAGAACCCAAACTGCAACAAACACTTTCATGAGGCTTTTAACCCTTTGTTCCTGTCAAATTTTGTTGTCTATTTCGCTTAAAAAATAATACAAGGTTTACAATAAATACCGCGATAGTCGCACCGAAACCTGATATTGCTAATAGATCAACAGTCCTGATATTGCTGTGGTTTGTGACACCCATGAAAGCAATTGCGGCAATGATCACTATTATTGTAACAGAATCTCTTTGCTTCTTCAATTTAAATGATATAACAAGTTTTACAATTAACATCGCGATAGTCGCACCGATACCTGATATTGCTAATAGATCACGAGGTCTGATATTGCTGTGCTTTGTGACATCCATCAAAGCAATTGCGGCAATGATCACTGTTAATACGCTGGCCATCAAATTTCGTCTTACCTTTACATGGGATATTTCTATTTTGCTGCTATCCATTTTTTTAGTTTTAATATTTATGATATGGTATAAGTTTGTTGTTTTAATTAAATATCCCTGGTAAAAATAAAACGAATAAGAAAGATGAAGACTACGTTTTGTATAGGTTGAGTATGAATAATACCCAAACACTGAAATCTGCTATCTGATTTAATCTGCCTTTGTTTCCAACACATCGAGGTAATACATTTTTTCAATTGAATCGGTATTAAATAATGGTTGCTGCGATGAAGTTATCGAAATACTTTTCCAGCTTCCTGACGGCATAAGCTTCAATTTTTGATGTTCATCTTTCAACACCAATGGAAGATTAAAACCATTTACGCAGTTGCTGTAGCGATAGAATACTTTTTTCCTGGCGTTGCTAAAATAAAAATCGAATTGTGGTAGTTGTGCATTTCTTATATACTGGTCGAATACATAACTGTAATCAAATCCTGCCTTTTGACTGATATAATTTTCTACCTGCTTTGTAGTAACCGTGTGGTGATAAAATGTTTTATTCAAGCCGATAATCATTTGCCTGAAAAGAGAATCATCGTTCATACTATGCCTTACTGACTGAATGATGCTACCGCCTTTACTATAATTGTCGTTGCTTCGATCAGAAATGTCGTCGTTTACGCCATAATACCCGGTTAACGGAAAGACATTCTGAGTGCGGTATCTTAAGCCTGTTGCATAATCATTACCTGCCTTTGTACCATAATAATATTCGGCAAACAATGCTTCTGCGTACATAGTCAGTCCTTCGTGAACCCACAGATCAGCGATATCTTTTGAAGTAATGTTATCGCCAAACCATTCGTGCCCGCTTTCATACACAATGATGTAATCCCATTTAAGTCCCCAGCCAGTGCGGGAAAGATCGTAGCCACGTGCTCCGTTCATATACTGATTTCCATAAGCCAACGCGCTTTGGTGTTCCATTCCGTAATAAGGCGCTTCAACCAATTGATAGCCATCTTTATAAAAAGGATAAGGACCTAACCAGTATTCAAAAGCTTTGAGCACCCGGTTTACTTCAGGTATCATGTGTGCTTTTGCTCTTTCAACATTATAATTGAGTACCCAGCAATTTACATCCAGTTTTCCGTTACTGCCTTCATACACTTCGCTAATGTTTACATACTTGCCGATGTATGCAGATATACCATAATTGTTTATGGGGTTTGTAACTGCCCATGTATATGTTGCCGTGCCATTATTGTTATTTTGTTTTGACTGAAGGCGACCGTTGGCAATGGCAACCAAAGTATCAGGAACAATCATGGTTACGGATGCACCGTTATCAGGCTTGTCAGAACGATGGTCTTTGCAGGGATACCACATGCTTGCTCCTATATCTTCGCACGAAACACTCATCCAGGGATTACCCAGACTGTCTTTCGCCCAAACCCAGCCTCCATCCCATAACTGATCAATCGCTTCATGCACTTTGCCATGATAATAAACCGTAACAGAATCAACAGACATCTTCTTTTGCTTTGGAGCAGCAACATGCCATACATTTCCATCTTTTGTAAAAGAAAGTTTTCGTGATGTTCCAAAAACAACGCTGTCAATCAACAAAGGCTCCTGCAGATCTACCTGCATAAAGGCAGGATAACTATCGCTTATAACTTTGTACCGGATGGTATTTTTGCCGCTGATTGTTTTTGCTGTATAATCAGGCTGTATGGTTATAGCATAATGCAATACATCCCACCAGGCTCGCTCGGGTGTAATGCTGCCGCGAAGTGTGTCAGCTTTTGTAAATTTCTCTTTTACAGCTTTATTAATGTAAGCCGATAATTCATCATAATTTATTTTTTTCAACTGGCCGTATACATAACTTTTTAAAAAATCGTACAGAGAAGTATCTGATACAAAAGACGCCTTTTTAAATTTATTCATCTCTTTTTGATATCGCACCACAGCCACATTCATTTTAGAAATAACATTACCAATAAATATTTCCTGTTCGTCTGAAGTCAATGAATTCATTGTCTTCATAAAAAAATCTTGGTACGATTTCTTAAAGTCATCACCCGGCTGCAGCATTGCTTCTGCATAACACGAAAGCTCTGCAATGCCGCCTTTCCTAAAAGCCGGTGCACCCGACTGCATGTGTTTGAATGCTGTATCCGGTTGAGATAAATCTGCCCAGTTAGCGCTAATAAAATTGCAAAGAGATTTTGTTCTTATCAACGTTACCCAAAGTACCGAATCCATAATTGCATAGTTTTTCAATACACTGTCTGTATGTTTCAATTCTGATGCAGCCATGTTTTTTATCCAGGTATGAATGGCTGTTGTATCGCCTGTCTTTAGCAAAGCAGTTGGGTAGTTTAAAACCGGCAAATCTGCATTAGATCTTACTGTATCTTTTTGCGCCTGCAGCAGTTGGGTAAACAGAGAAAGGATTATAATAAAACCAATTTTTGCTTTCATTTATGTTATGATTGTTACATGTTAAATCGCCGGATAAAGTTGCAGAACGTACATCTATAAGCAATGTGTGGCGGGATGAAACCCAGCAATTTACATATACACAGTGCCTTCGCCCACAACACAAGACTTGAAGGAGACCCGGGCAGGACAAAAAACCGTGACCAAAAGGTATAGTGTTTTTGTTGCCAGCCATATAGCCTTGATTGTACATTGTTGCGACGCTCCGTTTATCTTTTTGTTCGTTGATTAGGCCTGCTTATGTTTTGTTCCTTTTTATGTCGAAGCGCATTTTATACCAAAGCAATTTGTGTTGCGATGAGACCTTCGGCTTTACACATACTGAATTCCTTAGGCCGATGCACAAGGCTTTGAAGGAGATCCCGGCAGGACGAAAAACAATATTTCAAGCACAAACTGTTGTGAAGAACACTGACCGGCGACAAAGCAATACAGTTCTTCAGCCGCTTTTTGCCAGGCGCTTGTTAGTGGTTGTGCAATTAATCTTTACTATCTTTTGCACCTGGAAGTCTGCGCTTTAACCATGTTATTTGTCCCCGGTGATTTGACTCATGTTCACATACATGAAACCATTTCCAGTACGTGTTCAAAGACTGTTCTTTCGACCACACAGGGTCTGTAGCAAGCAACCACTTGTCATCTCTTTTTTTAAATTCCTCCAACGTCTTCTGCCTCACTTCATTGATAATATCCAAATAGTATTTTACTTCGTGTCCTTTTATGGTGCGACGGCCTTCATCACCTAAGTCCATGGCAGCATTCCATAACTTTTTTTCCGCATCATTCAGTTCCTGCCGTCCTTCGAATGAATTGATCTGATAATATTTATCAATAGCGCCTAAATGAAGTATCAAAGCTGCTATCGTATTTGCTTTTGCATCGAACAGGTAATCCAGGTCATTCATTGTAAGCGACTTGACGGTGTCAATAACCGTTTGCCGGTTGTAGTTTAACATAGAAACGATGGTGCCAATCTGTGGTGAATACCCTTCCAAAGGGCCAATAACAAAAAGGCTTTCTTCCGCAGCAAAATCGTTTGCCAGCGACTGATTGAACCCTGATAACCCAATAAGCCCGGTAGCCATTAAGGTGGTATTTTTTACAAATTGCCTTCTGCTGTTCCCGGAATTCGTCTGTTTCATAATACTTCATTTACGTTGAATAATAAGAAGAATAAGAAGTAGTCAAGATTTTCAGTAGCAGATTACATCTAACGTTCCGTATTGGTTTGCCAGGATTTATTAATCAGTCTGCCGGCATAACGTCAATGCAATTTTTGCCCTTAGGTTTATCTCTGGAAGTTAACTGTTGTAAATATTAAAAGCATAGATCCGCTAACTAAAATAGCGAAGTACACAAATCTCTTTATATCACTAAACTCTATACCTTCTTTTAAAATTATTTTTCTGAAACTGTGAGAAATTAATGTCAGAATGCAAGTTGCTAAAAGCAACCAGACAGCTATTTTTACTCCATTTCCAATTGGTATTCCTTCTTTTTTATTTTGAAGAAAGAAAGGTAAAAAATCCGATAAGAAAAGTATGTTCCATAAAATGACGAAAATTATAGCAACAGGTTTTTTAATTGGAAAGCCCCCTTGTTCTTGTCTTTTAACTATCTGGGTGTCTGCAAAACTGACTTTACTATTTACGTTATCTAAAAATCCAACTTTCTTAATTTCATCGATTATAAAAACTGGGTCTTTGAATGCCGAAAAAATGACTTTAGGATTATAATTCATAACCCGATGATTAATCCTGATACCTTGTCTATACGGTTCAATTGAAATTATATCTTTGGGTTGAAATACTAAACTGCCAGCAATAGAAGCATTAATTTTTAATACATTTTTGTCTACAAATAATTTAGCAAAAGGGAAAGTCGCATACGATCTTCCAATTCTTGCCCCTCCTGTTAAAGTGAAATTTTCATTCATTTTTTTTGTCAAACTTTTTATTAAGAATACTTTGATGGTAACCTAACGGCTATCACCACTATTACGAAAATGAGCTGGTTGCTTGGAGCTTGAAGTAAAGCATTAAGTCAAAATACTTAACATAGTACGACTTACTTCGAAGCCAGTTTTTTTAAGGCAGCTATCCCACTTTCATTTTTTGGATTAAGTCTTACCGACGTTTCATAATTTTCTTTAGCCAGGTCGTTGTTGCCTGCCAATGCATATACTTCACCAAGGCTATCATAAGTGTTCCAGGAATTTGGATGTAATTTTACGTTAAGTTTAAAAACCTCTATCGCATCATTCATTTTGTTTTCAGATAATAATTTATAACCCGTTGTATTCAATGTATTTTCAATCTCTGCAGCGCTATTTGAAGGTGTGGTGTTTGTGGTAATCTGTGCCAGTATTTTCCATTTGCCGTTTTCTTTATTTAGAACCCTCATTTCATTACTTAGGGTACTTTCTGTGGTGTCTTTAGTTGTCGTTGAAATCACCTGGTTGTATTCAGCCCAGGCAAGATTGCCATTCACTCTAATAACCGGGTTTACTATTTTTACACTGTAAGTCATTTTTGTCATTCGTTTGAATATAGATACAAAAGTTTTATTAATGCTGTCATAGCTTTTGATATACGTATAGCCGGAGTTGTCTACAAGAGTTATTGAAGCATCGTTACTTTTTACTCTGTAAGATTGCCATTCTTCCAAGTTGCCTTTTAGATAAGCTTCTGTTTCGTTTTTTGCCATATTTAAAATGGCTTCTTTATCTGTAACTTGTCCAAACAATGAAACCTGGTACAAAGCAAAAAACATTACAACTAATAATTTTCTGTTCATAATATCTACGTTTTAAAGCCTATTAAAATTGATTTGTCTTCAATTGCTCCTGTAACCGTTCACCCGACTTTTTATCCTGCTGTTGTAGCATGCCCTCAGCTTTTTTCACTTGAAGAATTTCTGCTGACTTCCACAAAAAAAGAAAAACAACAATTTGATTTGCACCCAACTTCTTCTATTGTTAATTACCCGTTTCTATCTCATGCAATCCTATTGACTTTAAGATATTAAACGTTACTTTTCTTCCCTGTATCAGCCCTGTATCAATAGTGGGCTGGTAATGAATCCCTCCATACAATCTTGAATTACCTGCGTCTATACCTATTGCACGAAACGAATTAAAAGTTCTTGGTGCAAATCCCAAATAGTCATAAGTATGATCGGTGAAACTTCCAATGTTACCAAAAAGCGAAGCAAATGCATCGGATGTGGCACTGGAAAGCACAGCATGTGCAGCAGAATATTCCGGATGTGCGGGTGTTGCAAACAATGCATTCCACGATGGTTTTCCCATTACAGTTCTTATATAAGTTATCGGGCGCACCTGGTTGTAATGATATTTTGTTTGCCAGCAACTGATGGCTG
>CAXUMK010000269.1:0-261 GCA_964251885.1 uncultured Segetibacter sp. | reverse complement strand
ACATACGCCGGTAATTGCGTAAGCAAAAGCTGCTTTATCGAGGTTTGAATTGGTTTGTTTTAATACCTGTTGTAAAATGCTTTCCCAATGCCCCGGAGTGGTAACACCAGGAACATCTCTCCAGAATAAGCCTTGTGCAGTTTGACCGGGAGTGAGCGTTTGCGATGCATTGTACACCTGCGCTACCATTTGATAAAATGCAGAATTAGGATCTTCGGAATAAGGTATGGGAGGGCCGGGTTGAGTATTGTAACCACTTGC
>CAXUMK010000268.1:5951-7965 GCA_964251885.1 uncultured Segetibacter sp. | reverse complement strand
TTATCTATCCTTCTTTTATTGACATTTTTAGCGACTATGGTATTGCACCTGCAACCGGTGGGGGCGGTGGCAGAGACTTTGGTAATTATCAGAACATCAGCAATACCAAAGGCGCTTTTTCATGGAACCAGGCTTTGAAGCCTGAAACAGATGCATCAAAATTGTTTACGGCAAATGAAGACAAAGCAAAAGGTTTGCGCACGATTGGTTTCGGAACGGTATTAACCCATCAGCAGGATGGCATTGCGAGAGGAGCAGGTGCGCTTGTAACACTTGGCAACGAAAAAGAAAACCTGCTGATGATAAAAGATAAAGCAGCCGCGTTTTATTCATTCAATAAAGGCGTTTCCACTCAAGATTATCCCACCTCGTTAATGGGCGCCATCGCTTTGCTTCGTCAATCTTACCTCGATGTAGAATGGTATAAAAACCGTCCGGCATCCGAGGGCACCAACCTGAGTTTACAGGCCTGGAACGATAATCAAAACCTGCCCCAGGTATTTGATGCAAATGACAAATGGAACGATCTGCGGGCAAATAAAATAGGAAATGAATTTGGTATTAAATACATTATCAAAGGCGGAGGCAACGAATACCAGCGCATCGAAGAAATAAAAGCGTCGGGAGCATCTTATATCATTCCCCTGAACTTTCCCGTGGCAATGGATGTGGAAGACCCCGGCGATGCACGGCTCGTAGCGTTAAGCGTAATGAAGCACTGGGAGATGGCTCCAACCCAGCCTGCAGCGTTTGAAAAAGCAGGAATTAATTTTGCCATAACCCTTGCAGGTTTAAAAGGGAACGACGAATTTTTAACCAACCTGAGAAAAGCAATTGTCAACGGGTTAACACCGGCAAAAGCATTGGAAGCGCTTACCAAAACACCGGCGACCCTGATGGGTGTGTATGATAAAGTGGGCAGCATCGATGCAGGTAAAGTGGCCAGTTTTATTATTACCAGCGGGCCTGTTTTTGACGAGAAGACCGTGTTTTTTCAAAATTGGGTTCAGGGCAAAAAATATGTAATCAACGAAAACGGATGGAAGGACGTAAGGGGCAATTATAAATTGACCATCAAACAAAATAACCTTAACAAACAATACAATATTGAAGTGGCAGGTACACCTGCAAAACCCTCTGCAACCATACAACCCTCAGGCGATACTACTAAAACACCAATGAATGTATCGGTTGATGGAAACGTTGCAAAAATTACCTGGAGTCTGAAAGCCGATAGCAGCAATACAACTATTCTTACAGGTATCATCGGTGATCAGATTTGGACAGGCACCGGTTTCAGCTCTCTCGGAAACATACAAAACTGGAACATGCAGTACGTTTCGCCTTTTATCGAAAAACCCGATACTGCTAAAAAAGATGCAAAGAAATATGCAGTAGTCGATACGGTCATGTTTCCTTTTAACGGCTATGGCTGGACAAAAACACCCTTACAGCAAGACCTGCTGATTAAAAATGCGACAGTCTGGACAAATGAAAAGGAAGGCAAGCTCGAAAACAGCGACGTGCTTATAAGGAATGGAAAAATAGCAGCCATTGGTAAAAACTTAACCGGTGGCAGTGCAAAAGTGATAGATGGCACGGGCAAACAGGTGACTGCAGGAATAATTGATGAGCATTCACATATCGCAGTTAGCGGACAGGTAAATGAATGCTCACAATCGGTAACAGCAGAAGTAAGAATTACTGATGTCATCGATCCTGAAGACATCAATATTTACAGGCAGCTTGCCGGGGGAGTAACGAGTGTGCATGTGTTGCACGGCAGTTGCAATACCATCGGTGGCCAGACACAATTGATAAAGTTGCGCTGGGGTCAGAGTGCAGAAGACATGAAATTTGCTAACTGGGATCCTTTTATAAAATTTGCATTGGGCGAAAATGTAAAACGTTCTTTTGGTAACAGCAACAACCGTTTTCCCGACACAAGAATGGGTGTAGAGCAGGTGCTGATGGATGCTTTTCAACGCGCTGTTGACTACCAGAAAATGGGACC
>CAXUMK010000268.1:0-5941 GCA_964251885.1 uncultured Segetibacter sp. | reverse complement strand
CACAAGCGTTTTATAACCTGCCACTCTTACGTGCAAAGCGAAATCAACATGCTGATGCATGTAGCCGATACATTCGGTTTTAAAGTAAACACTTTCACACACATTCTTGAAGGCTATAAAGTAGCAGATAAAATGAAAGCGCACGGTGCAGCCGCTTCTACATTCAGCGACTGGTGGACTTATAAAAGTGAAGTGCAGGATGCCATTGCATACAACGCTGCCATCATGCAAAAGGTCGGGCTGGTTGTTGCGATCAACAGCGATGACGCCGAGCAAGCCAGGCACTTAAACCAGGAAGCTGCAAAGACCTTCAAATATGGAAATGTACCCGAACCGGAAGCGCTAAAAATGTGTACCCTCAATCCCGCTATTATGTTGCACGTAGCCGACAGAACAGGCAGTATAAAGGTTGGCAAAGATGCAGACATTGTTGTATGGTCGTCAAGTCCTTTAAGCGATTATTCCAAGGCAGAAAAAACCATCGTCGACGGCATTGTCTATTTTGATATAGACAGGGATGCCGACATGAGAAAGAAACTGGCAGAAGAAAGAACGCGGTTGATTCAAAAGATGATAAAAGCCAAAAAGGGAGGAGCCAAAACCACTCCTGCATTGGTTACTTACGACCAGTTAAACGAATGCGAAATTGACCGCCAGACAACCAGTATTTTCGGACAAAATAATACAGGCGGGCTTTGATGCAGTTTCAGTATCAATTAAAGTATAATGAGGATGAGATTGCTTCGTACCTCGCAATGACGACCGTTAAGAGAAAGTTTTTGGTTACGGGCAGAAGCGCTTTACTCATCATCGTTGTGTCACTCCCTTGTACTAATAAAACTTTATTCAGCTTTTCTTACAATTTGTTATAAGCTATAATACCAGCACCAATGAAAAAAATATTAACCGGCATTTCAATTTTTATAACATCAGGCATCTATTCGCAGGAAACCATTTATCCCGCGCCACCTCAAAAAGAAACCATTGCATTAACACATGCAACCATCCATATTGGCAATGGCCAGGTAATTGAAAATGGGACGATCATTTTTTCCGCAGGCAAGATCACAGAAGTAAGTGCAAATGCTGCCGCCGCAACCGGCGCACAGGTAATTGATTGCAGCGGTAAGCAAATTTACCCCGGTCTTATTTCTCCTGTTACCAATTTAGGTCTCAACGAAATTGCTGCAGTCCGCTCTACCCGCGACGATCGTGAGGTAGGTGATTTCAATCCCAATGTGCGGGCTGTGGTGGCTTATAATACAGATTCTAAAGTGATCAATACGCTCCGCAGCAACGGCATACTGCTCGCTAATATCATTCCCCAGGGTGGCACCATCAGCGGTTCGTCTTCTGTCATGCAGCTCGATGGCTGGAACTGGGAAGACGCAGCTTATAAAACAGATGGCGGTATTGTATTTCACATGCCTATGGTGGCTCGTTTTTCAGAAAGAGACACCGATCCGCTTAAAAAGACAATGGACAAATTAGATGAAGCAAGAACTTTTTTCCGCGAAGCAAAATCCTATTTCAGCGAAGCCAAACACGAACACACCAATCTTAAATTCGAATCAGTAAAAGGGCTGTTCAGCAAAACGCAAACCTTTTATGTGTATGCTGATCTTGTAAGGGAAATCATGCTTGTCTCTGAGTTTGCAAAAGAGTTTGGTTTTAAAACAGTCATCATCGGTGGAGCAGACAGTTGGAAGATTGCAGATTACCTGAAAGAGAACAACATCGCTGTTATTCTCGATCGTCCCCTCACCTTGCCAATTCTGCAGGATGATGATGTAGACATGTTTGCAAAGGCTCCTTTTCAATTGCAGCAGGCGGGAGTTTCTTACGCCATTTCAGACCCTGATGTAGATACCCGTTACCGTAATCTTCCTTTCAATGCAGGTGTGGCAGTCGGGTATGGATTAACCAAAGAACAGGCGTTGCAGGCAATTACCCTCAACGCAGCCAAAATCCTCGGTATCAACGACAAAGCAGGATCGCTCGAAAAAGGTAAGGATGCCAATATTGTAGTAAGTGACGGCGATATTCTCGACATTACCACCAACAATGTCATCTACGCTTTTATACAGGGCAGACAGGTTAACTTAGACAACAAGCAAAAACAATTGTACGAAAAGTATAAGTACAAATATGGTTTGAAATAAACCCCGCCCTAAAGGGAGCTTAAACCCCCAGCCCTAAAGGGAGCTAAAATCTGGTGGGTGTTTCTTCAAGTCCCCCTTTGGGGGATTTAGGGGGCTAATACTATTTATGGCTGATTATTTTAAGCTGAGAGAAAACAACACAACTTTTAAAACTGAAGTAATTGCAGGCTTGTCATCCTTTTTGGCTACTGCTTATATTATAGTTGTCAACCCCAAGATTTTGAGCCAGGCCGGAATGCCTTTTCCGGCAGTTCTTACAGCTACTGTACTGGTTTGTTTTTTTTGCAGCGTGATGATGGGACTGTATGCCAAAAACCCAATTGTGGTCGCTCCCGGCATGGGGCTGAATGCCTTCTTCACATTCTCTGCTGTATTGGGTATGAAGATTTCATGGCAGGTTGCTTTAGGCGCCGTCTTTTGGTCGGGCATTATTTTCCTTTTACTTTCTGTCTTTAATGTTCGTACCTATATTTTGCGTTCTATCCCAAAGCCTTTACGGTTTGCAATTGCCGCCGGTATTGGTTTATTTATTACTCTGATTGGTTTTGCCAATGCCGGTTTTGTAACCGCTAATCCAGCTACTATCGTTGGTTTTGGTAAGCTAACACCTGCCGTAATAGTCTTTGTCGCCGGCTTGCTGTTTACCGCTGTTCTGCTTGCGAAAAATGTTAGCGGCGCTATTTTATGGGGAATAGTTTTTACTACTTTGGCTGCTTATCCCATCGGCAGATGGTGGGGAACACCAGCTTCAACATTAGTTACATTCAGAGGCATATTTGCTGCTCCTGATTTTAGCCTTATTGGCAAGCTTGACCTCATTCATTCTTTACAATGGTCTGTTATCCCGGTTATTTTTGCCTTTATGTTTACCGATATGTTTGATAGCCTGTCAACATTTGTAGGGCTGGCTGAGGCAGCAAACCTGCTCAATGAAAATGGCGAACCTAAAAATATCAAGCGTTCATTGGTAACCGATGCCGTGGCCACTACCATTGCCGGATTAGCCGGTTCCAGCCCGGGAACTGCTTACATCGAATCTGCTGTTGGAATAGAAGCAGGTGGCAGAACCGGGCTGACGGCCGTAGTGGCAGGTTTACTTTTTTTGCCATTCCTTTTTCTGGCGCCCTTACTTTCCATCATCCCATCCATTGCTTCAGCGCCGGCGCTGGTGCTTGTAGGTGTTTTTATGATTCGCCCTGTTATAAAAATAAACTGGCTGCAGCTTGATGAAGCCATACCTGCTTTTATAGCTATGGTACTCATACCTTTCACCTATTCGATCACGCAAGGAATTATATGGGGATTTTTAACCTGGACAGTTTTGAAACTCGCTACCGGTAAAAAAGCCGACATCAGTCCTGCCTTGTATGTGATTGATGTGTTTGCTATTGTTGCTTTGGTACTTTGAGTAGTGAGTAGTGAGTGGTGAGTAGTGAGTGGTGAGTAGGGAGGAAGGAGTAGGGAGTAAGGAGGAAGGAGGAAGGAGTATGGAGAAAGGAGTAGGGAGTGGGAGTAGAGAGTAGGGAGTGCTCACAACTCACAACTCGCAACTCACAACTGACCACTCACAACTGACCACTCACAACTGACAACAACAAATTCGTTTTATGAAAAAAATCGCATTGGTTCTTGTTCTTGTAACACTTTATTTGAATGTGATAACGGCACAGGCGCCGGTACAATCAAAGGCAGCGACAAACGTACCATTTAAAAAGGCTTTACCTGTTACTGCAGTACTTGGCGCTTTTGCAGATGAAGTAAATATTCTGAAAGCTCAGGTGAAGCAAAAGCAGGTAATCACCATACAAGGCATTCAGTTTTTACAAGGCGTGCTCAACGGACGAAAGGTAGTGATTGCACAAACGGGTATCGGTAAGGTAAATGCAGCCATTACCGCTACGCTTATGCTGGATCATTTTAACCCGGAGCAGGTAATTTTTACGGGTATTGCCGGCGGGGTAAATCCTGCATTATCGCCGGGAGATATTGTAATTGGTACCCTTGTAGCTTATCATGATTATGGTACTGTTACACCCGACAGTATGCTCATCCGGCCAACACGCAATCCATCGTCAATGGTTGAAAACCCTGTATATTTCCCGGCTGATTCATCGCTTCTTGCACTGGCTGAGCAGGCAGCCAAGAACGTGGTCTTGGAAACGATTATGAGGCATAACAACGCGATAAAACCAAAAATTATAAAAGGTACTATTGTTACCGGCGACGTATTTGTTTCATCGGTAGCTTCTACTCAAATGCTGCGAAAGAAAATGAATGCCGACGCTACAGAGATGGAAGGAGCCGCAGTAGCGCAGGCCTGCTGGCAGCAGCAAATACCTTTTATAGTTATCAGAAGCCTGAGCGACAATGCCGGCGACAATGCTTATGACGATGTTAAAAAATTTTACCAGGTCGCAGCACGTAATTCTGCAAGTCTGGTGGTTGCAATATTGGGTAAAATACCCCCTAAATCCCCCTGAAGGGGGACTTGAAACCCCTAAATCCCCTGAAGGGGACTTGAAGCCCTTAAATCTACGAAGGGAAATCTTTTCAATAAAGCCCAATATAGCTATACAAGTACAAGTGAGTGACACAACGATGTACCACAAAAAACCAATTGTTCGTCCCAAAAAAACTTTTAAGTTGACGCTTATGCCCTAAAGGGGGACCTGAAGAACCTAAATCCCCTAAAGGGGACTTGAAGAATACGGAATGGTTTTTAGCTCCCTTTAGGGCGGGGGGTTCCCTTTTTTTATTTATCCAATGCAACGCTGGTTCAAAACTCCTTGTCAGCAGGCAAAACAACGATTATGAAAAAAAATCTCCGCCATTTCCTGTTGTGCCTGCTGACAGTTATTTGTGTTTCCTTTTTCCATTTATCATGTAGAAAGGATTCCGAAAAAAGATACACTACAAGAACGTATACCATTTATACGCCCGTGTATAAAGACAAAGCCACTTTTTTGTCTGACATAAACGGCAGTTCAAACCAGCCGGTGGAAACTGCGGGCAAAATATATATTAAAGACGATTTCATTTTTCTGAACGAGGTTGACAAAGGAATACACGTCATTGACAATAGCAATCCTTCGCATCCGGTACAAACCGCTTTTCTAAGTATTCCGGGCAACCAGGATATGGCAGTTAAAGGCAATACGCTGTATGCGGATATGTACAGCGATTTGCTGGCTATTGATATTACCGACGTGAAGCATGTACAGGTAACCAAAACATTGTACAATCTGTTTACTGAACGTCAGTGGGTCAATGGTTATACTTCTGACAGTAACATGGTAATTACAGACTGGATAAAGAAAGACACTACCGTTACAGAAGAAAACACTCCAAATTTTCCATGTATCCAATGTTACTTTAATGCTGCTCCGGTAGCGGCATCAGTGCAGGCTACTTCTACAGGCGTAGCAGGTTCTATGGCGCGAATGGTTTTGATAAATGATTATTTATACGCCGTTACCGAACGTCACAGCCTTGGTGTGGTTAACATCAGTAATGCTGCTGTTCCTTCTGTTGTAAGCAATATGTTTGCAGGCTTCGACCTTGAGACCATTTATCCTTTTGAAGGTAAATTGTTCCTCGGTTCAGCCATTGGTTTGTTTATGTACGATGTAAGTGATCCCGAACATCCTGCGCAGTTGGGACAGTTCTCACACGGACGTGCCTGTGACCCGGTAGTGGCAGATGGAAAATATGCTTACGTTACGCTGCATGCCGGTACTGCCTGCGGCGGATCTGATAATGAACTGAATGTGATTGATATC
>CAXUMK010000267.1:7632-7987 GCA_964251885.1 uncultured Segetibacter sp. | reverse complement strand
AAGTCATTCGGGCGAAATACACCTGTTGCCCGCTTTGCCCGATGCCTGGAAAGAGGGCACTGTAAAAGGTCTGAAGGCAAGAGGCGGATTTGAAGTAAGTATCGACTGGAAGAACCACACATTATTTGCCGCCACAATCAAAGCTTTAAATGGCGGTGTATGTAAAGTAAGAACAAGCATACCCGTACAGGCAGAAGGAGTAAACGCAAAAGCACAGTCAACTGCCAACGGATATGTATTGACATTTCCTGCTGTAAAAGGAAAAACATATCGAATATCTTCGCTTAAAAAATAGTGTTTTTGGGTACAGGCATTTGATCTTTCCCAAACATCGTTGTGTCACTCCCTTGTACCT
>CAXUMK010000267.1:0-7622 GCA_964251885.1 uncultured Segetibacter sp. | reverse complement strand
ATTTACTAACTGCATCAAATTAGCATCGCCATTTCTTTTATTTCTTTTTTGGGACAAACAGCAGGAATTCTATTTAGCATCGTTGTGTCACTCCCTTGTACCTGCAGGTATTCTATTCTGCCTTCTTGTCTGAACTGGAAGTTGTGGGATTAGTGGGATGTTGTGCGTCTGCGGTTATTTATATTTTTTGCCCACAACACTTTATTTGATAGGCAGCCCAGTTTTGATAGTCAGTGCTGTTGCAACTGCTAACACCTGCAACGGTTTAACGCTGCAAGGAACACCGACAACAGCAGAAGATATCTTTATTAAGCAATAATGCATAGCTAAAACGAAAGGAACTCTTTACATCTTCTCAAATCTAACAACGCTTTGTTGGATACCTCGTGAAGTAATTTGCAAATAATAACTACCACTCTGCAAACTGCTTGTATTTATCTTTTCGATAGTCGTGCCTTCATTCACTGTCCATTCGTTGGTTAACATCACCTTTCCATCTACAGTAAGCACTTTTACCTGCAGCGCCGCTCGCTTCTCACTCACTATTTCTACCTGCAACCTATCCTTGACAGGATTAGGATATATATTCATAAAAAAACTTCCACTATTATTGAGCATTTCTACGGGGCTGTATTCAGAACGTCCATCTCTGTTAATCATTTTTAACCGATAATAATTCAGGCCCTTAAACGCTTCCTTATCAGCAAAATCATATTTGTTGAGCCCCGCCTTTACTGAGCCAATACTCTTAAAATCCTTGCCGTTCCCGCTTCTTTCTATTTCAAATTTATCCAGGTTTATTTCGTCTGACGTTTGCCATTGCAGCAGATTGTTCTGTCTGTCTTTTATAGCTGTGAATGCTAACAGTTGAAGTGGTAATACCTGCGCTACAACAACCGTTGTATCTATATTGGTTAGTACAGGTAAGTTAAAATCAAAATAAATAGCAGCCTTGTTAAAAAGTGCATCTCCAACCCGAACATTGGCCTTGGGTTTAACCCGGTAAACTAAGTAACCGTGACTAGCCGGCTCATTGTGTAAACTGTCAACCAGTTTAACATTATTGAATGTCCATTCGCATTTTCCTTCTTCTATAGAAAGTTGATAGTCGCTGCTTGCATTCACCATCTCCAGCGTGTTCCAATCGAGCTTTTGACTTAGTGTATCTTTAATTGATATATTAAACGCTGTATCGTTGCCAGTGTTTTGGAAGCGTATAGTGTATTGCAAATATTCTCCCTGCAATACCTGTGAAGGAGTTATACGTCCTGCATGACTTTCTGTAATGTCGTTCGGGTCAAATGAACTGGTAACTATCTGCCGAAGTTCAAAATAATTATCTGCCGGAGTGGTGTCATTACCAGGGTGAGTAATGGATGCCTTGGAGCGGACAATATCACCGAGATTTAGTACAGGAGGTTTTTTAACAACAAGGTGAAGCAAAATAGTTCCTTCGGTTCGTGGCGCCAGTGTGCTCAGGTTCCATTTTATCGTATCGGCTATCGTTGCACTTTGCCGAGGCGATGCGGAATCGTATATTAATTGCAAAGGCACTACAAATGCAACCACTGCATTTGAAATCTCTGACGTTCCTTTATTCTGGTAATGCAGTTTATACTCAACAGGCATTCCGGGACGGCAGGTAACAACAGGGATAATACTTACTGCCAAGTCTTTGATACCAGGAATGGGTTGCAATGCTACATTCAAAGAATCGGTAGCATTATAACTTGTAAAACTGCTGCTATGTGAAGCAGGCACGACAGTGTAATATTGACGGTAAGGAGTTATTGTTGTCGTATAATCTCCGGTATCTACATGATTGATATAATAGCCGCTATGCGGAATAGAAAATATTTCGTCAGTTCCTGTTCCCTTGGAAGAACTGATGCGAACATCGTTTGCATAGGGTTCGCTACCATCTTTTACTCCATTGGTATTGATGTCTTCAAAAACATAACCGGTAATTCTGTTAACCTGTGAACGGATGAGATTTTTATAAACAGAAATGGTTTTTACTTCCGAACTGGCATAAACGATCTCGGGCTTTCCATCGCCATCCAAATCATTTAGAACTACATCTTCCGGATCACTGTATCTTCCTGTTCCAAAATTGACGTTTGACGAAAAAGATATATTGCTTCGTGAGCCAGACTGAATAAATATTAAAACCGAATCCTCCGTGTTAATCGTCATACCTATATCAGGCCTGCCATCACCGTTAATGTCATTGATTGACATGCTGGACGCACCATAAACACCAGTAGAGAAATCCGATTTTCCTGCAAAAGAAATCGCCCCCGTTAAACTGGTATTTTTTAAAATTGAGAAGGAATATCCGTAATGATTTGGCGTGCAGATATCGGGCTTGTTATCTCCATCTATATCTGCTATTAAAACATTCCAAGGGCCATTGCCAGTTGTATAATCTGTTTTAGCTGCAAAGGAGATTGAACCGGCAGTAGTAGTGTTTTTGAATACAGAAACTGATGCTGACATTTTATTTGACACCACGATATCTGCTTTGCCATCGCCGTCCAGATCATCAATAGCGACTCCATCAGGATTATCTCCTGTTCCAAAATTTACTCTCGTTGCAAAAGAAATATTTCCCGCTGAGCTTGTGTTGCTAAAAATTGAAATGGTATTATCTGCTGTGTTTGTTACTACAATGTCAGGCTTTCCGTCATTATCCAGGTCTCCTGATGCTATCCCGCTTGCATTCAGTCCTGCAGCATACTCTTGTTTTTCGGCAAAAGAGATCGTTCCGTTTACACTGGTATTTCTTAATACTGAAATCGTATGAGAGCCATAGTTGCCGGTTGCTACATCTGGCTTCCCGTCTCCATTAAAATCCGCAATAACAAGACCGGAAGGATTATTGCCCGTTCCATAATCAGCATAGGGAGCAAAAGAAACTCTATCCGGGGCAGTTATGTTTTTATGAACAGAGATGGAGCTTCCCAAAAAATCTGATACAATAACATCAGGTTTTCCATCTCCGTCAAGGTCACTTATTTTCATTCTATAGGCTCCATTTCCCGATTCAAAATCTGTTTTTGCAGTAAAAGAATTGGTGGTAACATCGGCATATCCATCGAACGTTACCCTAAACCTCCTGCTTGAAAAACCAACAAACCCATTGTTAGTTACGGCAATAGGCTCATAAGACGCCCCTGCCGGTACTGTTACTGTTAAAGAAGTATTGGAGGCTGCAGAAACAACAGCTTTCACCGAACCGAAGAAAACAATATTGTTTGACGGTACTGCACTAAAGTGACTGCCTGTTATTGTTACAATGGTTCCTAAAGTTCCTGACGCCGGGCTAAAAGACGTAACAACGGGTTGTGCAAAAAGGTTTTGAAAAACCGTAAGCAAACCAAGTATGTACACAAATCTCTTACAGGTAAGACCAGGATGATGTTTTGAAGTCGAACTACGCATTTCTTAAAAGTTTTTTAACCCCTTACGAAATACCTTGTACTTGAACAGGATTTCAAAAAGGAGCCATTTTATTTTGCATTTAGGCACCTAAACCAAAAGTCAGTTTTTCTAAATAGCGGCTTAATCTCTGCATAAATACTTTTTTTGTTATGTTCACATCCAGACGGTGTTTTTTTGGTTTTAGCTGCACACCCAGCTTACAGCTTTACCACCTGGAACGTTGTCCTGTCTTTCCAGCCACTTAATCCGTGTTCTTTAATGTAGGGTAGTACCAGTGTTTTATCAAACCATAATGCCGCTTCTGCTTCTACCAGCGGCCATTTGCCTATTGGCTCCCGTTCTAAAATGGTGTTAGCAGTAAGGGTCAGGTGGTCCAGGTCAATGGTTGCGATTTTGGTAGCGTTTTTTGCTACACCTTCTAAGTTGTTATACAATATGGTAAGTATGTTTTTATTGAGATAATAACCACTGTTCATTTGTTGTGCGTCCACAAACAATTCTAACGACCTCGGTACTACAATGTCTTTTTGAAGCTTCATCTGGTTATCATATACAGAGAGCAACGTTTCATAACGCTGATAACGTACAGCCCGGCCGCTGCTTGCCGGTACAAAAGACGATTCGATTTCTTTTGCCACGATTATCTTATCCTTATAAAACAATATTTCGTGTACCCGCAGGTCGTCTGCATTGCGCAGGTCTAGTTGCTTCCTGTAGTCTTTATTAAGCTCAGTTACATAATTGTAACCTTTACCTGAAGCCATATCAAAATTGGCAGCAATAATGGAGAATCCTTTATTGGTATTCATGTACCTAAAGGCAACAGCAACCTGCTCGTCTGACTCAGCGTTACAAGATACCTCCCCTGCTTTCCGCCACTCGTCGTACGCCTCGTAATAAGTTACAGCTTTAGTAACCGGGGTTGTGGCACCGGCTGTATATTTCTCTGCTGTAATGGCGCTGTTGGTGCAGGTAACTAAGAACAACTCACCCTTGCTGTTCACATCGCATCCCAAAAATTCATCACTGGTAGCATTGCCGCTTAATGTTTTTAAAGCAGGTTGCTCCAATGATTGGTGATAGCTCAACCATTCCATTTTTGATGCATGACCTTTTGCATTGTATTCTTTAAACGTCTTGCTGTATCTCTTTTTATCAGCATTGGTGTAGCGTAACAACAGTCCTTTAAATGTGCCGTCTTTTAAGCTCAATACTTTAGGGTCGATGTATACGCCTGACTCTCCCTGCCATAGTACCTTTTCGGCTGAGGCGGTTCCCTTCACTACATCAATCAGCGTAGCTTTTATTGACTTGATTATTGTTGTGTTATCATTATCATCGTTCCAATCGGGCACAGTAAGTACAAGGATGGCGTTCTTATACAAACCGGTAAATAATACCGCGTCCTTCATGGTAACATCCCATACTATTTTACCGGCGCTATTTATTTTAATGATATTGCCGCCATCCTGCTTGTGCTTTTTTAAAAACATTACCGCTTCGTTTGAACCAATATGCAACACTGCTCTCTTTACAGAGTGTGTGTAATCATAATCGAGCATAGACCCGCTGTTGTTTGATACAATACCGGCAGGGGAAGCATCATACTCTTCTGAGGTAGAAACAATGGTTTGCGCAGTGGCAATAATGCAGGATAGAAAGGCAATGGCAGCAGTTATGAGCTTAGAATACATATTTATTGGTTGTAGTATGCTAACATAAACGCTTTATGTATTTGGTTTAGTACTTGTTGTTTGATAATCGTAAATATGTGATTACAAATAATATCTTACCTGCTATGGTAATATCAGAAAAACCGTTAACCTTTACAGGCAATAACTGTAATAATCTTACATATTTTTACCTAAAACAAAACAACCTATGAGTACAAGAGTATCTGTTTTAATGGCTTCATTATTGATTTCTGCAGCCTCTGTAATTTCTTGTAATAATGCAAAGTCACCCGCAAATGGAGCGGCTGAAAATGATAAAAAAGCACTACCTGATATGAAAGAAGAAACAGTAACTTTTACGGCAGGCAACACTACATCTAAGAGTTTTGTGGTGTATGACGGAAATAAGCAGGGAAAGCGCCCTGCTGTTTTGGTAATACCCGAATGGTGGGGACTTGTAGATTATGCCCGTAACCGTGCACGCAAACTTGCCGACCTGGGATATATCGCTATGGCAGTAGATATGTATGGAAACGGAAAAACAGCAGACAATCCCAAGGAGGCAATGGCGCTTGCTTCACCTTTTTATAAAAATCCTGAACTGACCAAAGTATTTGTAGATGCTGCTATAAAAAAGCTGGAAACGTATAACCAGGCTGATACTGCTAACATTGCAGCCATTGGTTATTGTTATGGCGGATTTGTAGTATTGAATGCAGCAAAGCTTGGCGCAGACCTCAAAGGTGCAGTCAGTTTTCACGGAAACCTGAGCGGTGTTGCACCTAACAAAGACCTTTTAAAAGCGAAAGTACTTGTATGCCACGGTGCGGCTGATAAATTCGTAAGCGAGCAGGAAGTGAGTGCTTTTAAAAAGTCAATGGACTCAGTTGGGGCTGATTACACTTTTAAGGTGTATGCTAATGCCACTCATGCTTTCACCAACCCCGAGGCAACAGCGAATGGTAAGAAGTTTAATATGCCAATCGAATATAATGCCGCTGCAGATACTTCATCGTGGAATGATATGAAAGTTTTCTTCGGCAAGATATTTACTTCTCACTAGTAAAATCTTTTTTTAAAACTTCTGCAGTAGTACGCTGCCTTTATGGTCTTTATTTTAAAATTGTTTAATAAAATTTTTTGCATTTATGTAAAAATTTACACAATATGCCTCTGCATTTGTTTTGTTTCCTGCTTTTTAATGGTTTATCATCCCGTTTAATGTGGCAGGTCTATTGCACTTATTTTATAACAAGGTGAATAGATTTAGACAATATATTCGGCCCTGTTCTTAAAATTTAGTAATAGGAGCTACAGCGGCAGTAAAAAATTGGTAACTTGAATGTTAGTAAGGTAAAACGGATATTATCTAAACGTTGAGTGTATGGACAAGGAAATAAGTTACAAAAAAAGCAGATCGGATAAGTTTAATGGAAAAGCGCCTTTATTATTTACAATACCTCTTGATGTTTATTCTGACGAACTGGAAAAGGATCGTGATAAAGACTATTATTTGAAAATTCAGGAACTTGAGAAGAGATGTCAGCAAATTCGTGCAAACTTCCACCAACTCTTAAAACGCCATTCGTTAATGATACAATCCACACTGTACCTCGTATCTGTTAGCGAGGCAGTTAAGAATAACCACATCAGCAGGAAATTAAAATATCGCCATTAAAGTTGAAAGCACCTTTGGTCACATAACTGATCATTGCGTAAAAAATTCAGTCGTATTTACTCTTTCATTAAAAACAAACCTAAGCTGTTTTCTTAATTCTGTTATAGAGTTTGGTTTTGTAATATAACTGAGTGCTCCCAATCTTTTAGCTTCTTCTTTGTCTTCTAAAAATTTTGAAGTAGTATAAATTATAACCGGTATTGAAGTAAGCTTCTCATTTTTTTTAAGAAGTTCCAGGAATTGCCATCCATTCATTCTTGGCATATTGAGATCGAGAAAAATGAAGTTAGGAAGAGTTGTTTCCTTTTTTAAAAACTGAAAAGCATCATACCCGTTTGATGCTTCAGTACAGTTAACAGAAGTATCTATTTCCATTACTGCTTCAATCAGCATTTCTTTATCATCTTCATCGTCGTCTACAATTAAAATATGCATAGGTTTAGGCATAGACAGGATTTAATTCATTGATAATCAAATATAACAGTAAAATTTTTGTAAGAGGCACCCAAATAAAAAGTTTCTTTTTTTAATAACATACTTAATGACATATTGTTCTTCAATATTTTGAAAATAAGCTAAATGGTATTATCAGCGCAAGGGATAAAAAAGTGAGAAAATTTTTTTGAGCCAGGCCGAATTACTACTATAAGTCAGCCGTTGCAACTGGATTTGTCGTTTTTTTTCTTCCATTGGAGGTAGAGAAATAGATCACTGCTCTACTTTTATTCTTTATTTGACAAATCAGATAATTACTGGTTTATCCCTTAACAACCAATGTCATTAACTTAACAAACTTTGAAAAAAGTAAAACATGAAAAAAGTTGAAT
>CAXUMK010000266.1:5921-8012 GCA_964251885.1 uncultured Segetibacter sp. | reverse complement strand
TCGGCTAACCTGTAGTCCTGCTCCTGCATTTTCATGTTGTCGCCTGCAGCCTGCAGTTGTTCATTCAGGCCAAGCAATTCTTCCCTGACATCAGCGATTGAGTCCTGGTTGGCTTCGAGATTTCCCTCGAGGTCGTCTACTCTTTTCTGACTGTTGTTTTGCATTGCGTTTAAGTTCTCGAGCTTATTCTGCAAAGCAAAAACCTGGTTCGTCAGGGTATTTATTTCCTGCTGGGTTTGCCTGATTGCATTCTCTTTCAACTGGTCGTTGTAAGCAATCACTTCATCGTGCCTTGCCTGTATGTCTGCTTTAATGGTATTTACTACCGCTTCCTGCGCCTCGATCTGGTTGAACAGTTTTTCAAGGTTTTTTGCACGGCCAATTTTCTTGCCTTCAAATAATCCTACACTGCCTCCGCTTAGTGAGAACTTGCCTTTTACAAACTTGCCATGTTTTTCAAGCACTACTGCCCCATCACTGTCTTGCATGGCAGCTTCATCGTCGGCTATGTACACATTGCAAAGCAGGTATTCGGCAAGGTGCCTGTATTTCTCCTCCACTTCGATGACATCCAAAGCTTTGATCGTATTAGCCGGCTGATGTTCTTCTGTACGCTTATAATTATTGATCCTGTCAAGCAGGAAAAAGTTTGCTTTGCCTTTCTGGTTGGCATCCAGCAGACGAACGGCTTCCATACCTTCCTCGAGGTCGTTGACTACATAATAGTTCAGGTATGGCTCCAGTACGTTTTCAACTGCCGCCCTGTATTCTTCCTTTACATACAAAGTGTCGGATAAAATAGGTGCGGTATGGTTCCAGTTTTTGTTCTTGTGCAGAAACTTTACGCTTTCAGGGTAACCTTCCATGCTGTCAATCAAACTTTTCAGCAAGGCGTGTTCGTTGCGTTTGCTGTCAAGCTTGCGGCTTTCTTCAGCCAGCCTGTTACGCAGACCTTCCACCTTCTGCTGCGTTTCAAGGATTTGCTTTTTAGTCGCTTCGTGCTGCTCCTGCAACTGCCTTAGGTCTGCCCTTTTATCGTCGAGTTCCTGTTCTTTATCAATCCGCTGTTCTTCTAATTGTTTTAACTGGCTTTCGCGCTGCTGTCTTTCATCCTGCAGTTGGGTTAGTGCCCTTTGCAGGTTTTGAACAGATGCATCGGCAACCGCCACTTTCTTCTCTGCGTCAAACTGTTTGCGCTGAACCTCCTGGTACTGGCGGCGCAACTGGTCAACGGTGCTGCGTTTGTCATCAAACACCTGGCGCTTTGCAGCCACGTCCATCTTTATCTCATCCAACTGCTGCTGCAGGTTGCCCAGCTTGCCATCCTCTTCAATTAACTGTAAAGACGTAAATTCAATTGATTCATCAATTCCGGTCAACTGACCTTCGGCCCTCTGCAAAAAAGCCAGAATGCTACCTTCCTTTTCTTTCAGGTATTGCAGCTTTTGCGTAGCCAGCTTTTTTTCATTTTCGTGTGTTCTCAGCTTTTGCACCAGGTCGTTAAACTCATGCTGCATGCTTTGCAACGCCCTTTCCTTTTCAATAAAACCAACTTTCTCCTGCTCAATTGCTGCTTCTTCGGTAGCGATCTCTGCTTCAAGACGAATTTTTTTATTAGTCTCTGTCTCCTGCTGTTCGTTCAGATCGCGGTAAGTGTCGTTAAAACCTTCCAGCGATGCCTTTGCCAGTTCAACAGAAATCTCTTTATAATCTTTCTTAATCTCGTAGTATTTCTCCGCCTTTTTCGCCTGGTTCTCGAGGGTTTTTAACTGGTTGTTGATCTCGAATAACAGGTCTTCAATACGGTTCAAATCACCTTCAGTAGCATCAAGTTTCGCCTTTGCTTCCTTCTTACGGGTTTTGTAAATGGTGATACCCGCCGCCTGCTCCAGCATTCGGCGGCGACTGTTTTCCTTATCGCGGATGATATCGTCCACCATTCCCAGTTCAATGATCGCATAGCTGTCGGTGCTCACACCGGTATCCATAAACAGGTTATGAATGTCCTTCATCCGGCAGCTAACATCGTTGAGGCGGTATTCGCTCTCACCGTTCTTATAAAATTTACGTGTAACCGTCACCGTGCTGAAT
>CAXUMK010000266.1:0-5911 GCA_964251885.1 uncultured Segetibacter sp. | reverse complement strand
CTCCGGTCCCGGCAGCAGCACCCTGCCCATGGTGGTATTTTCAAAAGTCAGGCTCACCTCTGCCAGGCCGCTTGCACTGCGTGTACGGCTGCCGTTAAAAACCAGCGCTTCCAGGTTTTCACTTCGCAGTGCACTGATCTTTTGCTCTCCAATCACCCACCGGATGCTGTCAATAATATTACTCTTGCCGCAACCATTTGGCCCGATGATGCCGGTAATACCTTCATCAAAGTTGAGCACGGTCTTGTCGGCAAAACTTTTAAAACCTTTGATTTCTAATGACTTTAATCTCACTTCACAGAATTTAAGTTCTGCGAACTTAAAACAAAAGCAGTTGGAAGCGAAATCAGGAAAATTGGTGGTGGAAAGGTTGTGGATAGATGATTACGTAGAAGCATTAAAGATACCAATAGCCGGAAATAAAGAGGTGTTGCAAGAAAACAAGCAGCCCCCGAAACAAGAGCGTTATTTCATAATTTTCTTACATTTACCCAATACATCTTTTATGTTAACTGCAAGTCAATCCTTTAAATTATATAAAATAGTTCAGGGCTATTTTGATAAAGAAGAAGATGCGCAGGCTTTTTTAAGTGAAATAGAAAATGTGATAGAAACACGATTTAGTGCTGAAAAAGATAGACTTGCTACAAAGGAAGATCTAACTCGTGAAATAGGGGGATTACGGGCAGAAATGAAAGAACAAAAATCAGATCTTATAAAATGGATGTTTATTTTCTGGATTGGCCAGATAGCCGCTACCCTTTCAATAATTTTACTTGCTGTAAAAAAATGACTCATTTTTACAACATATAGTCATCTAATGAAAATTGAACAGAAAAAAGATGTTGTGAAAAAGAGTAACCTGGAGATGGTAATAAAAGAAGATTGTATTTTTATTACACCTGTTGCTGACGTTCTACCTCTTACTGAATGGGATAGACTTTTTAAAGATGCAAAAAAGAAAGGTTTTAGTTCAAAAGAAGATTCAAAAGAATTTTCAGACTGGAATATAACACTGAATGATGGTGTGTGAAAATAGGTTGTTCCGCCTTCGTTGATGTTCTTCACTGAAATCTCACGCTTTCTTGATATTCCTAAAAGTTACGCTCGCCTCAAAGCATCGTTCACTATCTCTTCATTTTCTCCTTATATTTTTCCAACCTAACTTTCCAACGTATAAGTTTCCCGTAAACTGGACAAGTTGTGCATGTGCTGAACAGGGAACAAACCGTCTCAAGTGTGCGACGCAAGGATGTAAAATAGCAGCAATACAGCCGGGCTCATAAAAAATTTCACTGCACATTTTATACGGCGTTAGATATAACTCTCAATCCTCAAAAAAGAAAAAAAACTAAAGCAGCAGTACAAGCTTGCATTTAACACAAATGTGTATTAGCTTAATTGGCTGAATGTAATACAGTACATTCTTAATTCTTTACAGAAGAATCTGAAACATTCCAAACTAACTAAAGTGCAAAAGCATGAAAGATAAAAAGGATTTTATTGGTATGAGCAAAAGCTCGATTGTGAGCCAGCTACACTCATTATGGGATAGCATTTTTGATAAGAAACCTGATTACGACATGAATGGGCTGATCGAGGAAAACAAGTTTGCATGGTTTATAAAAAACCTGTGCAACCTGGGTAACTCACATTTCAGGTACCAGCAATACCCGAGACCTGAAATCAACAACGGCGTATTTAAAATACAAATTGATTCATCTGAACTTACCACCATCGCTTTGCTTAGTGACTGGGCATCCGATACGGTTGAGTCGCGCCTTGTAGCGAGCCAGGCCAGCATAAACGATTACAGCATTCATTTGGGCGATACCTATTATGTTGGCAACAAAAAAGAAATCGCCGGTAATTTCAACACCGATTATGGCGGAACCTGGCCTTATGGCAAGCTGGGAAGCTTTGCCTTAATGGGTAATCACGAAATGTATTCAAGTGGCAAAAGTTACTTTCTTCAGTTGTTACCTTACATGGGCAATTATGTGAGGGAAAATAATAAACCGCAGCAGGCAAGTTACTTCTGCCTCGAAAACGATTACTGGCGCATTGTCGGGCTCGATACGGGTTATTATTCATTAAAAGGATGGCTTGGTCTAAATGCTAATCTCGACCTCGATTTACATACGCAGCAAAAGGAATGGCTGGAGAAAACCGTTAAGCTGAATGACGATAAAAGAGGGCTTATCATTCTATCTCATCATCAATGCTTTTCGGCATTTGAAGACGAGTTTCCAAACCCCGGTAAATATATTTCATCTTTACTGCAGCCTGGTCGGGATATCTTGTGGCTTTGGGGACATGAACATTGGTTTTCGGTATACGGACCCAATAAGCTTGACAACGGTTCGAATGTTTTTGCCCGATGTGTTGGCAATAGCGGTATGCCGGTAGAAATCAATTCGAAAGATAAACCTAAAGCTCCTAAAAATACAGATGTTTCTAATGCACTTAACCGTAATCTCACGCTTTATGACAACAGGGAAAGAGAGGTGATTGATGGTAAAATAGCATTGGGCTATAATGGCTATGTAATGATGAACCTCATTGGAAACAGGCTGACAATTAATTACTATGATGATAATGATAAGCAGCAAAAAGGAAGAAAAGTGTTGCAGGAAGATTGGATCGTAGATATAGCAACAGGCAAAATTAGCGGTATCGATATTACTGACTTTACAAAAGACAGTACTAAAAAGCTCAGGCTGTTTGCGTCAGATGTAAGAAATGCAATACAAGCGTAGGAACAATTTCCTGATGATCATTTTATATAGTGATTGTGGCTACTTCAAAACATCCTGCAACTCTTTCCAAACATTTTCTGCTACTATTTTAGCGCCTTCAACATTCGGATGAATACCGTCCTGCTGGTTTAGTTTCAAATCGCCACCCACGCCCTCCAGAAGGAACGGGATTAGGGTCATGTTATTTTGCTTTGCTAATTCCGGATATATTTCCCTGAACTCTGTAGCATATTTCTGTCCCATATTTGGTGGCACCTGCATTCCTGCCAGCACTAATTTTGCGGTAGAGTATTTTGCTTTTACCTTATCAATAATCAACTGCAGATTTTTTTTTGTTTCTGCCACCGGCAAGCCGCGCAGGCCATCATTCGCTCCCAGTTCGAGTATGAACACATCGACCGGCCGTTTTAAAATCCAGCCAATACGGCTGTTACCTCCCGATGTGGTTTCGCCGCTCACACCGGCATTTACTACAGTATAAGCAAGTTGTAAAGAATCGATTTTATGTTCAATCAAAGCCGGAAAAGCCTGGTCAGGTTCAAGACCGTAACCAGCGGTTAGACTATTGCCAAAAAAGACAATGGTTTTCTTTACGGCAGCGTTTGATGTTGTCTCTTTATCAGGAGCATTGTTGTTTTGCTGTGTTGCTGCACTTTGATTGTTGTTGCACGAAATGCTGATGATAGAAATGAAGGAGATAAACAACGCAATTTTATACATGAATTATCCTGGTTTTGAAAGGAATAAAAAAAGTGAGTAGAATCTTTATAGTAGCCGGGCTGCATTACTGCTATTAAGCATAGTTGCGTCGCACTCTTGTACTTTTCATTCATTATTCGGCAAGCCAAAGATCACTTCTATCGCTTGACAACTATAGCCGCTTTGGCAATATTAAGACTAATAATGAAATCTATATCTGTTGCGCATTCTCCTCTTCCTGTAATTATTGTACTAAAATTATTTTTCCAACCGCGCAGTATTTTTAAAAATAAGTATTTTGTTCATCTGTATTCTATTTGCATCTTCAGGTTTCCCTGCTTAAAAAATTTTAATACTGTTTCTTTGTGTTAACCTTCCAATGACTAATTATGAAAAAAACATTTCTGCTATCGGCATTTGTGTGCGTGACTATTTTATTGCCCGCACAAAATAATTTGCAATTAAAAATCGACTCTATATGCCTGCTTGTAAAAAAATATTTTAATGAAAAAAAAGTGGATAAATTATATGCACTAACGGGTGAAGCATTTAAAAATGAACTTTCATCAGATGCTTTTAAAACTGTTTGCAACAACAATTTATTTCCGTTAGGTGAAATGAAAGAAACCCTATTTGAAAAATATGATAACGGTATAAGCAGGTATAAAGCGGTATTTGCCTCAATGAACCTCACTTTTTTGTTAGGCCTTGATAAGGATAATAAAATACAGGCTTTCCTCTTTAAACCATATACTGATGACAATGCAAAGAAGAATTACAAAGTCGCATCTACGAATAAATTATCATCTGCGCTTGATAAAGAAATAGACTCTGCTGTGCAATCTTACATTACCATGCAGGCTACCGCAGGCTTAAGCATTGGAATTGTAAGAGATGGAAAAACTATTTTTTATGGTTATGGTGAAACTGCCAGGGGAAATAAACAAATACCTGATGAACACACCTTATCTGAAATAGGATCACTTTCAAAAACATTTACGGCAATTTTGCTTGCAGATGCCGTTAACAGCGGTAAAGTAAAACTCGATGATCCTATAAATAAATACCTGCCTGACTCGATACCAAAACTTACCTTCGAAGGAGTTCCAATTACACTTAAAACGCTTTCTAATCATTCCTCCGGGCTTCCCCGGATGCCTTCTAATTTTCATAGTTCTGATAACGCGGATCCATACAAAGACTACGGCAATGATGATTTGTTCAGCTTCCTGAAAAATTTTAAACCAATTCGCAAGCCCGGAGAAAAGTACGAGTATTCTAATCTTGCCGTAGGTACGCTTGGTGTCATACTTGAAAGAGTATATCATAAAAACTATGAATCCTTGTTTATTGAAAAAATTTGTAAGCCCCTTGTTATGAATGATACAAAAGAATTTTTGCGCAAGAATGATTCTACACGATTTGCAAAAGGATATAACGCAGATGGACAGTACAATTCACAATGGGATTTCGAAGCTTTAAGTGCCGCAGGATCCATACGATCTGATGTTACAGACCTGCTGAAATATGCAAAAGCCAATTTAGGTGAAGCTCCGCCAATTTTGAATAAAGCAATACAACTAACGCACACGGTTACATTTACAGAAGGGACAACTAAGGTTGGGTTAGGATGGCATTTCATAAAACCCGGTACCGACGAAGTTATTTTTCATAATGGTGAAACGGGTGGTTATCATAGTTATCTCGCAATTAATACTAAAAAGAATTTCGCATTAGTTATTTTATCTAATTGCGCCAAAGGCACTGAAGGTATTGGTTCTGCTATTATGAAATGGATGGAAACGAATCAGGTGAACTGATTGTGCGTTAACTTAAAACAATCAATCGAAGTGCATTAATAATTGTCAAGGAATACAAGTGACTCTTTGGCTTTGTCGAATAAAGAACAAAAAGTAAAAGTGTGCGACGCAACGATGTCTCATAGTAGCAATCCGGCCCGGTTTAAAAAAAATCTACTCACTCTTTAATCACCACAATTACCCTTTCACATCCCCGTAAGATTTATTCAAGTACTTTTATTTTACAGGCTTACATGCCTTAACATAAAGAACGAAGATGAATACCATTCTTAACATAGAAAACGTAAGCAAAACATATCAAAGCGCTGGGCGCACGCTGACTGTTTTAGACCGTATCAATTTTTCAGTAGAAGCAGGTTCTACCCTTGCCATTGTAGGTCCTTCGGGCAGCGGCAAAACCACATTGCTTGGTTTATGCGCCGGTCTTGACCGTACCGGTTCGGGTTCTGTTCACCTGCACGATATTCGTTTAGACGATCTAAGTGAAGACAAGCGGGCACAGGTGCGCAACCTGTATGTGGGTTTTATTTTCCAGAATTTCCAGTTGCTGCCCACACTAACCGCACTTGAAAATGTAATGGTTCCTTTAGAGCTTAGAGGCGAAAAAAATATTAAGTCAAGAGCAGTTGACCT
>CAXUMK010000265.1:4089-8014 GCA_964251885.1 uncultured Segetibacter sp. | reverse complement strand
TTCTTTTCTTCCAGTGGAAGGAAAGAAAAGGATCACTCGTGTACTTTTTATTCTTTATTCGACTGCCAAAAGAGTTGCTTGTATCCCTTGAGAACTATAATTAATAACAACAGCAAAGGTTTAGTGAAGAGTCTCGATTGTAAGGCACAGTATTTTTCTAAAAAAGAGCGGGATGTGAAAGAATAAATTGAAGAAAAAGAAAAATGTCAGAAACCCTGGAAAGACTAAAAAATATACAGAAAATAGCCGTATCACGAGCAAATGCTTTAGGAGATTTTATCGTTACACTCCCTGCGTTAAAAGCGCTTCGCACTACTTATCCCAAAGCGGAAATTGTGCTTTTAGGAAAAACATGGCATCAGCAATTTTTAATTAAAGGAAGATCACCGGTCGACAGAGTAATTGTGGTTCCGGTAAAGAAAGGAATTAGAAATGAAGTTGGTGAGACTGAGAATGAAAATGAGGTGAATGCCTTCATTGGGCAAATGCAGGAAGAGCAATTTGATGTTGTTTTAAACTTTCAGGGAAACGGCATTTCAGCAAATTCATTTATAAAACAATTCGGAGCAAAATTAACGGTTGGACTGACTTGCGAAAAATCAGAAAAGTTAGACCGTTCAATTGACTATTATTATTACCAAAGTGAAGCTATCCGATTTTTGGAAGTAGTAAAACTGATAGGAGCAACGACTTCTGATTTGGAACCTGAACTGAATGTTCTGCAACACGACAAGGAAGAGGTGGCGGGTTTTATGTCCATTCTTACAAACAAGCCTTTTATTGTTCTTCATCCGGTAGCTATGGATGTACGCCGTATGTGGCCGCTGGAAAACTATGCAAGGCTGGCTGACGAGCTGAAGGAAAAACAGTACGAAGTTATTTTCACAGGCGGACCGGAAGATCGTCAAATAGTTGATGATATCATTTACAACATGAACAGCAGTGCCATAAATGCCTGCGGTAATTTTAGCCTTGGTGGTCTTGCTGCCATATTGCTTGACGCCGCTTTGATGATTTCGGCGGATACAGGGCCGCTTCACTTAGCCAGAGCCGTTAACACACCTACCATTGGTTTTTACTGGGCTCCAAATTTAATTAACTGGGGGCCGCTTACGCGAACTATTCACCGGCCTTTGATTTCCTGGAAAATGGAGTGCCCGCTTTGCGGTATCGTTCCAAACGATCCCTACCCTTTTGAACCTAAGACGGAGACCTGTGACCATCCGGTTTCTTTTGTAAGAGACATTTCAATTGAGCAGGTTTCGGAGGCGGTAAAGGGTTTGTTACTACCCCAAACCCCTAAAGGGGCTTATTCCAAACCCCTGAAGGGGTTTTAGAGAAATAGTGAGAAAAGATGAATAAAGAAAAGGAAGTACAAGGGAGTGACACAACGATGATGAATAGAGATAGAACGCTGGTCAAATAAGAATGAATAAAACAACGAATTTAATAACTAAAATTCCATTAGGGTCAGGGCATGAACAGTAAACCTTTACGAGTATTAACGTGGCATATTCACGGCAGTTATTTGTATTACCTGACGCAGACGCCGTGCATCTTTTACCTGCCTAAGAAAAACAGTACAGAGGAAGGGTATGGTGGCAGAACGCCCGGCTTTCCGTGGGGAGATAATGTGATAGATGTGCCTGCAGATGAAGTGAAAAATACGGAGTTTGACTGCATCCTTTTTCAGTCGAAGAAAAATTATGTGGATGACCAGTACACCATTTTATCTCAGGAACAAAGGGCGCTGCCAAAAATATATCTCGAGCATGACCCACCGCGTGAAGTACCAACCGATACAAAACATGTGATAGATGACCCTAAAATGCTGCTGGTGCATGTGACCCATTTTAATAACCTGATGTGGGATAATAACCAGACGCCCTCGACAGTAATTGACCATGGTGTAATAGTTGATAAAAATGTACAGTACACAGGTGAACTGAATAAAGGTATTGTTGTGATTAACGGGATTGTAAAAAGGGGAAGAAGATTGGGTTACGATGTATTTCAAAAAGTAAGAGAGAAAATTCCACTCGATATTGTAGGGATGTTTTCGGAAGATGCAGGTGGTTTAGGCGAAATCAATAACCGCGAACTTTCTTCTTTTATAGCTAAATATCGATTCTTTTTTAACCCGATAAGATATACCAGTTTGGGACTTTCAGTGTGTGAAGCGATGATGACCGGAGTGCCTGTTGTGGGATTAGCCACTACTGAAATGGTAGTAACAGTGAAGAATGACTATTCGGGTTATGTACATACTGATGTTGATTTTTTAATTGAAAAGATGCAGATGCTTTTGGACAATCCGGCAAAAGCAATGGAACTGGGAAGAGGTGCACAGCAAACAGCAAACGAAAGGTTTAATATAGAACGGTTTAAACAGGATTGGCTGAAGACTTTTGAAGGAGAGGTAAAACGGGCATCAGCTAATAAGAACAGGTTGTATAAGGTCGCTTAGGTGAAGGTGAAAGGTGAAAGGTGAAAGGCAAAGGGTAAAAGGCAGAAGGTAAAATTCAACATCATATATTGAAACATATTTATTAAACAAAAAACAAACAAGTAACATAACTATGAGCACTGTAAATGGAAAAGTGATACTGGTAACAGGTGGCGGACAGGGATTGGGAGCGGCAATATGCAGATCGTTGGCAGCAGACGGAGCCACTGTAATACCGGTAGATGTAAAACCGGGTAACCTTACAAAAATAACCGAAGAAATAAAAGCCACAGGTGGACAAATTGAAGGATTTGAGATGAATGTGGCTGATGTAAATAATGTGGAAGAAGTAATTAAACAGATCATTGAAAAGCATGGAAAAATAGATGCTGTTATTAACAATGCAGGTATTGATTATACTATGTCGATTGATGAAATTACCAATAACCAGTTTCAGCAGGTGATTGATGTAAACCTTGTAGGACCATTCAACGTATCGAAAGCAGTGTATGCGCATTTTAAAGCAAACGGTACAGGTCATATTGTAAACATTGCATCTACCGCTTCAAAAAGAGCGTGGCCAAATGCCTCAGCTTATCATGCAAGCAAATGGGGATTGTTGGGCTTGAGCCATGCGCTGCATGCAGAGCTAAGAAAAGACAAGATAAAAGTAACTGCCGTAGTTGCCGGAGGTATGCAAACGCCTTTTATTTTAGAACGTTTTCCAGACACGCCTTTAAATGTATTGCAGGATCCGAAAGAAGTAGCAGACACTGTAAAGTTTGTATTGTGCATGCCTGCAACATCTGTAATACCTGAAGTAATGGTTGTGCCGATGACAGAAACTTCGTGGCCATAGCAGAGAGGTGGAAGGTTTAAGGCTTAAGGTATAAGGTTTAGCCTCTGCCTCACACCTTACACCCTACACCTTACGCCTTATTCCCTAATGCCTTACTTCTTAACCTCTTAACGTATGAAAGAAAAGCTGAGCGACATAATTGAGAACTTTAAGAATCTAAAGGTTCTTGTTATAGGTGATGCTGTGCTCGACACGTATGTTCAGGGAGCGCCAGACAGGGTAAGCCGTGAAGCGCCGGTATTGGTGTTTAATGTAGATGAGCAGCAACACCAGTGCGGTGGCGCTGCCAATACTGCCATTAATGTGGCAGCGCTTGGCGCGGAGACTTTCTTTCTTACGGTTGTTGGAAAAGACTCAAGTTCGCGTGAATTGATGGACGTTCTTAAAAAGCAGAAAGTGCACACTGGTTACATACTTCGCGACAAGGGAAGGGTAACCATTTCAAAGAAAAGAATTACCTGCTCATACCATCAATTGATGCGGATTGATGAAGGAACGACTACACCCATCAGCGAAATGTGCGAAAAAGAAATGCTTCAAAGTATAGCTGTGTTGCTTCCTGATATTGACGCCATCATTCTTTCCGATTACGGCTATGGTGTAATCACCGATAACATCAT
>CAXUMK010000265.1:0-4079 GCA_964251885.1 uncultured Segetibacter sp. | reverse complement strand
CATAAAAGAACTGGTTGCACACGAACATAAAATCGTGGTTGCTGATGCGAGAGATGTGAGTAGATTTAAAACTTTACATCCAGATGCAGTAAAGCCTAATTATGAAGAAACAATCAAGCTGCTTCAAATAGACAAAGCAAGTTATAACCGCGCCGACCAGGTGCAGGAACATATCAAAAAGCTGCACGAAATAACAGGGGCAAATAAAGTGGCTGTAACCCTTGACGTAGATGGAGTATTGTTTCTTGAAAAAGGCAAAGCGCCTTACAGGATTTTAGCCATTCCGCAAGATCACAAGAATGCAATTGGGGCCGGCGACACTTTTATCAGCGCTATGACCCTTTCTCTTGCGTCAAAAGTAAAAGGTGAAGTAGCCGCAGAAATTGCAGCAGCCGCAGCCGCTGTCGTTGTTCAAAAAGAAGGTACAGCCGGTTGCACCAATATAGAACTGAAAGCTTATTTTTCCGCCGTTCCAAAATACATTTCGCAAAAAGGGCAGTTGCTCGAAATAGTAAAAGAGCTTAAAAAACAGGGAAAGAAAATAGTGTTTACCAACGGCTGCTTCGACATTATTCACAAAGGCCATATCATGCTGCTTAACAAGGCCCGGGAAGCAGGCGACGTGCTCATCGTTGGTGTCAACAACGACAACAGCATCAGAAAGTTAAAAGGCGCCGAAAGACCCATCAACAATCTCGAAGACCGCATTACAGTGCTTGCAGGCCTGCACAGCGTTGACTACCTGATAGCTTTCGAGGAAGAGAGCCCGGCCCAACTGATTAAAGAGGTGCATCCTGATGTTTTTGTAAAAGGCGGCACTTACACCGAAACGTCTATTCCCGAAGCGCCTTTGCTTAAAAAGCTCGGCTGCCTGGTAAAGATTGTGCCTTACATCCAGGAACATTCGACAACGCACATAATCAATAAAATTCGGGATATCAATCACGAAGTGGAGATCGAGGTATCAACCGGTGATCTCTTAAAAGCATTAAATTAAAATTTATAACAGGCGAAAAATGAGCGTATGAATACTGAGCCGGTTTTGATAGTAGAAGACGACTCTGATGACAGAGAATTTATAGAGGAGGCGTGGAAAGAGCTGAACTATCCAAACAAACTACTCTTTTTCGGAAACGGAGAGGATGTTTTCCGTTATTTAGATACAGAAGAAACAATACCCTTTCTCATATTGTGCGATGTTAATCTGCCAAAAATGAATGGCTTTCAATTAAAAGAGAAATTGTTGCACGGCGAGCACACCAGGTATAAAAGCATCCCCTTGATTTTCTGGTCGACAGTAGTTTCAAACGAGCAAACGCAAAGGGCTTACGATTTGGGTGGCAATGGTTTTTTTGTAAAAGAAAATAGTTTTAAGGGACTAAAAGAATCATTAATGCACATCGTAGATTATTGGTCAAAGAGTAAAGTTCCTGAATAGGCTTACACTACCATATTCAACCCACTTGCAAACAATATATTTTTTGGTTACAGGCATTTGTTCTTTTATGTGCATCGTTGCGTCGCATTACGTTCATCGGCATATCATTTTGGATCTGTACGTTTTGCACCACAAACAAATGATAATTGAAAAAAGCCGCCATTACAAAAAACAAAATCAATTCAAAAATTAAACAACTAAAAAGCCCCTTTAGGGGTTGGGTAATTATGCATATTCTTATACCAACATACAAAAGGATAAAAGCATTGGCTGTTACATTAACCAGCCTTTACTATCAGTCTGAAACAGGCTTTGATATCAAACCATTCAAACGATCATACGATTATTGGAAACAAAAGGTCATACGGTTTCCATTCTTAAAAATTTACCCGTCAGAGGGATGGCCCAGCAAAGGCAATTTTTACTGGATCAATCAACATCAAAATACAGTCTCTTTTTAGACAATGATTTGATCCTGGATTCATTTGTAGTCAGGAACATGAAGCGTACCTTAGAGAAACAGTCAATTGGTTTTGTTGGCTGTGCTGTCATTGGCTTAAGCTACAAAAACGATGTGCGTCCCCACCAGCAAAAGATAGAATTTTGGGAAGGACAGGTTCAGCCCGAAACAATCGTTCCCAATAGCAGTGAATGGGAAAGATATAAAGTTCACAACGCCGCAAACATTTACCACATAGAACAAAAGTTCAACGCCACTCCTGATAATCCCCTTCCATACAAGATTGCCTGGGTTGGAGGCTGTGTCATGTATGATACGGAAAAGCTAAGAGAGGTTGGCGGCTTTGAATTCTGGAAAGATTTGCCCGACAAACACAGCGGCGAAGACGTGCTGGCGCAGCTAAGAGTAATGAAGAAATACGGCGGCTGTGCTATCATCCCCAGCGGTGCCTATCACCAGGAATTAGAGACAACCGTCCCCGACAGAAAAGTAAATGCACCCGAGTATTTGGAGATATGAAGAAAAGTCATTGAGTCAATAAGTCATTGAGGGAAAGTCATAAAGTCAATAAGTCAGGGAGAAAAGCTGAACAGGTTACAAGCCAAATGTGTTAGCTCTAAAGCCGTAAATAAATAAAATGTCCGGCCTCCCTCTCCGCGAGGAGAGGGATCGAGGGTGAGGTTAAAGCCGAACAATTTATAAAGTCGTATGTGTTAGCTCTAAAGCCCAAAAATGATCGCATGTCCGGCCTCCCTCTCCTCAAGGAGAGGGATCGAGGGTGAGGTAAAAGTCGAACAACTTACGTAGTCAAATGTGTTAGCTTTAAAGCCGAAAATAAACCGAATGTCCGGCCTCCCTCTCCACAAGGAGAGGGATCGAGGGTGAGGTAAAAGAAACTACATGATTAATACTCCTGCTATCTCCGTAATAATGCCAACTTATAAACATGAAATGTTTATTCGCCGTGCTATTGCTTCTTTACTTGAACAGTCCTTTAAAAACTGGGAGTTGATCATCATAAACGACGGCTCTCCTGATAACACCGAAAACGTTGTCGGTGAGTTTTTGCAGGATGAAAGAATTCATTATTACAGCAACAAACAAAACTTTGGATTAGGTGCGTGCCTCAACTTTGGCTTGTCTAATGCACAAGGTTCTTTTATAGCCTATCTTCCTTCTGATGATGTCATTTACAAAGACCATTTACAATCTTTATACGATACTCTTCAGCAAAATGAGAAGGCTGTTTTAGCTTATTCATCTGTCCGTCATCATTACAACCGCACAGCAGAAGGCATTGTAAATAACGAATGGCTGCAACTGGTGCAGGTAATGCATAAAAAAACCGAAGACCGTTGGACAGAAAGAAATGAACTGGAAAGCGATGACCTGAACCGTTTGTTTTGGAGCAAACTCAAAGGCGAACAGGTTTGCACTAATCAATTGACCTGCGAATGGGTTGACCATCCCAACCAGCGTTATAAGATCATGCAGGAACCAATTGGCGGCATTAACACTTTCAGGTCTTATTACCATATTGCCGAACCTTTGATTTTTCATACAACTAAAGGCAACTACATGAACGAGGTAACGAGATATGCCTCTTATCGTGAAAAGCCTTCTACCCTGCTCAAAAAAGATGGACTGAAAATTCTGCTGGTTGGCGAGCTTGCTTACAATGCAGAAAGAGTACTTGCTTTTGCAGAACAGGGTCATAAATTGTATGGCCTGTGGATGGAGCAACCTTACTGGTATAACTATGTTGGTCCACTTCCCTTTGGCAACGTAGAGGATATTTCGCCGGATAACTGGCAGGAAGAAGTACAAAGAATCAAGCCGGATATTATTTATGCTTTGCTTAACTGGCAAGCCGTTCCGATATGTCACCAGGTTTTAAAAGCCAATATGGAGATTCCTTTTGTATGGCATTTTAAAGAAGGGCCGTTTATCTGCCTTGAAAAAGGAATATGGAACGAAATGATCGAATTGTATAACAATGCTGACGGAAGAATATATACCAGCGATGAAATGAAATGGTGGCTGGAAGAATTTATTAGTAAAGAGAAACATTCATTGGATTATGTGCTGGATGGTGATTTGCCAAAGAAAGATTGGTTTGACCAACCACAATCAAAACTGTTATCAGACGGTACGCCGGGAGAATTTCATACGGTTGTTCCC
>CAXUMK010000264.1:0-8016 GCA_964251885.1 uncultured Segetibacter sp. | reverse complement strand
AGAATAATCATCTCCGGCCAGCTTTTTTAAAGTTTCGCTGCGATTGGCGTAATAAACAGATAAGACGGCAAAGGCATTGTTTAAAAAATGTATTGTAATAGTGTACCATAGGTTGCGGGTTACGTGATACACCGTTCCTAACAAAAGGCCGAGCGTAAAAATCGGCAGCAGTTTAAAAAAAGTTCCGTGCAGCAGGGCAAATACTAAGGAAGAAATAAAGATTGCGAGCCAGGGTCTGTTGCTAAGGCGAAGCAATACTTTTTGCAAAGCACCTCTAAAAAAAAGCTCCTCTCCTATTGCGGGCAGCAAAGCCATGATGAAAAGGTTTATAACCAGGTCGCCGAAAGAGTTCATTTGCAAAAACACCTGCATTGCCCGTGTATACATTGCTTCCATTTCTAACAAAGGTTTTTGCATTGAGCCAAATGTGATCTTTGCATTCAATTCTCCCAGCCATCCTATAAAAGGCTGTACGCAAAACAACAGCAGTATACCGGCGGCAAACAACACAGGTGAAACGCTTTTTTGAATACCGATATAAGGCAATGCTTTGGGAGAGGAATAATATCCGAAAAAGAATGCAGGAAGTATAAAAGAAATAACAGACCCAACCAGTTGAGCCCATTTAAACTGATTGGTTAAAGCAGGTGAAACTACCGAATTTTTATTGAGCAGAACAGTAGTAATGTCTTTGAAAAAAAAGTTGGAAACAGCCGAATCTAAAATGATAAAGCCACCTGCCAGCGCCAGAAAAGCCAGAAACTGAATAGCAGCAGGCTGATATTTTAAGTAAGTCTTCATAAATCCACAAAGAATAAGAATGTAATTTCGCGTTCTGAAAAATTGGAGCGCAAGATACAGGATGCATCTTATAAACGACAGGTTGCGGACTTTGGGTGTTGGGCTTTAAAGGATTTTTACAAGTACCATGATAACTATTGGCAATATACGATTAGATGGTTTCCCGCTTTTGCTTGCTCCGATGGAAGATGTAAGCGACCCGCCCTTTCGTGCGGTATGCAAAGAAAACGGGGCCGACCTGATGTACACAGAATTTATCAGCAGCGAAGGACTGATAAGAGACGCCATTAAGAGCCGAAAAAAACTCGACATATTCGATTATGAAAAGCCGGTAGGGATTCAGATTTTTGGTGGTGATGAGGACAGTCTTGCTATGGCTGCCAAAATTGTAGAGGTTACAAACTCCGATTTGCTCGACATCAACTTTGGCTGCCCTGTAAAAAAAGTAGCCTGCAAAGGCGCAGGGGCAGGCGTGCTTAAAGACATTGACCTGATGGTGCGGCTGACGGATGCTGTGGTAAAATCTACGAGCCTGCCGGTAACTGTAAAAACAAGACTGGGTTGGGATGAGCAGACAAAAAACATTGAAGAAGTGGCTGAACGCCTCCAGGATGTTGGCATTAAAGCCCTCGCTATTCATGGCCGCACCCGTTCGCAGATGTATAAAGGCGAAGCAGACTGGTCGCTGATCGCGAAAGTAAAAAATAATCCACGCATCAAAATTCCCATTTTTGGAAACGGCGATATCGACAGTCCGCAAAAAGCAGTTGAATATAAAAACAGGTATGGTGTCGACGGTATTATGATTGGCCGCGCTGCCATTGGTTACCCATGGATCTTTCGCGAGATACACCACTACATGCAGACGGGAGAATTACTGCCCTCACCAACTGTTGAGGAAAGAGTGGCGGTGAGTAAAAATCACTTACGCAAATCAGTTGAGTGGAAAGGCAATGTAGTTGGAATAAACGAAATGCGCAGGCATTATTCAAACTACCTGAAAGGCTTGCCTGGCATTAAAGAATTCAGAAACAGGCTGGTGACTTTAAAGGAAAGAGAAGAGGTAGAAGCGGTGCTCGATGAAGTGCAGCAGTATTACGAGGGTTTTGAAGTAGAAAGAGCGCCAATCGTTTTAGAGAATTATCACGAGCATTGCGCTATTTAACTTTATCTCTCTGACTGTGGATTGGGAGGATTATTTGGATTAGGAGGAAATTTTTGGTAGCCGTCTTTTGGAATTCTTTTGGGCTGTGGTTGCGTCGCACACTTGTGCTTTTTTGTTTTCTATTGGGCTTTAAGAATATCTAATGCAATCACCAGTATTCGGCTATATTTCAGGCATTCCAAAAATTAGCCTGCTACGAAAAAGTTGGCCCAGCAGCATTGTTCTTCTGCGAGAGATTCAATATTATCTTTACACAATGCAAACCCTCGCAAACTACATTACGGTTGACAGTGAAATTCAATTTGGAAAACCTGTTTTTAAAGGAACCAGGGTGCCCGTGCAAAGCCTGTTTTGGCATATCGAAAAAGGAATTCTATTAGAGGAGTTTCTTGAAGATTTTCCCAGTGTAACCCGCGAACAAGCTGAAGCTGTTATAGAATGGACAGCTAAGCATTTTAAGAATAACCTATCTTAACTAAAAGTAAACTTATTGATATGAGTAAACAGTTAATTATTGAGTATACACTAAAAGCAATTAACAGGCTTCCCGAAGAGAAGGCTGAAGAAATTTCTAATTTTGCCCAATTTATTATAAAACAATATGAAGAGCAACAGTTAACAGTAGGCATTCAAAAGATGGCATCGGAAAGCCACGCTTTTGATTTTTTGAATCATGAAGAAGATCTTTATTCAATTGATGACTTGAAAGAAGTGTACAATGGCTAAAGGAGACATCATTCTAATAACTTTTCCATTTACGGATTTAAGTGGCAGCAAACTTAGACCGGCAGTAGTGCTTGTTGAAACAAGCCTCGATGTGACAGTTTGTTTCATTACAACTCAAATGCAATGGATGGAACCTGCAGACCTGCTTCTTATACCAAACAATACTAACCTTCTCAAAAGACAATCACTTATAAGAACTGGTAAAATTGCAACTATTGACAGAAAGTTATCTAATGGTCTTTTAGGCAAACTATCATTTAATGAACTTGCAGAGCTTAATACTCGACTAAAAGCTTTATTTCAATTGCAGTAATAATGTTGTTATAGCTAAAGAAGGGCAATACAAATAAACTTTGAAGATTCAATAGTATAAACCTCAACAAGCTGAAGCCGTTATAGAATTAAGTGTTCAACAGTTTGAATGCTACACACATCTCCAAACCGCATCTAAAAACCACCCCTTCGAATCAAAGAAATGATGAACAGGCACAAAGCCTGTTTTCGCTGCCAGTTCATCTGTTTGTTCAACAGTGTATTTCTGAGAAATCTCCATAAATATTGGCTCTCCTTCAGCAAAAGAAAAAGTATTACCTGTAACACTTACCTCTTGTTTTGCGCTGCTTACCAGGTAACTTTTACAGGCTCCTGTTGCAGGATCGTACGTCGGATAATGATAAAAGCCATCAAGGTTGAAATTACCTTTCAATTCATTATTTATTCTAATAAGCAAATTAAGATTGAAGTCCCGGGTAAATCCTGCAGCATCATTGTAAGCGTCTAATACTGTTTTTGGATTTTTTCTTAAATCAAAACCTATTAAGGCAAGATCACCTGCTTTTAAATGTTCACGAAGCGAATTACAAAATTCATCTGCTCTGGCGAGTGGCACATTTCCAATATTTCCACCCAACAGAAGAACAACCTTTTTCTTATCCGACAATGTTTTCGCTTTTTCAAGCATGCTGAAATATTCACCATTCAGCCCGTGCAATTTTAAACCTGGAAGCGTTTCAGGAAGCTGGCGATGAAGCTGCGTTATTACATTATCAGAAATGTCAACGGGGAAATAAGTAAAAGTTACGTTATTATCTATCAGTCCCCTGAGCAGGTGAACAGATTTTGTAGCATCCCCCGCACCCAGCTCTACAATATCAAATTCTGTATTCTGTTTAGTTAAAACATCAACAAGTTCATTTGTCTTTTGTGTGAAGATTTCCATTTCACATTTTGTAGGATAATACTCTTTGCATGCCATTATGTTTTGAAACAGCGCATCACCCTGGGCATCATAAAAATATTTTGACTGCAGATATTTCTCCCGGGCAGATAAGCCTTTCAACACATCCTCTAAAAACTGATTCATGTTTCGTTATTGTGCTAATCTTATGCCGGTGTACTGCCAGCGCAGGTGGGGATGAAAAAAGTTGCGGTAAGTAGCGCGGCTGTGACCCGGAGAGGTAACTTCAGAAGCTCCGCGAAGCACTTTCTGATTCACCATAAATTTGCCGTTGTACTCGCCAATTGCACCGGGCGCTTTTGCAAAACCAGGATAAGGCAGGTAGGCGCTTTCGGTCCACTCCCAACGGCTACCCCAGTCAAACTGATTTGCGGCAGCTTCCCATTCAAACTCTGTTGGCAGCCGCATTCCTTTCCACGATGCAAAAGCCGAAGCTTCATAAAAGCTGATATGATTGAGCGTTTCATCAACATTTACAGGTTTAAATCCTTGCAAAGTATAATTCCACCAGCCGCCATCAACAAAATGCCAGTACATGGGAGACTGAACATGATTGTTCCTCACCCAATCCAGTCCTTCGGCGTGCCAGTGTTTGAAGTCTTTATATCCCCCGGCTCCTATGAATTCAAGATACTCCCCATTGGTAACGAGGTTTGCAGCAATTTTAAATTGAGGCAAATACACCTTATGTCTTCCTAATTCGTTGTCGAAACAAAAACCAGTTCCATCATAGCCAATTTCATAAATACCTTCATCTACAGTAATAAATGGTTGAATGGTTGAATTGGTTTGTGTTGAATTGGTTTGTGTTGAATTGTTTGCGGATGGCTGATCGCTGTAAGCAGGAAACAAGGGATTGTTGCCGAGAATGTATTTGATGTCGGTGTATAAAAGTTCCTGGTGCTGCTCTTCGTGGTTAAAGCCTAACTCGAGTAATTCATTCACCTCTTCGCTGTAATTACTGCTAAGCAACTTACTCATAGCTGCATCCACATACCTGCGATACAGAAGAATATCTTTAACAGTTGGCCTGCTTAAATTTCCCCTGTCGGTACGAATAACCCTTGTACCAACGGTTTCGTAATAACTGTTGAAAACATAATTGTAATCGGGATTGAACTCTTTATAACCTTCTGCATGATTTTTCAAAATAAAGGTTTCGAAAAACCAGGTCGTGTGCCCAATGTGCCATTTAGGTGGACTGACATCTGCGATCGGCTGCACTACAAAATCCTCTGTTTCCAACGGTGCGCAAATGTCTTCGGTCCTTTTTCTTACTGCTGTATATCTTTCTAAAAAAGTCATTCTTTTAATTGTTATCTATATACATTTTTAACTGCGAAATGTTTTCAATTTTTAGTTCAGCCGCTTGTTGTCTTCTCATCATCAATGCGTAAGCGTTATTGAAGCCAATAGGTTTGAGCCATTTTATATGATAGCGGCTTTCAAATTCCCTCTGAACAAAATCGTACACTTTTTCTTTGTTTCCGATTATTTGCTGAACCGTTTTATTATCAGGTTGTAAAATAACCAATAATCCGGTTCCTGTATATTCAGGGTACAGATCGATCTGGTTATTGGTCATTGCGTCAAAACAAATTTTCGTACCACCTAAGCCTGTTTTTGTTTCTACAGCTAAATCTGTGTTTCCCTGTATCAGCATGGTGTACATCTGCACCAGAATGTATTGCTCTCCGAAAATCTTAGAACCCATTCTTACAATACCCTTTTTACCGTTACGCGCATTTTTGTAGAGATGCTGGCTGAGTAAAAAGTCCTTCGCTACTTTTTCGGGAGACTGTTTCAGATAATCCGCCCTGTAATTTAATTCGGTCATTATCGAATCGTTTATCCTTCCCGACAACAAGTTGAGAGCGGGTTCCAGTTCAGGATATTTTTGCAATACTTCCTGCCTTACAATCGGCGCTGCATAATATGGGGGGAAAATGGTTTTATCATCCTGTAGTACGACGAGGTTGTAAGCCTTCAACCTTCCATCGGTACTGTATCCGCTAATAACATCCAACTGTTTTTCGAATGCCGCCTTGTACATGACGGCGTCGCTTATAACGACTGTTCTGATCTTCATTCCATACTTGTTCTTCAATCCTAAGTAACCGTCGCTTCTGCCCATAAACTCCGGCGTAAAACCGGCAAGCATTTTACTGCTGATAGCAGAAGGAAGCAGGTAAAAAGAGGAAAGGCCAACTAATATAAAAGGAACAGCTATTAGCGCAGTACGTGCTTTTTTGATATTCAAATGCTGCGCCCTGGCAAGCAGGAAATCAAAAATGATAGCAAGTAGCGCGGCCGGAATGGCGCCGGCCAAAATCATATTTGTATTGTTCAAAGCAATTCCACCAAATATAAATTCGCCTAAACCCCCGGCGGCTATGTAAGCGGCAAGCGTTGCCACGCCTACATTGATAACAGTAGCCGTTCTAATACCTGCCAATATAACCGGCATAGCCAATGGTAGTTCCACTTTAAAAAGTATTTGGTAAGAACTCATTCCCATTCCTTTTGCTGCATCGGTGACTGCAGGATTTACCTGGTTGATGCCTGTGAAAGTATTGCGGATAATGGGTAAAAATGCATAGAGCATCAGCGCAACAATGGCGGGCTTTGCACCAATGCCCAGCAAAGGAATCATAAAACCAAGTAAAGCAATGCTTGGAATGGTTTGCAGTATGCCTGCTATCCCAAGTATGAGACCGCTCCATTGTTTTTTCCGGCTTATCCAAATTCCTGCGGGTATTCCTATTATGATCGAAAGAAGCAGCGATATAAAAGTCAGCCCGATATGAGCAAGGGTGTGCTCAAGCAATTTATCCGATTGCTCAAGCATAAAACCCCATAAGCTTTGATGCTCATCCATGCGTAACTGAATTTTTATATTGAGTGTAAGCAGCCATTATAGAACCTGCATCTATTTGCTTTTTATCGTTATCAAGGATTGAAATAAACCTGTGGGAGCCTTGTTGTCCTGATGCTGATATTGTTTCTAATGCCTTCCATAAATTGCTTTCTGCTGCAAGCATTGTTTCTTCCGTTCCATTAATTGCTTTTGGCAAAAGTTGCCAGACATCTTTAATTGAGATACTCTCAAGCTCAAGCTGAAAACGTTGCTCTTTCAGGAAAGAACTGACAAAAGTATTTGCCGGTTTAAATAACAATTCGGCTGCTGAACCTATCTGTACTATTTTTCCTTTGTCCATCAGGCAAATCCGGTCGCCGAGTTCAAAGGCTTCCTGCACATCATGAGTCACCATCAGGATGGTCTTTTTTTTCAGTTCGTCGAGCGTGGTAAATTCTTTTCTGATGCCTGCACGGGTTACAGGGTCGAGAGCGCCTAAAGGTTCATCCATAAGCAGAACAGGCGGGTTACAAGCCAAAGCCCTTGCAAGTCCTACGCGTTGCTGCTGTCCTCCGCTAAGTTCTGAGGGGTACTGGCCTGCAACTTTTTCCGGTAGCTGTAATTTTTCAAGTAATTCGGTAACCCTGTTAGAAATTTTTCCTTTGTTCCATTTTAATAAATTCGGAACAATGGCTATATTTTCTGCGACTGTGTAATGAGGAAACAATCCATGATGCTGCAGCACATATCCTATTCCGCGCCGCAGTGGCTCTGCTGGTTGTTCTTTTATATTCAGTCCGTTTACGGTTATTGTTCCTGATGTTGCCTCTGCAAGCCTGTTGATCATTCGAAGTGTAGTTGTCTTGCCGCAGCCGCTGGTACCCAGCAAAACAACCGTTTCACCCTCTTTTACTTCAAAAGAAATATCATCAACTGCTTTGATGTTTTTGTATTGTTTGCTAACGTTTTCGAGTTGAATCATGTAGAGGGTTTGTTGCAGCAGCGGCTAAGGTAAGATACAAATTTTTCAATGAATTTTCCTTTTTATACTTCTCACCTTATAAGTATTCCGCTTACTGGACAGGTAGTGCTTTGCCTAATATAGAATTGATTTAACAACATATAACTTATTACCTTAGTAACAATATATCTGCCCCAAAATAACTAACCTTATTACCTTATCTCCCATTTTAGAGGCTTCTGATAGTGCTTTATGAACGCATCGTATTC
>CAXUMK010000263.1:3444-8039 GCA_964251885.1 uncultured Segetibacter sp. | reverse complement strand
TGCAGCCATGTTTTGGACTGCTGCTGCACCGGAACCTTTTACATATAGACTCACTGCATCTTCATCATTCTTTTCATCTTTACCTCATTTTTTGATTAAGAATTTATTTAGTGTGTGGCATAACAATTGAACCAACATTTTGACTTTTTATTTTTTCAGTTAAAACTATTTATTATGCTTTGGAGAGGCCAGCAAGGAAGTGATAACGTTGAAGACCGCAGAGGTGTATCAGGTGGTGGCCTGGCAGTAGGCGGTGGTATTGGAGGTTTAATTATATACCTGCTATACACTTTTTTAGGTGGCGATCCTAACAATGCGCCGGTACTTTTGCCCGGCCAGCAGTCAGCACAGCAAGGTCAGCAGTATGACGGATCAAAAAGTGCGGCTGATGATACCGTTGCGCAGTTTGTTTCTGTTGTTTTACACGATACAGAAGATGTTTGGGGAGACATGCTTCCCAACTACCGAAAGCCTAAACTGGTTATGTTTACAGATGCAATAAAATCTGCCTGTGGCTCAGCAAGTTCTGCTACCGGTCCTTTTTACTGTCCCGGAGACGAAAAAGTATACATCGACCTTTCTTTCTTCCAGGAATTAAAACAACGATTTGGAGCGCCTGGAGATTTTGCAATGGCTTATGTAGTGGCACACGAAGTTGGTCACCACATACAAAAAATTTTGGGAACATCAGATAAGGTGCATTCATTGCAGGAGCAATCTGGTCAAAGAGAAGGAAACAAGCTGTCAGTGAAACTTGAATTACAGGCAGATTTTTTTGCCGGTGTCTGGGCAAATCATGCGCAGAAAATGAAACACATCTTAGAACCAGGCGACATAGATGAAGCGTTGAATGCAGCCAATGCAATAGGTGATGACCGGCTGCAAAAGGAAGCCCAGGGTCAGGTAGTTCCCGATGCTTTTACACATGGAACTTCTGCGCAAAGGATGTACTGGTTTAAAAAAGGATTTGAGACAGGCGACATAAAACAAGGTGATACTTTCGACGATCCGCAATTGCAATAACAATTGTTTTCGGTTGATGCTTTTGTTTATCTCTTAATATTCAGATTACTAATTTTAAAAGACAGGCTACAAAGATGACCAAATTAATCTTTGCAACTAATAATAAAAATAAAGTTGAAGAAATAAAAAGCGTTGCCGGAGAGTTGTTTAGTATAGTTTCTTTGAAAGAAGCAGGAATAGATATAGACATCCCCGAACCACACGATACGCTTGAAGAAAATGCAAGTGAAAAATCGAAGACCATCTTTAAATTAACAGGAGAAAATTGTTTTAGTGAAGACACCGGTTTGGAAGCAGAGGCTTTAAACGGGCTTCCGGGAGTCAAAAGTGCTCGGTATGCCGGAGAAGATAAAAAACCGGCTGAGAATATAGAAAAATTATTACACGAATTATCTGGAACAAAAAACCGAAACGCAAGATTTCGTACAGTTATCTCATTAATAATCGATGGTGAAGAGCATCAGTTTGAAGGCATTTGTGAAGGCATTATTACTGAAAATCCAAAAGGAAACATGGGATTTGGATATGATGCGGTATTTATACCTGCGGGTGCAAAAAATACATTTGGAGAAATGACTTTAGAAGAAAAAAACATATATAGTCATAGAAAGAAGGCAGTGCTTAAACTGGCTTCATTTTTGTCCATTTTTGGGAAAAAACAGTTTCATAATTAGAATTTAATAAGAAAAACTGCAACTAATTAAATAATTAAGCCGTCTTTACAATAAATCCTGCATCTGAAATGTTTTATAATTTATACTGCTGTTTCAAGGTGCTTATTTGTATGATTGCAACAGCAGAAAACTTAAAACGATAAATTATGAAAAACAGTTCACCCAAAAGTAGTTTTCGAGGTATTGCTTCTAAAATTGAACTTAATACCTTAGAAGATATACGACAAAAACCAAATTTTCATTCTAAAGCTTGCAAAAAGACTATGACCAATCAACTAATTGCCCCACCAGCGCGTGTTTGGGAAAAAATCGAAAAAATTTTAGACGAACAAGACAACAGAGTAAAGAATGCAAATGCTCTTATTGCATCTTCTTTCGATCGTAATAAAAATAAACTCAAGCGTGCATATTTTTATTTTGCAACTGTAGCGGGTGTTAGTCTGGTTGCCGGTTTGCTATTAATTAAGCTGTAATAATTTCATAGCAGTTCCACTCCTGGTAATTTATCTGATTTTAATGGAAAGAGTACGAGTTTCCCTTCCCGGCACGTTCACCTTTTCTACTAAATTACATATCCGCATAACAGACTTAAATTATGGCGGGCATGTGGGTAATGACGTATTTCTTTCGCTCATTCATGAAGCGAGAGAGCAATTTTTAAAGCACTTCGGATATTCAGAATTAAATTTTGAAGGTGCAGGATTAATCATGGCCGATGCTGCCATTGAATATAAGCACGAATTGATTTATGAGAATGAAGTAAAAATATCAGTCGCAGCAGCAAACTTCGATAAGCTTGGTTTTGATTTATATTATTTAATGGAAGTCAAAACAGAAGAAAAATGGATACCTGCAGCCAAAGTAAAAACAGGCATGTTATGCTTTGATTACTCATTAAAAAAGAAAGTTGCAGTTCCGCAAAAAGCCATCGATAAACTTACCTCTTAAATATTTTTGCTGCTTAGTACAGTGCCGTTGCTCTCCTTGTTTCATACTCTTTAAAAACGTCTTTACTTACAATTGCTATTGCGTTTTCATCTATTAGGCAGAAAGAGCAGCGTGGCATTAAAGCGAGGAAAAAGAGCGCTGGTTTAGAGAACATAAATATCTAACAAACCTTCGGGCAAGTTCACAAAAACCTGCTTTTTCTTTTTGTCGATTTTAGTAAGGCTTTCTTCGTGTATGGGGATCAATGCTTCATTTCCATTGTAAAGGATTTTGCATAAAACCTGCATTGGCTGTTCAATTACTTCAATCACTTCACCTATTTCTTTGCCTTCATTTAACATCATGTAACCGAGCAATGAAATGGGTGAGGATTTTGCGGCGTATTTATCAAAATCTGCTTTTAGCAGCCATACTTCTTTCTGTGCAATGCGTTTCGCGCTTTCTTTTGTGTCAAAGCCTTCGAGCTTTATGTAGACTTCAGCTTCATTTTTAAGTCTGGAGCTTTCGACAAAATAAGGCAAAAAAGAGTCTCTTCTTTCTTCGATAAATATGGTTCGTAAATCTTTCAGGTCTGTTTTTTTGCCAAGCGCATGTATTAGTACCACTTCACCCGACAGCCCGTGTGTTGCTGCAATTTTGCCGATACTGTAATAATCGTTCATGAAAAAGTAAAAAGTAAAAAGTAAAAAGATACATTGCTTTTTACTTTCGACGGGATGAATAATGAAATAACAGCACAAGTGTGCGACGCAACAATGATACATCAAGGCTTTGCAGCCGGTATCATAAAAAAAGTCCCTAACTGAGTCAGGGACTAAAGAATTGCAGTTTAACTAACTTACAAACTAAGCAGGTGCATTGCCCTCGGCAGGTGCATCAGTACTTCTTTCTACACGTCTTACTACGGGAGGATTTCTTCTTGTCCTCTGGTTTCTGCGGTTGTCTTCAGTACGTTTTTTTACCTGAGCTTCATGTTCTGAATGCCATACCTGGAATTTCTCCATAGCCGTAGCATCGTCGAACAAACCTAATGTAACGCCACGCAAAAGGTGTTTAAGGTAAAGAACTCCTTTAAAAGAAAGAATTCTGCGAACCGTGTCGGTAGGTTGGGCGCCTTTTTGCAGCCAATCTAAAGCCTTTTGACGGTCTAACTGTACAGTAGCAGGTACAGTCAATGGATTGTAAGTTCCAATTTTCTGGATAAATTTTCCATCTCTTGGTGCACGGGCATCGGCCACTACTATGAAGTAGAAAGGACGTTTTTTACTTCCGTGTCTTTGAAGTCTCATTTTTACTGGCATCTTAAATAGAAATTTAAATGCGTGAAATAATTAATTTACGGACGGCAAATGTAATCCTTACAGTTTAAAGCGCCAAAGTAAAATGTGAAGGAATTATTATTAATGTGCTAATGTGCTGACGTGCTAATGTGAAACTCTTTGGAGTTTCTACCATTAGCACATTGGCTAATTAGCACATCAGCACATTAAAACTATCTTCTCATCCCCGGTATTTTACCCATACCCATTGGCATTTTATTCATCATCTTCATCATTTGGCGCATCTGGTCAAATTGCTTCATAAATGCATTCACCTCGTTCATGTCTTTGCCCGAGCCTTTGGCTATGCGTTGCTTGCGTCCTGGATTTATTTCATCAGGATTGCTTCTTTCGTAAGGAGTCATGCTTTTTATAATGGCTTCAATTCCTTTAAAAGCATCGTCGCTTATATCAACGTCTTTTATGGCTTTGCCAACACCAGGTATCATGGCCATCAGATCTTTCAGGTTACCCATCTTTTTGATCTGCTGCAACTGGTCTAAAAAATCCTGGAAGTCGAACTGGTTTTTGCGAATTTTCTTTTCAAGCCTTTTTGCCTCAACTTCATCGTATTGTGCCTGTGCTTTTTCTACTAAAGTGGTAATATCACCCATACCCAAAATACGCTGCG
>CAXUMK010000263.1:0-3434 GCA_964251885.1 uncultured Segetibacter sp. | reverse complement strand
CTCGCCGCTGCTGACAAATTTAATAGGCTTTTCTACTGTGTATTTGATGGATAAAGCTGCACCACCACGGGTATCACCATCGAGTTTGGTTAATACAACGCCGGTAAAATCGAGCCGGTCATTAAATGCTTTGGCGGTATTCACTGCATCCTGCCCGGTCATGCTGTCTACCACGAAAAGAATCTCATTGGGGTTGACAGCGCTTTTTATGTTAGCCACCTCAGTCATCATTGTCTCGTCAATAGCAAGGCGGCCTGCAGTATCAATAATGACAACATTCTTATTTTTAGACCTTGCTTCTTTTATAGCATTCTGCGCTATTTCTACCGCATTTTTATTTTCTCTTTCGCTGTAGACGTCAACGCCTACCTGGCCGCCCAAAACCATTAGCTGGTCTATCGCAGCGGGTCGGTAAATGTCTCCGGCAACCAGCAACGGACTTTTGCCTTTGCTTTTTAGATAGTTGGCCAGCTTACCACTGAAAGTGGTTTTACCGCTACCCTGCAACCCGGCGATTAAAATAACTGCGGGATTACCGGTAGTGTTAAATGTACTTTCGGTTCCACCCATTAATTGGGCAAGCTCATCTTTTACAATCTTGGTCATCAACTGCCCGGGGCTAACGGCATTGATAACCTTTGTTCCAAGTGCAATGTCTTTTACCTTGTCTGTAAATTCTTTGGCTATTTTGTAATTAACATCCGCATCTACCAGTGCACGTCTTATCTCTTTTACAGTAGCAACAATGTTTAATTCTGTTATCCGGGCTTCACCTTTCAGGTTTTTAAAGGCGCCTTCGAGCCGTTCACTTAAACTTTCAAACATATCATTTCAATTTTAAAATTTTATTATAAGTTACCAGAGTTCAGCGCGGATTATGTCGATTTTATTTTTGATTATACTTCGCACTGCATAAAAATTTGCACTGGCTTTTTGAGCCGAACTGTATTACTACTATGAGGCATCGTTGCGTCGCACTCTTCTACTTTTTATTCTTTATTCAACAAGCCAAAAGGGTCACTTATATCTTTTGACAACTATAGTTCTTCCGCGTCCAGCGCCGGATTATGTTAATTTTATTTTTTTGATTAGCTACAACCAACTTCAGGTTGCAATAACAGAAAATAAAAAAGTGAACACAAACTGTATTCACTTTAACTGCAAATATATTTAAGTCTTTTCTTTAAATGGCTAAATCGTTTAAATCATTGTAAAACCTTCTTATCCGAGATAGACTTTCAGTTCCTTACATCTTGATGTGGTTCTTAATTTGGTTATTGCTTTGTCTTTTATCTGCCTTACTCTTTCACGTGTAAGTGAGTATCTTTCTCCGATATCCTCAAGGCTTAGCGGATGATCTACTCCTATTCCGTAAAAAAAGCAGATCACGTTTTTTTGCCTTTCAGTAAGTGATTTAAGCGAACGGTCAATTTCCATTTTTAAAGATTCATCATGAGCCAGTTTGCCATCGGTATGATCAGCATTGTGATTTACAAGGACATCGATCAGCGTATTATCGTCGCCGTCGCCGAGTGGACTATCAACACTTACATGACGAATGCCCATCATTAAAGTGGTTGATACTTCTTCAGATGTAATTTCAAGTAAATCTGCCAGTTCTTCTGTGGTAGGCTCACGCTCAAACTCCTGTTCGAGCATTTGATAAGCTTTACTAATACGATTGGTAAGACCAACTTTATTAAGGGGAAGTCTTACAATACGGCTTTGCTCGGCAAGAGCCTGCAGAATACTTTGACGTATCCACCAAACTGCATAAGAAATAAACTTAAAGCCTCTTGTTTCATCAAAGCGTTGTGCCGCTTTGATCAGGCCAAGATTACCTTCGTTAATTAAATCAGGCAAAGTCAATCCCTGATTTTGATACTGTTTTGCAACAGAAACAACAAACCTGAGGTTTGCTTTTGTTAATCTTTCAAGAGCCTTCTGATCTCCATTTTTAATCCTGATCGCCAATGCTACTTCTTCTTCCGGTGCTATGAGTTCTACCTTTCCAATCTCCTGCAGATATTTTTCCAGGCTTTGAGATTCACGATTTGTAATTGATTTCGTGATCTTGAGTTGACGCATACTCATAATGCTTAATTGATTTTAGGTAACTAAATAATTTTAGATGATTTACTTTTTGAAGTGATTGGGGGGAGATTCGTAACACCAAAGTAAGAAGGTTTTATGTAACAAAAAAAAAATTAATGAACCAACGTTAGAACATCATTTTTTTAGAAAATTTTAATATCTTTTTCCCTGCAGAAATCTTACTTTGACCAAATTCAAAAGCTAAAAAAAACCTGCAATAGAAAAAATTGTTCTGCCTGTATCATTAATTTAATATTATTGCAAACTTTTGTTTCTATGACAACAGATTAATTATGAGCAAAAAGCAATTGTACACATTGGAATACCCGGTAAGATCTTCACCCAGTATTTTATTTGAATTTTTATCTACTCCCGCCGGCTTAGGCGAATGGTTTGCTGATAAAGTTGATGAGAATAAAGAACATGTTTTCACTTTCACCTGGAATGATTCGAGCGAGAAGGCGCAGTTAGTAGATATGACAGAAAATAAATCTGTTCGCTTTCACTGGCTTACTGCTCCTAAAGAAGAGTATTTTGAATTTGAGATTGAAAAATCTGAGGTAACAAATCAAACGATACTGGTGATAAAAGATTTTGCTGAAAAAAAGGAAATAAAAGATCAGACGCAGTTATGGGAATACCAGATCAAAGAGCTGCTTCACCGAATTGGAGCTTAAGAGCTAAGAGCTTTCATCAAAAAATGATAGTTTTCTTTTAAAAAGAAACCAGCTTCTTCCCACTTTTCAAGTGGGATTTTTTTTGCAATTTTCAGATGCGGAAGTTGTGAAAGAGAATAGTTTTTTCCTTGTTCTATCAGATTATAGTTCTCCTCTTCAAAATGATGCTCCCATGCATTGGAAGAACAATTGATATACCAGCCTTTGAATATGTCTTTATCGATTGCTTTCTCAATTAAATAAGCATATTGCTGCTGATACTTTCCTGCAAGATGCAGTGTGATACTGAAAAAATTTCCCCACCAGAAAAACGTTCTCACAGCAAATACGTCCTGCTTTGCAAACAGCCGGGGGAAGTCTAATATTACATACGGTAGTCCTTTATAATTTTCTCCTTTTGAGATTTTTGCATTGGTTTCTATGAAGGCGTGTAAACGATCTTCAGCTTCTGCTATGGTTTTATATTCTTCTGCCAATTCTCCAAAAAATTGCTGTACATTTTGTATAATATTATTTTTTGTAAGAATGATAGTTGGATCAGTAACCAGCTTCATTTCAAATTGAGTAAGCGAGGCAGCCATAAGAGAATAAATGTACAGGATTAGTAGTTCGAAAAAGACAGGGTGCATTCAATTGTACTTCCTCTACAAATTCAGTTGTTCG
>CAXUMK010000262.1:0-8046 GCA_964251885.1 uncultured Segetibacter sp. | reverse complement strand
TCTTCAAAACCTCAAAAGAAAAATTATTTTTAACGCGTTTTCGGACAAACACTAAGTACTCATTTCTTGAAGCCTTCAAGTGTTATCCTGCAACTACTACTTTTCTGTAATCGAAGTTTGCGGTTGTTGTTGCTGCATGCTGAATAAAACGTACAAGAGTGCGACGCAACAATGATTGATGCAGGTAATAATGCCAGGCTCATAAAAACACTACTACTTTTCAGGATACAAAACCGCCTTGATGTAATTGTTCATGTTGAAATACTTTTTAGCTGTTTGCTGTAAGTCCTGCACAGTTAATGCGCTTGCTTTTTTTGCATATTGCAGTATCCATGCAGGGTCTGTTTCTTCTATCCACGAAGTGCTTAATGATTCGAGCCAGTAGTCGTTTTCTTTTAGCAGATCTTCGTCTTTCTTCCTGATAGTTTCTTTTACTTTATCAAGGTTTTTCTGGTCAATTCCTTTTGTCTGCGCTGTTTTTATAATGTCAAAAAAAGCGCTTGAAAGACGGTCGACATTTTCGGGGCCGCATGGAAGATTTATATTAATCAAATAATGATTGTAAGGCCGGTTGATAATGCTGCCACCAATGCCACCCGAATAAATACCGCCCATCTCTTCTCTTAATTTTTCGATGACCTGTATATTCAGCACATCAATAAGCACTCTTAGCTTCAGGTTTTCTTCGTTGCTAAAAGGAGCTTCGCCGGTGAAGATGATATTGAGCAGGCTTTGTTTGGCGCTGCCTTTATATACTGCCGCGTTAACCACTCCTTTGACCGGACGAAGGCCTTCGTCGGTAAACTTAATTTCTTTTGGTTTTGATGGAAGACTTCCTAAATATTTTGCCAGCAATGGCTTTGCCTTAGCTACGTCTATATTGCCTGCAAAAGTGTAATGCATACCATACACGTTGCTATAAATTTCTTTGTAGATGCTAAAAGACCGGTCGAGGTTTATTTGCTGATAATCCGTTGCTTTTGGCAAAACGGGAGCCCATGGATTATTGCCATATTCAATCTTTGCTAAAGTGTCAGCGAAATAATTCCTGGGATTGGCGCTAAGGTTTGCTACAAATCCTTTTTCATTGTTTATAAATGACTGAAATAACTGTGCGTCTTTCCGGGGCTGGGTTACATACAGGTAAATGAGCTGCAGAAAGGTTTCAAAATCTCTTTGGTTGCTTGAGCCCTCAATGCCCTCGTCATAAGTATTGATGTAAGGAAGAACCCGAACTGTTTTGCCGGCTAAGAATTTGTTTAGATCTACAGGAGACATGTTTTTTACACCCATTGCATTTACGATATTAGCCGCTTTCTCAGCATTTTGTTTGTCGGCCAAGCTAAAACGATGACTGCCTCCCCATCTCCACGAATCCATTTGTATATCGTCATTTTTAAATTCGGTGGGCTTTATGGTAATCGTGATCCCGTTGCTGAGAGTAAGGTCCGTTGTGCCCAGCACTGCATTCTTTTTTTCGCTGATTATTTTTCCGGGAACCGGCAATTTGTCCATCAGCGACGCAGCTACCGCTTTTTCCTGGTAAGGCTTTACAGGAAGGTTGTGAGCCGCAGAGACCAGGCTCAACAATTCACTGTTTGAGGGTAACTGGGCGGCATTTTTTTCGGGTGAAAGCAGCAGCGCAAATTTGCCCTGTGTTGTTTCCATTTTTTTAGAAACCGCATTTACTTCTTCAAGTGTTATGGTCGGCAATACCTGTTTTACAAATGCATAGCGGGTAGCGATGCCCGTCATAGGAGTGCCGGTAAGAAAATTATTGATGTACTCCTGCACCCGTCGCGCCGACTCGGTCTTGTCTTTGTCGGCAAACGTATTGGCAGTTTGGTTCATCAGGTTGTCTTTTGCCCTTTCCAGTTCGGTTTGCAGGAAACCATATTTTCTTACACTTTCTGTTGTTGTTATCAATGCATCAATGGCTGTTTTTACAGGCTTATCGCTAATGGCGGCAAAAGATACAAAAGACCTGTACCCTCTTATGAAATTTTGAAACGATGTATTGCCAAATAAAAAAGGCGGGTCGGGTTGCTGGCTAAGCTCATTAAGCCTGGCGCTAATCAATGTATTGAACAGGTTTTCAACTATTGTTTCCCTGTATGCAGCCCAGGTATCAATTGGTTTTGCAGGCTCTACATAATTATACACCTGCAGCAGATTGATCGTTTGTTCTTTATCTGTAAGAACCAGTCCGACGCTTTCTTTTCTTTCGGCAAACGGAATAATAGCTGGCCGGGGTGTTTCCTGATCAGGATTTTTAAACTGGCTAAAGTGTTTCACTATTTCCTGTTCTGCAAGCTGGGGGTCTATATCGCCAACTACAATTACAGCCATTAAATCGGGGCGGTACCATGTTTTATAAAACCTTACCAGCGCTTCGGCGGGGAAGTTGGAAATGATGCTGTCTTTACCAATAGGCAGCCTGGTTGAATATTGTGAACCATTGAATAATTCGGGAAAATACTTTTTGCCCATTCGTTCATTAGCTCCTTTCCCCAGGCGCGACTCTTCGAGCACAACACCACGCTCTTTGTTTATTTCAGCCGTGTCTAACGTTGCATTGCCGGCCCAGTCTGCAAGAATGGTAAAACCAGTATCTATTTTTCCGGGAGCATCAGTGGGTATGGGAAGTATATAAACCGTTTCATCAAAACCGGTATAGGCATTCAGGTCTGCACCAAATTTTACGCCGATGGATTGAAGGTAACTTACCAGTTCATTTTTCTGGAAATGCTGCGAACCGTTAAAGTTCATGTGCTCCATCATGTGCGCAAGGCCCTGCTGGTCGGGTTGCTCTAAAACAGAACCGGCATTCACAACCAGGCGAAGCTGAACCTTTTGTTCGGGCTTTGTATTCTTCCTGATATAATAGGTTAATCCATTTGGTAATTTACCGACTTTCACCGCCGGGTCTGTTGTAAGCTTATCATTAGGAGCAAATTGTGAAAAGCATAAATGAGAGAAAAGAAGTGCACAGATCAATGACGTGAAATAGTTAGTAAGGCTTTTTGTTTTTTTCATTTCAATACAGTTATTTGTATCGTAATATAAGAATTATTAATGGGTTTTTCAAATGGGGAAGTTATTTAAAACAACTGCCGCAGCTTTGTGAAGCCGTTGCAGATGTTATCACCTGCAACTATTACTTTTCTGCAATTGTTTGTAAAGAAGCTTTTGGTTCTGCGGTTATTTGTAGTGACATTATTAGTGCTATGCATCATTTTATCTCTCATCATGCCCATGCTTTTGTTGCAGGTGCTAACAAACTGCAACGGCACTGCTGCAAGAAACAGTGGCAACGTCGGATTTGATTTTTTGGAGACCAGTATTTGTATTTGATCTGAACATCCGTTGGGACGTTGCGACGCTTAATCAGTAGTTTTTTATGGCAGCTTCAGCTTCAATGCAAGTGCTTTTTATTTTTTAGAGAGCTTATAAGAAGCTGTTACTTTCTTACAATATCGAATAGAGAAGTTAAGTCTGCGATGGGGGGTGTTACAGGGATACCAACAGGGGGAGAGTGGGTAGCTGCCATATTTATTATCTAAACCCTTCAGTTTTACTCTGTAGGGGGTTTTTTTGTTAAGGAAATTATGTTAATGTTTTAAATTGTAGTTGTTATAAGAACGTAATAAATAAAGGCAACAAACAAAATAACTTGATTCAATTGAGCGGCATTACAAAATACGCAAATGGCATCTCATCATAGGAGTCCTTTATATTAACTCCAGGTATAAATTTAACTTTACTGACTATGGTAGGAAATTCTATACAAAATTTAGAAGTGAAATAGTAATCTTTTTTCTTATCACTGCCGTCAAAATTTTTGATAAATCCTTCTTCTGAAGTTTTTAAAATTTTTACAACATAACTGTGAGCGAATAAGGAATCAGGAATTTTTTCTAAAGGTATTTCGTTAACTATATTTTTATTCTCAACAATAACAGCATTCCCTGCTTTTAAATTAACATTTTTTGGATACAGAGAATGGACCTTTATTACACTCTTCTTTACGATAGAATATAAAAGATAAGACGAAGTATTATTTGGAGAATCTAAAAAGTTCAATAAAATATAAATCGATTTCTTTTCCAGACTTTGGGAAAGTATATAGTTTAAACCCATCTTCGAAGCAAACCTTTTAAATTTCTCGTCATTGCAGAAGTTTACAACTAATTTTTCATTTAATTGGTTGCTTCCAATTATTTGATCACGGTGATAAAAGAATAGAGGTTCAGACAAGATTTTAGAAAAGGAAATATCTAAAGGAGATTCTGGGTATTAACTTTTAAATATCGGGGATAGTATTTCAAAGGGTATTGAGTTTAAAGTTTCGGGGATATTTTCTCTATAATATTGTTTAGTACTTGCATCGCATTGCTGAAAATAAACTAAAACTTTGTCTAAGGTAGCAGGTCGAGATAAAGCTTCTACAATTAAACATTTAACCCCCATTTCAAGCTTTCCATTAAATAAAGAATTAAAAAGAATATCCTGCCCTCTGGAATTTGCAATGTGATTTTTAATAATGAACTTGTATAAGCTACTTATGTTTTTATCAGTCCCAATAGGAGAATTTTGTATATAAAAGTCAATATCAGTTCTTCCTATTTGGCGTAAGATCTTAATATCTTTTGTTGCATCATAAGCCTCTTTAAGTTGCCTGAATTCAATATTTGCAAATGTGTACTTCTTTAAGTAATTAAAGCCTGTGGTAATTGATTTGGAAAAATAAAAGGTGGATATTTTTTCATTGATTTCCGGTATTAATAAAAAAAATGTTTTAAAGCTGCTTAGATTTTCTGTAAATACTTTTGATGTGGAAATAATTCTTTTTTCATAGGTCAAATATTCATAGGTTTCTTTTCCACTCTCGTCAACTTCTTTAGAATGAAATAAGAGTGTGATATATTTTGGAGTTAGGAACAGTTTAAGTAAGAGCTTTTCACTGGATAAGGTTGAAGCTGCTTTTATAAGTTCAAGGAATTCGAATGGCTGCTTGCCTTGCGAATATAAGTATGACCATAAAACAATGTAATTATTTAGATATTCTTCAGCCTTTACGAAAATTTCAGGGTGAAATTCTTTTAGATTGTAAGCTATTTTACAAGCAATTGAAAATGTGGGATTGAAATCAGATACATCAAAACTTTCTAAACTTTTCGCAATTCCAATTTTTGTTCCAATAAATAAATAATTGAAGAAATGCAAAGTCTGATCTGAAGTAAAAAGATCACTAGCTAATTCAATGGAACTTATCCAAATATTATCATTAAGATTTAGGAATAAGTTCTCACTCCTTAAAAAAAGATTTTGGATTTCTAAAGCTGCAAAATACTCTTGGTATGTTTCATGTTTAAAACCAATAGTATCATTAATCCTAACGAGAATATTATTATCAATCAACTCTTAAACAATTTCATTTATTCCAATAGAATGATCAACTTTCTTGAGTTTTATTGTTATCACATCTTTTACCGCAATTATTCCTGTATTTCCATAAAAGCCATTTGATCTCATCCAAAAAGCCAAATCGGAGAGTAGGTCTATTTTCGTATTCAACCTTGTATTATAGAATTTTCTTTCCCTAGTTAATAAGGTATTTGTAAAATTTCTAAAAACAAGACCTCTATTTAGCGAAGATGAAATTTTGTTTATTGAAGCAAGTGCAGTAAGCATTGCTAAATGCAAAGGGTTTCTTGCAATATCAATAAGTTGTTTGCTATTAATCAATTGTTGCCATACAATATCTTGTTTTTCTTTATCTAATTTATTAGACAAGTAGTTTCTTATTTGAACATCATCCAACTTCTTTAGTTCAAATACTGGCAGATTTAACCAACTTATATCGTCATTTTTTCTTGATGAAAGAATAAAATCAAAATCATCATATTGAACAAAAAGACTTCTAATCTCATTAAATGCTTTTCTTTTTAAAGCATGTCGAATTTCATTCAGTCCATCTATTATAATCAGTACTTTATATTTACTTCTTATATAGGGTAGATCATAACTAGCGAGTGATTGCTTTAATAAAAGATCTACTCCTCCTGGTTCTGTATATAAGTGGCATTGAATGTAAATTGGAAACTTGCAGTCTTTACTTCCTTTCAAAATTTCAGAGGCATTTAGAAAAAATATGTTTTTTAACGACGTTGTTTTCCCACTTCCGGGTTCACCAACAATTAGGAAACTTCCACTGTCCTTAGCAATTATATTAATGGTATCGACTCTTAAATTTTGAAGCTCTTTATCATCAGCCTCCTCTTCTCCATATTCCACTAACCTAAGTAATTTATCAGGTGGTAATAATTCTATTACAATATTGTCAAACGAAAAAGTTGTTTCTTCTCCTGTTAATTCAATAAAAGATTTGTCAAGAACATTGAATTCAGGAGAATTGATTATCGCCTCTAAAAACTTGTATTCGGGGAGAAGTTGTTTTTGTAAGATGTCTTTATTATCTACTACTGCTAACATGTATGCCCCAAGAATCAAATTTGAATATTCAATCTGCTCTTGTCTATTGTAAGATTTTGCATGATGAATATCATTCCTTAGCTCGCGAACACGATTATATATCGCGGCAGTTATTCCTTTTTGTGAGACTAATAAACTCGGGAAATCAATATAATTGCCATTTTCTTTTTTCTCTTTAGTTTGACTTTTTAATAAATCTGCTAATGTCAATTCTTTTATACCGAAGGTTTCTGAATTGCCATACAAAAGCTCCTCATCTTTATATTTTAAAAATGCAATTTTTCGAAGAAAGGCTTCAAAATTAGTTGCTAAGATTTGAATAGCTGTTGATACTTCCTCTTGTTGAAAGTCTTTTATTTTAAGAAAGTTTTGCCTAAATATTTGCAATAAAGAAAAAAAGACTTCCTCATCTGTATTTTCATACAATACAGAAAATAATAAATCTATTATTGCATCTAATTCATCAATCGGAATGGAGGCATTCCTTGAAGGATGTTTGATTGATCTAAGATTAGATTTAGCATAAATTTTAAACGTATCAATTAATTGTTTATCCATTCCTAAAAGAATTTCAAATAGAATACAAAAGGTAAGTAATATTTTGGGAAATAATATTACTGAATAATCGTTCAAAGTAGCATACGTAATGACTGTGTATGAATTCAGCTTATAACTTCTATAGCAGTATCACCCACTAAGTAATAGCAACAAAGCTTGACTTTTATCTTCACATCATAGAGTAGTAAATTAGTTGGAAGGTGCTAGAGTCCTTAGGAGGATGTAATAGGGTAAGACTTCAGCGTTCAACTTAAAAGTAGGTAAGAGGTAACTATATTTGCCCTTAAAGAACATTTAGTTCTTTAAGAAATAAGAATCACTCTCTTCTGTCTGCTAAACAATTTAAAATTAAAAAGTGCCACCGAAAAACAAAAAAAGTCCGGCATAATGCCAGACTTTACAGTTTTTGTGTGAACAGAATTAATAACGGTTGTAACCGCCACCGCTTCCACCGCTGCTGCTTCCGCCGCCACGATTGCGATTGAAACCGCCACCGCCGCCGCTTCCGCCACGGTTAAATCCACCGCCACCGCCGCTTTCGCCGCCGAAGCTTCTCTTTTTAAATCCACCACCACCAGAACCATCTTTCGGACGTGGTTGTGATTCGTTAACAACGATTTTGCGACCCATTATGTCGCTTTCGTTTAACTGGCTGATGGCAGTTTTACCTGCTTCGTCGTCAGACATTTCTACGAAACCAAAGCCTTTGCTGCGGTTACCGTTAAATTTGTCAGTAACAATTTTTGAAGATACTACTTCACCGAATGGAGTGAATAAATCAGCTAAATCCTGCTCAGTCATAGTCCAACTGAGATTTCCAACGTAAATGTTCATTTGTAAAAAAATTAAGAAAATAAAAATAAAAAATCCCTAACGAACACAGCAACAATATACCAGAGAAACATTTACATAAAACGTCCAGAGAACTATTGCGAAACTGTAAAGATCATTAAGGCCGAAACGAAGATAGACAATTTATTTACAAATAATAAT